>CACLST010000012.1 GCA_902609675.1 uncultured Pelagibacteraceae bacterium | reverse complement strand
ATTACAAATATTTTATAAATATAATAATAAATTTTTTCCAAGAGATACAATTGATCAAGTGAAAGTTAAAAAGGGATTTATTAAAAAAAAGGTTTTCAAAAAGGGGGATATTATTTTTTGGAAGGGGCATGTTGCAATTTGTTTGAATTCAAATAATTTAATTCATGCATACGGTCCAAGAAAAAAAGTATTAATAATGCCAATTAGGAAAACTATTAAATTAATTGAGAGAACTGCAAATTTAAAAATATTAAAAGTTATATCAATTTAATTTTGTTCTCTTCCGAAATCTGGTTTTGCTACATCTTGTTTTAAATTTAGTATTTGCTTTCTTACCTTTTTGGAATTAGTTAATTTCTTTCTCAAAGTACTATCGTCTAAATTTTCTATATTTTTCTTAAATGAATTTAAATTATTAATAAATAAGTTTATCGCACTAACTATATTTCTTTTATTATTAAAAAAAATATCTCTCCACATTATTTCATTAGATGCAGCTATCCTTGAAAAATCTCTTAATCCTCCTGCGCTAAACTTTATTACATCTTTTTTTTGTTTTTTTTGAAAATCTTGTGCAGTTTTTATCAAGTTATACGCAATTAAATGAGGTAAATGGCTAGTGATAGAAAAAATTTTATCATGAGTTTTTGCATCCATAATAGTTACTTTTGAACCTAATTTTTTCCAAAATTTAAATAATTTATTTTGTTTTATTTTATTTTTGTCATTTACTACGACACACCATTTATTTACAAAAAGATTTTTGGTTCCGTACTCAGGTCCACTCACCTCTGAACCTGAAATTGGGTGACTAGTGATCCAATCAAGAGACTTTGAAAGTTTTTTATTTTTCAATTTTAATATATTTTCTTTAGTAGAGCTTACGTCAGTAATTAAGCAATTTTTATTCAAATACCTATTTAAATTAGGAATTATTTTCTCATATTCACTCATTGGGGTTGAAAGTACAACTAGATCGACATCAGATAGTTTATCATCCAGTACTTTAAGAATTCTTATTTTATTACTAATTTTTTTTATCTTTTGAATATTTTTATCTGATTTTTCATAAACAAAATAATGTTTAGAGATTTTTTTAGTTATCGAACCTCTTAAAATTGAAGAACCTATAAGTCCACAACCAATTATTAAAATTTTTTTAAACATTTTTAAAAATTTTTTTTAATTTATTAAGCAACAAGTTATTCTCGTAATTATTTCCTATAGTAAGTCTCAAACAATTTTTAATTCCATACGAATTCATTTCCCTAAGAATTATTCCTGAAGCTTCAAGTTTTTTTTCTACAAAATTTGCTGAATATTTACAATTTTTAAAATCTAAAAGGAAGAAATTTGGTCCAATTTCATTTGTTTTAATATTGTAAAAATTCATTTTATTTTGTATTTTTTTTGCCCAGTCCAAATTATGTTTTATAGACTTTTTAATAAAGCTTTTATCTTTCAAAGACTCTACAGCGCATACCTGGGCTATCTTATTTACATTAAATGGTGGTTTAATTTGATATAAAGCGTCTACTATTTTTTTACTTCCGTATCCCCACCCAACTCTTAAAGATGCAAGTCCGTAAATTTTAGAGAAAGTTCTTAGTATAAATACATTATTTTTATTTTTGAAAAGTTCTAAACCTGATTTGTAATCTTTGTTAAGCATGTATTCAAAATAAGCGTCATCAACGACTAATAATATTTTTTTATTTAAACACTTTCTTAAATCTAATAATTGTTTTTTAGAAATATATGTACCTGTGGGGTTGTTAGGATTTGCTAGAAATACGATTTTAGTCTTCTTTGATACTTTTTTTAAAATTTCATTATTTGATACTTTAAAATTTTTTTCTTTGGAAAATACAACCTTGGCTCCCACTATTTGGGCATAAATTCTATACATCAAAAAACTAAATTCTGGTACAACTACCTCATCTCCTTTATTTAAAAATAGTTGACATAACATCTGAATAATTTCATCAGATCCAGATCCACAAATCACTTGGCTTTGATTACAATTATATTTTTTTGAAATTATAGAAGTTAAATCTTTGAATTTTCCATCTGGATATTTAGAGATGTTATCACTAGCTTTTTTTATTACTCTTTGAGCATTTTTACTCATACCTAAGGCAGATTCATTTGCTGATAATTTAATTATTTTTTTTCTTTTATTTAAAAATGATCTTCCTGGTTTATAAGCTTGGAGAGTTATTTTTCTAAATATTGGGGTATTCATGATGTTAAATTTTATTAATAAATAGTCAGATAATTAGATAATACAATCAATAATTCTAAAAAAATTGACATCCAAAAAGCTATCTTATAAAACGTTTTTGCGCTGATTTAACTGAATTGCGAGCGCTATAAAAAACCTGCTAAATAAGTTTTTTTTCTCACAATTCACATCAGCAAAAATATTATGAGTAATTTTGATAAAATAAAAAGTATAACTATTAAGCAACCTCTTAAACTTGATTGTGGAAAGGAAATATCAAATTTTCCACTAGCTTATGAGACTTACGGGAATCTTAATGAAAAAAAAGATAATGCCATACTTGTTTTTCATGCATTAACAGGAGATCAATTTGCCTCCGGTCAAAATCCAGTAACAAATAAAGAAGGCTGGTGGAATTATGCAGTTGGTCCAGGTAAGGCTTTTGATACTGAAAAATTTTTCGTAATTTGTGCAAATGTTATTGGTGGTTGTATGGGTTCATATGGACCAGGAACTATTGATCCTAAAACCAACAAACCAATAGGAACGAATTTTCCTGTTATTACAATAAACGATATGGTTAATGCTCAACACAATCTTTTAGATCATTTCAAAATAGAAAGATTATTTGCAGTAGCTGGTGGTTCTATGGGTGGAATGCAAGTATTACAATTTGTGTCAAACTTTCCAAACAAGGCTAAGGTTGCTTTACCGATTGCTTGTACAGCTAGTCACTCAGCTCAAAATATTGCTTTCAATGAGCTTGGAAGACAAGCAATCATGTCAGATACAAATTGGAAGGATGGTTTATATGACGGAAAGATAAGTAATCCAGATAAAGGTTTGGCTGTTGCCAGGATGGCTGCACATATTACGTATTTATCAAAAAAAGGACTACAAGAAAAATTTGGAAGAAATCTGCAAGAAAGATCAGATTTAAAATTTGGATTTGATGCTGATTTTCAAATTGAGAGTTATTTAAGATATCAAGGCTCTGTTTTCGTGGATAGATTTGATGCGAATAGCTACTTATACATTACTAGAGCAATGGACTACTTTGATTTGACAAAACAACATGGTGGTAATCTTTCTAAAGCTTTTAAAGAGAGTAAGACAAAATTTTTTATTATTTCATTTACTTCAGATTGGTTATACCCAACTTCAGAAAATAAAGATATTGTAATTGCACTAAATGCTATAGGAGCCGATGTTGGTTTTGTAGAAATTAAAACTGACAAAGGTCATGACTCTTTTTTATTAGATGTACCTGATTTTTTAAGCACTATAAAAAACTACTTAAGCACTACTTATATAAATATAAATGAAAGAAGAATTTAAAGTTATATCCAAATTAATTGATGAAAAATCAAGAGTCCTTGACGTTGGATGTGGTGATGGGATTTTGATGGAATATTTATTAAAAAATAAGATAGTGGATGTTAGAGGACTTGAAATTTCTAAAGAAAAAGTCAAAAAATGTTTATCTAACGGCTTAGCTGTTGTTGAAGGTAATGCAGAGTATGACTTAAAACAATTTCCAGATCTGTCTTTTGATTACGTGATTCTAAGTCAAACACTACAAGCTTTCATGAGTCCAGAGAATGTAATTAAAGATTTATTAAGAGTAGGAAAAAAAGTTATTGTAACCATTCCAAATTTTGGACATTGGAAAATTAGGGTAGATTTACTTTTTAAAGGAGAAATGCCAATTACTAAGAATTTGCCATATGAATGGTATAATACTCCAAATTTACATATGTGTACAATTCAAGACTTTTATAATTTTTGTAATAATAAAGGAATAAATATTTTTAAAACAATTTCTTTAAATGGACAAAAAACTTCAAAAATTACTCCTTCAAATTTGAAATATAAAAACCTAATATCTGAATTAGGGATTTTTTTATTGGAGAAATAAAATGAAAATAGAAATTATAAAATGTTTAGAAGATAATTTTTCGTATTTATTAATTGATGAAATCAATAGATGTGCGGTTGTGATAGATCCTAGTGAAGCAAAACCAGTTGTCAATAAACTTGAAACTCTCAACTTAAAATTAAAATTTATAATGAATACTCACCATCATTATGATCACGTAGGGGGTAATAAAGAGCTTAAAAAATTATATAATGCCAAAGTTATTGGTTTTGATCAGGATAAACATAGAATACCTGAAATAGATATATTGGTAAAAAAAGATGAAATTTGGAAAGATGGTATATTCGAAGCCAAAGTTTTTCATATTCCAGGACATACTTTGGGCCATGTATGTTTTTATTTTTTCAAAGAAAATGCTTTATTTTCAGGAGATACATTGTTTTCATTGGGTTGTGGAAGAGTATTTGAGGGCACTCATGAAGAAATGTTTAATTCCTTACAATTAATAAAGAGTTTGCCGTTAAATACAGAAATTTATTGTGGACATGAATATACATTAAAAAATTCAGATTTTTGCTTAAAGTATGACCCAGGTAACAAAAGACTAATTTCCAAAATTGAGTCCTTAAAAAATCAGATAGCCAAAGGAAGACCAACTATACCCTCGACTCTTGAAGAAGAACTACAAACCAATATTTTTTTAAGATCAAAAAACGTTGAAAACTTTTCAAAATTGAGAGATTTAAAGGATAATTTCTAGCTTATTCAGCTTGACTAAAATAAGGCCCTGATTATATTGCTGATAATTAAAAACTAGAATTATTAATGTCATACGCAGTTATACAAACAGGTGGAAAACAGTACAAAGTCTCAGCTGGTGAAATACTTAAAATAGAAAAATTAGCTAATTCAAGTCCAGAAACCAAAGTGGAATTTAAAGATATTTTAGCTTACGGTGATGACAAGAGTATTGAGTTAGGTGAACCAACTGTAAGCGGTGCAAAAGTGGAAGCTGAATTATTAAAAAATGGTAAAGAAAGAACAGTTCTAATTTTCAAAAAAAGAAGAAGAAAAAATTCGAGACGTAAAAACGGACACAGACAACAGTTTTCACTAATAAGAATTAACAAAATTTTTTCAAAAGATGGTAAAGTTTTATCAGAGGCTGAAAAGATGAAAAAAAGTGAAGTTGTGGTTAAAGAAGTTAAAGAAGAAAAAACTGAGGCTTCAAAATAAATAGGTAATTTATGGCAACAAAAAAAGCAGGTGGATCATCAAGAAATGGAAGAGATAGTGCGGGCCGTAGACTGGGTGTGAAAAAATATGGTGGTGAATTAGTAATACCTGGAAATATTATTGTCAGACAAAGAGGCACTAAAATTTTTCCTGGAGAAAATGTTGGAATGGGTAAAGACCATTCAATTTTTTCTGTTGTTAAAGGAAAAGTTGTTTTTAAAAAAAGCAAATCAGACAGAACTTACGTATCAGTAAAGCCTAATTAGTAAACAGCTAATTAATTCTGTAAAATCATGAAATTTTTAGATCAAGTCAAGATATTTATAAAAGCTGGAGACGGTGGATCTGGTTCTCCTAGTTTTAGAAGAGAAAAATTTATAGAATTTGGAGGACCTGATGGAGGTGATGGAGGGAAAGGTGGTTCTATTATTATTGTGTCAGAGAGAAATTTAAACACACTAATTGATTTTAGATATCAACAGCATTTTAAAGCTGAGAGAGGTAGAGATGGAAGTGGGAAAAATAAAACAGGAAGAGGAGGAGAAGATTTACATTTAAAAGTACCGGTTGGAACACAAGTATTTGAGGAAGACAATAAAACCCTGATATTTGATTTTAAGAAGGAAAATGAAAAATTTGTTGCAGCTTTAGGTGGTAAAGGAGGTTTTGGTAACACAAGGTTTAAATCATCAACTAATAGAGCTCCAAAGAAATTTACCAAAGGTACAGTAGGAGAAGAATTCTGGATTTATTTACAACTTAAGACAATCGCTGATATTGGTATCATTGGATTACCCAATGCAGGAAAATCTAGCATATTAGCATCATTAACAAGTGCCACCCCTAAAATTGCAAATTATAAATTTACAACTTTAAATCCAAATCTAGGTGTCGCAATGTACGACGATAAAGAGATAACTTTAGCAGATATTCCAGGATTAATTGAAGGAGCACATCAAGGAACAGGATTAGGAATTAAATTTTTAAAACATATTGAAAGATGCAAAACGCTTTTGCATCTAATTGATATATCAGAAAATGATTTAATTAACTCATATCTTCAAGTGAGGGATGAAATGGGTAAATATAGTTCAGAGCTATTAAAAAAGCAGGAAATAATAGTGTTTAACAAAATAGACCTAATTGATGAGAATGAAATAAAAGAAAAAATAAAAGAATTTGAAAAAATTATCAAGAAATCCACTTTTACAACATCAACACTCGATAAAAAATCAGTATCTGATATTAAATCAACATTGCTTAATTATGTATCTTAAAGACTCAAAGACTGTTGTTATAAAAATTGGATCATCTTTATTGATTAATGACAAAAAAATTGTCAGAGAAAAATGGTTATCAGAATTTGCAAAAGATATTCTACATCTACAAAAATTAAAAAAAAATATAATTGTGGTTAGCTCAGGAGCGATTGCTTTAGGATGTAAAAAATTAAAATTAAGTAAAAAAAAATTGAAACTTGATAAAAGTCAGGCAGTAGCGTCAATTGGCCAAATTGAGTTAATGAATCTTTTTAAAAAAACTTTTAATAAGTCAAAAATCAATCTTTCTCAAATTTTGTTAACACTTGAAGATACAGAAAAAAGAAGAAGGGCAATTAATGCAAAAAGGACTTTTGAGAATTTATTTAGACTTGGTTTTATTCCAATAGTAAATGAAAATGATAGTATAGCCACTTCTGAGATTAAGTATGGTGATAATGACAGACTAGCTTCTAGGGTTGCACAAATATCAAGTGCAGATTGTTTAATTTTATTATCTGACGTAAGTGGTCTTTACTCTAAAGATCCAAAGTTAGACAAAAAAGCTAAATTAATTCGTGAAATTAAAAATATTGACCAAAATGTAGAAAAGTTAGCAACAAATAAATCTGGAGAATTTGGATCTGGTGGAATGAAAACGAAGATTGATGCTGCTAAAATTTGTCAATTCTCAGGATGCCATATGGCGATTGCTAATGGCTTAATAAATAGACCAATTCAAAAAATTTTAACTGAAAATATATGTACTTGGTTTTTGCCTAAAATTTCAAAATTAGATGCGAGAAAAAAGTGGATAATAAGCTCAGTTTCTCCAAAGGGAAAAATAATTATTGATGAAGGTGCATTTTTAGCTTTGAATAATGGGAAAAGTTTACTAGCCGCGGGGATTAAAGATGTTCAAGGCAGTTTTAGCAAAGGTGATCATATCAAAATCCTAAACAACAATATGACCGAATTTGCTAGAGGATTAAGCAGTTTCTCTTCGGATGAAATCTTGAAAATTAAAGGGAAGCACTCTAATAAAATAAATGATATTTTAGGTTATATTTCAAAATCAGAAGTTATTCATAAAGATGATATGGTATTAATCAAATGAGTAAAAACTTAGAAAAAATCGGTACAAATGCGAAAGTTGCTTTTCAAAACAAAATAAGTAATAAAAAAAAAAATAAAGTATTAAATTATTACATTCAACTTATTAAAAAAAACCAAAATAAAATTTTAGTAGAGAACACAAAAGATATAAAAATAGCCAAATCTAAAAAACTAAAAGAAAATTTAGTTAAAAGACTTGCTCTTAATAATGACAAAATAAGCTCAATTATTAAATCAATTGAAACTATTGCAAAATTTAAGGATCCAGTAGATGTTGATATAGAAACCTGGAAAAGACCAAACGGTTTAAAACTAAAGAAAGTATCAATTCCGATAGGTATTATTGGTGTAATTTATGAAAGTAGACCAAATGTGACTTCGGATGTATCTACACTTTGTTTTAAATCTGGGAACTGCGTAATATTAAGAGGAGGGTCAGAGGCTTACTTTAGTAATAAAATTTTAGCTAATCTTTTTAGAAAATCATTAGAAAAATACAAAATAAATAAGAACTTTGTTCAGTTTATAGAGAATAAAAATAGAAAATTGGTCGACTACATGCTGTCAAAAATGTCAAAATATATAGATGTTATTATTCCAAGAGGTGGAAAAAGTCTTGTAAAAAAAGTTCGAGATTTATCGTCTGTTCCTGTCATTGGACACCTTGAAGGTATATGTCATACTTATATTGATAAAGATGCAAATCTTTCAATGGCAAAAAAAATATTAATCAATGCTAAATTGCGTAATACTAGTATTTGTGGAGCTACCGAGACACTTTTAATACATAAAAATAAATCTAAAAATGTAGATGAGATATTAAATGAACTCACTAAGAGAGGTTGTTCTATTTATGCTGATAGAAAAATTTCTAAATTGTTTAACGGAAATTCAAGATTAGCAAATAATAAAATATGGTCGAAAGAACATTTATCTGCAAAAATTTCTGTAAAACTAGTAAATAATATTAATGATGCAGTAAATCATATTAATAAATATGGAACAATGCATACTGACGCGATAATTACAAATAATAAAATTTCTGCAAAATTTTTTATAAAAAATATTAAAAGTTCGATTGCTATTCACAATTCTTCAACACAGTATGCTGATGGAGGAGAATTTGGTTTTGGAGGTGAAGTTGGAATTTCAACAAACAAACTTCCACCAAGAGGTCCTGTTGGACTAAACCAGCTTGTTAGTTACAAATATGAGATATATGGATCTGGACAAACAAGGAAATAAAAAAAAAATTGGTATTCTTGGAGGTACCTTTGATCCAGCACATAAAGGACATTTAAGTATCTCTAAAGAGGCAAAAAAAAGATACGATATTGATAAGATTATTTGGGCGGTTACCAAAAAAAATCCATTTAAAGAGAAAAGTAGTTTAAGTTTAGATAAAAGAATAAATTTTGCAAAAAAAATTTCTCAAAAAAATCCGTTTATAAAAGTAAAATATTTTGAGGATAAAATTAAATCAAATAGAACAATTGACCTGATAAAGTATATTAAAAAAAATAATAAAAAGACTGATATTTATTTCATAATGGGAGCAGATAGTTTGATTAATTTTCATAAATGGAAAAATTCTGATTTAATTTCATCTCTTTGTAACATTCTAGTATTTGATAGAGACAGATATAAGTCTAAATCATTAACTTCTAGAAGCTTTAAAAAGTATAGTAAGAAAAGCTTAAAATTTATTAATTTTAATAAGGTCAATATTTCATCTTCTAAATTAAGAAAAATTTGATACTCTTTTATTAATTAATGGACAAAATCTCTACTCTTCACAAAGATGTGGTAAATCTCTTAGATGCAAATAAAGCTCTAGATATTGTTTCAATAGATTTAGATGGAAAATCATCAATAGCAGATCAAATGATAATCGCTAGCGGAACGTCTTCAAGACATATCCAAGCTTTATCAGAGCAAGTATATGAATACTTAAAAAAAAATGGTGTAAGCAATTGTAAAATCGAAGGAAGAGAAAGTAGTGATTGGAAACTTGTAGATGGAATTGATCTTATTATTCATATTTTCAATCCTGAAAAAAGAAAATTTTATGAATTAGAAAAAATATGGTCGGAATTAATTCCTAAAGAAAAAGTAATTATATGATAAAAAAACTTAAAACATATTTTTTATCATTATTTATTTATTTTTTTGTAACTAGTATTGTTGCCGTATCAGAAGAGAATGATATTTATAAAAAAATAGATGTTTTTTCAGAAGTCTTAGATAAAATTAATAAAGAATTTGTTGATGAGGTAAACCAAAGTGATGCAATGGATGCTGCAATCAATGGTGTTCTTCAATCCTTAGATCCTTATTCTGCTTATATGTCACCAGACTCTTATCAAAATATGCAAACAGAAACGAGTGGAGAATTTGGAGGACTAGGAATTGAAGTGAGCATGGAAGCTGGAGTAATAAAGGTAATAACACCAATGGATGATTCGCCTGCGGCTGAAGCAGGAGTTAAAGCTGGTGATTATATAGTAAGAATTAATGATATTCAGGTTCAAGGTAAATCTTTAAGTGAAGCAGTTGACATAATGAGGGGTCCTGTTGGATCAGATATTGAAATAACAGTTAGAAGAAGGGGTGAACGAAAGGCATTAGTTTTTAATATTACTAGAGAAAAAATTAAAGTTTCATCAGTAAAATCTGAGATATTAGGTAATCAAACTGGTTATTTAAGACTTACTTCTTTTAATGAAAACAGTAGTGGTCAAATTAGAGACAAAATTAAAGAGTTTAAAAAAAATGAAAATGTTAAAAATTATATTTTAGATTTAAGAAATAATCCTGGTGGACTACTTTCTCAGGCAATTAAAATTACAGATTTTTTTATAGATAGTGGAGAAATTGTTTCAACAAAAAGTAAAAGAAAATATGAAAGTAGAAAATTCTTTGCAAGAAAAGGTGATATATTAGATGGAGATACAATTGTTGTACTAATAAATTATGGTTCAGCATCTGCATCTGAAATTGTAGCAGGGGCGCTAAAGGATCACAAAAGAGCAATAATAATTGGAGAAAATAGCTATGGTAAAGGCTCTGTACAATCAATCATTCCTCTCAAAAATAAAGGTGCAATAAGATTGACTGTATCTAAATATTATCTTCCATCAGGAAAATCTATATCAGAAATAGGTGTCTCGCCTGATATTGAGGTAGCTGAAGGATCTGATGACTTTAGGTTTAATACTGATACAGACAATCAACTTCAATTCGCTCTAGAGCTTTTAAACGGCTAAAATGAAAGAGAAATATAAAAATTTACCACTTAGAAGTGGTGTTGGGATAGTTGTTTTAAATAAAGAAAATAAAATTTTTGTTGCAAAAAGAATAGATAATAAAAAAAACTTTTGGCAAATGCCACAAGGTGGGGTTGATAAGGGTGAAGACTTTTATGAGGCTGCAATTAGAGAATTAAAAGAAGAAACTAGTATTAAATCAGTAAGTTTAATTAAAAAAATTGATGGCTTACTTACCTACCACTTACCAAATGAATTATTAGGAATTATTTGGAAAGGTAAATTTAAAGGTCAAAAACAACAATGGTATATAATGAGATTTAATGGTGAAGAAAAAGAAATTAATATTAATACAAAACATCCAGAATTTCTTGAATGGAGATGGGTAGATCCAGATAAAATTACTGAACTTGTGGTAGAATTTAAACTACATGTATACGAAAAAATTCAAGAAGAAGTAAAAAAAATTTTAGTTAATTGATTTTAATACTTCAAGTTTTTGATCAAGCAAATATTTTTCCTGATCATTTATATCAGACTTATTAAGTTCTTCCTCGGCAGATTTCTGAATTTCTGAAATTTTTTCTTTATCAATGTCTTTTAAATTTAAAATAAGACTTGTAAGTATAGAAAGATTATTATCTTTAAATTCAATTATTCCATCATTTACATAAAAACTTTCCTCGCCAGACTTTGAAAATATTTTAATTATTCCCGGTTTTAAGAAAGAAATAATAGAAATATGGTCTTTTAAAATCCCTATCTCACCTTCAAATGCAGGGACAACTACCTCGGTGACATCATTTTTTGATAAAAATGATTTTTCAGGGTTTACTATTTCTACAGAATATTCTTCGCTCATTATGCAGCAGCTTCGTTAGCTAAACTCTCAGCTTTTTGAATAGCTTCTTCAATAGTGCCAACCATATAAAATGCAGCTTCTGGTAAGTGATCATATTCACCTTTGCAAATAGCATCAAAGCCTTTGATAGTTGACTCTAAATCTACAAGCTTACCTGGCGAGCCAGTAAATACTTCTGCTACAAAGAAAGGTTGAGAAAGAAATCTTTGTATTTTTCTAGCTCTAGCAACAACTAATTTATCCTCTTCTGACAATTCATCCATACCTAAAATTGCGATAATATCTTGTAAAGATTTATAAGTTTGCAGAACTTTTTGTACTTCTCTAGCAACTCTATAATGTTCGTCACCAACTATTCTAGGATCTAAAATTCTAGACGTTGAGTCTAATGGATCTACCGCTGGGTAAATTCCAATTTCAGCAATTTGTCTAGAAAGTACCGTTGTTGCATCTAAGTGAGCAAATGAAGTTGCAGGTGCAGGGTCAGTTAAGTCGTCTGCAGGAACATAAATTGCCTGAACAGATGTAATTGAACCTTTATTCGTTGTTGTAATTCTTTCCTGTAAGTTACCCATATCAGTTGCTAATGTTGGTTGATATCCTACAGCTGAAGGTATTCTACCAAGCAATGCAGAGACCTCAGATCCTGCTTGTGTAAATCTAAATATATTATCAACGAAGAATAACACATCCTGACCTTCTTGATCTCTAAAATACTCTGCAACAGTTAATCCAGTTAAAGCAACTCGCGCTCTTGCACCTGGAGGTTCATTCATTTGTCCATAAACTAATGCTGCTTTAGAACCTTCCCCATCAGTTTTAATAACACCTGAGTCTATCATTTCATGGTAGAGGTCATTTCCCTCTCTAGTTCTTTCTCCCACTCCTGCAAAAACAGAAAATCCACCATGAGCTTTTGCAACGTTGTTAATCAATTCCATAATTAAAACAGTTTTACCAACTCCGGCTCCACCAAATAAACCAATTTTACCACCTTTTGCATAGGGTGCTAAAAGATCAATAACCTTTATTCCTGTAACAAGTATTTCAGTTTCTGTTGATTGATCATTAAATTCTGGTGCAGCTCTATGAATTGGCCAGTTATCTGAACTTTTTACTTCTCCTCTTTCATCAATAGGCTCACCAATCACATTTATAATTCTTCCAAGAGTCTCTGGCCCTACTGGAACTTTAATTGGAGCAGCTGTGTCTGTTACCTCGTCTCCTCTTTTAAGACCTTCTGTTGCATCCATTGCAATTGTTCTGACACTTGACTCCCCTAAGTGTTGAGCAACTTCTAAAACTAATCTATTTCCACCGTTATCGCACTCTAATGCAGTTAAAATTTCTGGTAGTTCTCCCTCAAATTTTACGTCTACTACCGCCCCAATTATCTGTGTTATTTGTCCTTTTCTCATAATTATAAACTTTCTGCTCCTGAAATTATTTCTATTAACTCTTTAGTAATTGCTGCCTGACGACTTCTATTATACTCAATAGTAAGTTTGTCAACCATTTCACCTGCGTTTCTGGTTGCATTATCCATTGCACTCATTCTTGAACCTTGCTCGCTAGCTGAATTCTCTAACATCGCTTTAAAAATCTGAGTTGAAATATTTTTAGGTAACAAGTTGCTCAATATCTCATCTTCTTCGGGTTCAAATTCATAGTTATCCTCTGATGAATTTTCATTTTTTTCAGATGTTTTTAAAGGAATAATTTGTTGTTCTTGTGGTATTTGAGTAATTACATTCTTAAATTGGTTATAAAAAATTGCACATACATCAAATTCTTTTTTTTCAAATTTTTCAATAACTATCTTACCGACTTTATCAGCATCAAAATAATTAATATTTTTTGATTCTTTAAAAGATATCCTTTGAATAATATTATCACCGTATAGACGTTTTAGTTGGTCATACCCTTTAGTTCCCACTGTAATAATTTTTAAAGTTTTTCCTTCATCTAAAATTTTTTGAAAATATAGTTTAGCTTTTTTAATAATATTTGTATTAAAACCTCCGCAAAGACCTCTATCTGATGTCATTACTACACATAGATGCACTTTATCTTCTCCAGTACCAGATAAAAGTTTCGGAGCGTTATCAATGTCAGATATACCATTTGATAAGTTTAAAATAATATTATTCATTTTATCAGAGTAAGGTCTGCCTTTCTCAGCACTCTCTTGGGCTCTTCGCAATTTTGCAGCAGCGACCATTTTCATTGCCTTAGTAATCTTCTGTGTAGACTTAACACTTGATATTCTTTTTTTTAGATCGTCTAAACTAGCCATTATTTTTTATGAGTTAAAATCTTTCTTAAGTTGTAAAATAATTTCATTCAATTCTTTTTCTTTATCATCTTCAAGTTTTCCTGAAGCTGTTATTGACTCAATAATATCTGGCTTTTCAGATTTACATTTTTCAATAATTTTACTCTCAAAACTTGAAATATCCTTTTGTTCAATATCATCAAGATGTCCTCTAACTCCACAAAATACAGAAATGACTTGTTCTGCAACTGTCATGGGAGAATATTGATTTTGCTTTAAAAGTTCAGTTAACTTTGATCCTCTATTAAGTAATTTCTGAGTAGACGCATCAAGGTCTGAACCAAATTGTGCAAACGCAGCCATTTCACGATATTGCGCAAGCTCCAATTTCATGGACCCTGAAACTTTCTTCATCGCTTTAGTTTGAGCAGATGATCCAACTCTTGATACGGATAATCCAACATTTATGGCAGGTCTTATGCCTTGGTTAAAAAGTTCAGTTTCAAGAAATATTTGACCATCAGTAATTGAAATAACATTTGTTGGTATAAATGCGGAGACATCACCACCTTGGGTTTCGATTATTGGAAGAGCGGTTAATGATCCTCCACCATGCTCATCACTTAATTTTGCAGCTCTTTCAAGTAATCTACTATGTAAGTAAAACACATCTCCAGGATATGCTTCTCTTCCGGGAGGTCTTCTTAATAGAAGTGACATTTGTCTATATGCAACAGCTTGTTTTGACAAATCATCATATATAATCAATGCATGCATCCCATTATCTCTAAAATACTCACCCATAGTACATCCAGTGTAAGGGGCTAAAAATTGTAAAGGTGCTGCATCTGATGCAGTTGCTGCAACTATTGTTGTGTATTCCATCGCACCAGCTTCTTCCAGTGTTTTTTCAATCTGTCTAACTGTAGATCTCTTTTGGCCTACGGCCACATAAATACAATATAATTTTTTCTTCTCATCACCTGACTCGTTAATTTTTTTCTGATTTATAATAGCGTCAATAGCAACTGCTGTTTTGCCTGTTTGTCTGTCACCAATAATTAATTCTCTTTGTCCTCTTCCAATTGGAACTAGACTATCAATTGATTTAAGACCAGTCTGCATTGGTTCACTTACAGATTTACGTGGAATTATACCAGGAGCTTTAACCTCAACCCTACTTCTTTTTAAACTTTTATCTAACGCACCTTTTCCATCAATTGGATTTCCTAAACCATCAACAACTCTACCGAGTAATTCTTTTCCAACTGGTGTATCAACAATCGCACCAGTTCTTTTTACAGTATCACCTTCTTTAACCGCTCTATCATCACCAAAAATTACAACACCAACATTTTCACTCTCCAGGTTTAATGCCATTCCTTTCGAACCATCAGAGAATTCTACCATTTCTCCAGCTTGAACATTATCTAATCCATAAATTCTTGCTATACCATCTCCTACTGATAAAACTTGACCAACCTCTGTAACCTCAGCTTTATCTCCAAACTTTTTAATTTGTTCTTTTAATATTTTTGTAACTTCTGAAGGATTTATTTCCATTTAAGCCTCTATCATTGTATTTTCGATTTGTTGTAATTTATTTTTAATAGAGGTATCTACCATAATACTACCAACTTGTATTACTAAACCTCCAATTAAACTCTTATCATATTTATAGTCTAATTTTATTTTCGCGTTAAAATTTTGAGACAATTCATCTTTTATTTTATTTACTTGTTCTCCTGATAATTCTTTAGAAGAAATTAGTTCAGCTTTTACTTCTCCTCTTTTTTTTGAACAAGTATCAACAAAATCTTGAAGAATTGTTTTTAAATAAAAAAATCTTCTTTTAGATATTAGAAAACCTAAGAATTTTGATAGTAAAGAGTTTAATTTATAATTATTAGCAATCATATTGATTACATCCTGAAGTTCATCTACAGAGTTAGTTGGATCTTTAATTAATGAACTAAAATCTTTGCTCTCATCTATTAATTTTAATAAAGATATTGATTGTTCTTCAACTTCATCTACTGAATTATTTTCTTTAGCTAGCTCATATAGTGCTAAGGAATATCTACCTGCTGTGGTAACTGAAAAACTGTTATTTTTACTCAATTTTGTCTCTTTATTTTAGAAGATTTTCTGGATTAAGTAGCATATGCATTTGATGTCTTCAAGCATCAGATTAACAATTTAATATCTATTTTGTCTCTTAATTAAAGGTTATTGGATCCACATCAACTGTCAGTTTTATTTCACTAGGTAATTTGTGCTTATTCAATATTTCAGCCAACTTATTTTGTATTTTCGACCCCTTTTTGGACCTTATTAGGAGCCTTTGGCGATATTTTCCTTTAACTCTATAAATAGGTGCATTCACAGGTCCTAAAACTTTATCATCAAGAGAACTTAGGAGTACTTGTTTTAAATTTTGAGACTCTTCATCTAAATTATTCTCTTTCGAGGAAGTAAGTATTAATGAAATAAATCTTTCAAATGGTGGAAGATTATTTTTCTCTCTTAATTTCAATTCATTATCTAAAAAAATAAATGGGTCATGGTGAGTAATTTGATTTATTATATTTCGATTAATACCAAAAGTTTGAAAATATACTTTAGCAGGTTTACCAGTCCTTCCTGCTCTTCCTGATAACTGGTGGTACAGTTGAAGATTTTTTTCAGCTGTTCTAAGATCGTGTCCATTAGATGTTAAATCAATATCTAGAACAACAATGCAATTTAAATTTGGAAAATGAAAACCTTTTGAAATTAATTGTGTCCCAATTAAAATATCAACTTCACCATTTATTATACTTTCAAGTTGATCTTTAGACGATTTTTTGTTCATGGTATCGCTTGAAAAAATAGATATTTTTTTGTCAGGAAATAATATCTTTACTTCCTCCGATATTCTTTCAACACCTGGACCACTAAAAACAAAATCACAAGTGTTTCCTTTACTACAATTTCTATTTAATTTACTTTTGAAACCACAATAATGACAAAGTAAAATGTTTTTACCTTTATGATATACTAAATTTATAGAACAGTTTGGGCAGGAGTATACTTTTAAACAATTTTTGCATAGAGCATAAGGTGCAAAACCTCTTCTATTCATAAAAAATAAAACTTGATCATTTTTTTTTAAATGATCTTTAACCTTTTTAAAAGTTTCAGTAGCAATCCATGATTGTTTATTTAATCCGCTATTATTTAAATCAATTATTTCAAATGAAGGGAGATTTGCATCTTTATATCTTTTAATTAATCTCGAGATGGAATACTTATTTTTTTTAACATTTGCATATGTTTCTATTGATGGAACTGAAGTTACAAGGTTAATGGGTATATTTTCAAAGTTAGCTCTAGCTATTGCCATATCCCTTGCATTATAAATAACACCTTCATCTTGCTTAAATGATTGATCATGTTCTTCATCAATTACTATTAGTCCTATTTTTTTAAATGGCAAAAAAAGAGACGATCTTGCCCCTATAACTACCTTTATTAATCCTGATGCGACTCCACTCCAAATAATTTTTTTTCTTTTTGGTGTTACTCCCGAATGCCAAATTGCAGCTTTAAAACCAAAAAATTCCTCAAATTTTTTCTCAAATTCTGAGGTAAGTCCTATTTCTGGCAGTAAAATTATTGCCTGATAGCCTTTTTTTAAGATTTCCTCTATTTGCTTGAAATATACAATTGTTTTTCCAGATCCAGTTGTTCCTTGAAGCAAGTGTACTCTAAATTCTCCATTTTTTTTTAACATTTCTTTAAAGACTTTATTTTGATCTTCAGAAAGTTTAAAATTTTGCCTAGTTTTTTTATTATTAAAGATTAGATATTCTTTATCATCAAGTTTGGTTATTGCATCACCACCAATTAAATGAAGTTTTAAACACATACCAATCGGTACCAAATTATAATTTGAGAACCAATTCAAAAAATTTATTGTTTCAATTTTCAAAGGATTTATTTGGATAATAGATTTAATTTTTTTAAGTTTAAATTTTTTTTGAATTTTCTTTTCAAATGAGTTCCAAACAACACCTGTTAAATCCTTTTTTCCAAATGGTACCTTCACATAAGTTCCTGGACTTAATTTTTTATCAAATTCGTATGTAAAAGGGTGGTTGAAAATATTTGGTAATAAAACTGGAATTTGCATTTACTTCAACCAAGAATACTTATCTTGGTAATCCTTAAATAGATTATAATATTTCGAATACTTATCAGTATTATAGCTAGTAATCTCATTCCTGATTTGAATATTGCTTGTCGTTCTAATATCTAAATCATCTCTCTTATAAAATTCGAGAGCATTTGCATCCCATTTTAAACCACAAAAATTAAATATTTCTTTAGAAATTTTTTCTTTATTTTGTGTAAGATTTTCAAGAGATACATCATGTATGATACTCGGATATTTTTTTTTAAAATATTTGATTATTTTTGTATAGTTATCAATATAAGTAATTATGTTTTGTATACTATGTGTCCAAGATAAGTCAGGTAGTAATGATTGATAAATTCCCACAATGGAGTCCTTGAGACTTCTATGACAATGTAAAAATTTAGCTTTAGGGAATATACTTAGTATAAAATCAATGTTAAAGAAATTCTCTAAAGATTTATCTACAAAATAATTTACATCTTTTTCAATCAAAGAAAATTGGGAATATTTCTTATTCACAAAATTTTTAAATTCATTAACTTTAAAATTAAATATTTCTTTCTTTTCATCATTTAATAATATTTTAGAAGAAAGTTGATTTATTACACCCATATTAATGAAAGCAGATTCTCCAAACGATGGAATATTGTTTTCTGAAGAAGTTATAATTGCTTCAACTAGTGTTGATCCTGATCTTGGTAAGCCTATAATAAATATTGGTGAAATATCATTAAATAAATGATCTTTTTTATCATTTTCTATAAAATTTGACTGATTGTAATGTTCTAAAATTATTTTTGAATAATACTTTTGTGATTGAAGGTTATAGTTTTTTTTAAAGTCAAAACAAAGGCTGTGTGAATTATTTAAAAAAGATAACTCTTTTTCAATGTTTCTCTCTTTCTTTTCTTTTTTAGATAGTAAGAATTCGGATAAAAACTTTTCTAAAATATTTGCATTTGGATTGTCATTAATTTGTTTAATAATTTCAAAGTGACTTGTTTTAAGAAAATTTGGTTTCAATGTGAAAATTCCATAATAGGCTCTAATATCTCTTATATTTATATCTAGAACTTTAAGATAAGTTGATAATGATTTTTCTATATCACCAGTAGACTGCTCTAAATATGCAACTTTTAAATAAGTATTTAAAGATTTAGGATCTATTTTTTTGCATTTATCAAAAAATTTTAGACTCTTTTTTATATTCTTTAATTCAAAATTAATAATTGCAAGATTATAATTAATTTCGAAGTTATTATTATTTTTATTCAAATCTAGAAAAATTTTTTCTGCATCTTTAAAATTTTTTTGTGAAAGAAATTTTTTTCCTAAATCTAAACTCATACTTAAATATATCACTACTATACAATTAATATAATGAAAGATATGATTTTAAATAAATCTAAGAGTGTATTTGTCTTTTATCAACTGATAGAGCTGCTTCTTTAATTGCTTCCGAGAAAGTAGGATGTGCATGACAAGTTCTTGCTATATCCTCTGAACTTGCTCCAAATTCCATAGCTACTGACATCTCAGCAATCATTTCACCAGCATGTGGACCAATTATGTGCACTCCTAAAACTCTATCTGTTTTACTTTCAGCTAATATTTTTACGAATCCCTCTGGCTCATTTATTGCTTTAGCCCTTGAGTTTGCCGTAAAAGGGAATTTACCAACTTTAAAGTTTATTTTTTTTTCTTTTAATTCTTCCTCATTTTTACCAACATAGGCTACCTCTGGTGAAGTATAAATTACACCTGGTATGATATCATAATTCACATGACCTGACTGTCCAGCAATTAGCTCTGCTACAGCTATTCCTTCCTCTTCAGCTTTATGAGCCAACATAGGTCCATCTATAACATCTCCTATTGCGTAAACATTTTGTACATTGGTTTCAAAATTTTTATTAACTTTTATTTTTCCTTTTTTATCAAGATTTACTCCAATTTTTTCTAAATTTAATTTATCTGTGTAGGGTTTTCTTCCAACAGAAATCAAAACTACATCGGCTTCAATATTATTTTTTGAATCTTTATTTGTCGTTTCTATAACTACTCCTTTGTCATTTTTAGTAATTTTTTCAACTTTAGTATTTAATTCAAATTTAATATTCTGTTTTTTTAAAATTTTCATAAATTCATTTGAAATTTCTTTATCGAGTCCTGGAGTGATGTGATCTAAATATTCTACAACGTGAACCTCAGTTCCTAATCTTGACCAAACAGAACCCATCTCCAATCCAATATACCCACCCCCAACAACAACCATTTTTTTTGGAAGCTTAGAAATATTAAGAGCTCCTGTTGATGAAAGAATTTTTTTTTCATCAAAATCTATTCCTGGAAGTGATAAAGGTTCTGATCCTGTGCTTATTATAGTTTTATCAGTTTTAATTTTTATTTCTGATTTATCATTTTTGACTAATATTTCATTTTTTTCATTAAAAGATCCCACCCCTTTAATGTAAGTAACTTTGTTTTTTTTAAATAAAAACTCCACTCCTTTTGTAAGTGTTGCAACAGAGCTTTCTTTATTGCTCATCATTTTTTCTAGATTTAGCTTAATTTCACCAGTTTCAATGCCAATATTAGAGAAATTTTTAGCTTTAAGAAAACTTTCAGACATATTTAATAGGCTTTTAGAAGGAATACATCCTATATTAAGACAAGTGCCTCCCAAAGATCCTCTGGACTCTACACATGCAGTTTTTAATCCTAATTGTGATAATCTAATTGCACATACATATCCTGCAGGTCCTCCTCCAATTACAGTAACATCAAATTTTTCAGCCATTAGATATTTAAAAATAATCTTCTAGGGTCTTCTAAATTTTCTTTAACAGTTTTTAAGAACGACACGGATTCCTTTCCATCAATAATTCTATGATCATATGACAAAGCCAAATACATTATAGGCTTAATTTTTATCTCACCATTATCATTTACTGGTCTTTCAACAATATTGTGCATTCCTAATACGCCTGATTGAGGTGGATTTAATATTGGTGTTGAAAGCATAGAACCATACACACCTCCATTGCTTATAGTAAAGGTACCTCCCTGTAAGTCCTCAATTGTTAGGTTACCTTCGTTTGCTTTCTCAGATAATTTTTTAATTTCTTTTTCTATATCAGCGAATGACATCTCATCTGCATTTCTTAGCACTGGAACTACTAAACCTTTTTCGGTTCCAACAGCAAAGCTTATATTATAATAATTTTTGTAAATTATATCTTGATCTTCAATTTCAGCGTTTATTGCTGGAAATAATTTAAGTCCAACAACACAAGCTTTAACAAAAAATGACATTAAGCCTAATTTAATTCCATATCTACTTTTGAAATCTTCTTGGTTATCTCTTCGCATTGCCATAATCCCAGACATATCTACCTCATTGAAAGTAGTTAACATTGCAGCATTTTCTTGTGCTTGTTTTAGTCTTTTAGCAATCGTTTGTCTTAAACGTGTCATTTTAATTCTCTCTTCTTCACCATATTTAATTCTTCTCAGATTAGGTTGTGGGTTGGTTCCCATCATACCAATTAGATCACCTTTTAAAATTCTTCCTGCTTTACCTGTTCCTTTTACATTATCTACGTTGATATTTTTTTCTGCAACCATTTTTCTAACTGCGGGAGATAGAATAATTGGTTGTTGTGAGGTTTCTTCTGTTTCTACTTCCTCAGTTAAAAGTAAAGGCTCTTCTTCTAATAGCTCCATTGAGTTATCCTCAGTTAATACTATTGGATCTTCTAACTTAGTTTGAGGTTTTTTTTCTATATCTAAATTAATTACATTGCTTTTCTGATCTATAATTTCTTTCTCTTCATTATCCTCAAGTTGTTTTTTGCTTTCAGGTATATTTTTAATATCAACATTCCCCTCAGAAATTGAGCCCAAAACAGCTCCAACTTCAACTGTATCTCCATCTTTAAAACTAATTTCTGATAATGTACCACTAATCGGGGAAGGAACTTCTAAATTTACTTTATCAGTTTCCAGTTCAACTATTGCCTCATCAGCCTCAACTGTTTCACCTTCTCTTTTCAACCATTTAGAAACTGTTGCCTCTGTTATACTTTCACCTAACGTTGGAACTAAAATTTTTTCACTCATTAATTAAATACTTCATTTATAATTTCTTGTTGCTCAAGTTGATGCCTTTTAGCATATCCAGTGGCTGGTGATGCATCAGGACTTCTTCCAATATAAGAAACTTCTTTATTTTTAGCTTTAATGGTATCTAAAGTCCATTGTATATAATCTCTCACTGAAAACCATGCACCCATATTTTTTGGCTCTTCCTGACACCAATAAAAATTAGCATTTTTTGCATATGGTTTAAGTTCTTTTACCAAACTCTTTGCTGGAAAAGGATAAAGTTGCTCTATTCTAAACATTACCACATCATCTCTTTTTAACTTTTCTCTAGCATTTAAAAGATCGAAGTACACTTTTCCTGAACAAATTATAACTTTTTTTATTTCACTAGATTTTTTTAATTTAATAAAATTTTTGGATTGATCACTTAATGCATGATCCCACATTATTCGGTGAAATGATGTTTGTTTACTAAAATCATCAATGGTTGACACACAAAATTTGTTTCTTAACAAAGATTTTGGCGTCATAATTACAAGTGGTTTTCTAAAATCACGGTGTATTTGTCTACGTAAAGCATGAAAATAGTTTGCTGGAGTTGTACAATTCATAACTTGGAGATTATCATTTGCACACAATTGTAAAAATCTTTCAAGTCTAGCAGAAGAATGTTCTGGTCCCTGACCTTCATAGCCATGAGGTAATAACATTACCAAACCTGAAGCTCTTTGCCATTTTCTTTCACCAGAGGAGATAAATTGATCGATTATAACTTGTGCACCATTGGCAAAATCACCAAATTGAGCTTCCCAAAGAGTAAGAGTATTTGGCTCTACTAAACTATATCCATATTCAAATCCCAAAACCGCAAGTTCTGACAAAAAACTATCAACAATTTCAAATTTTTTTTGATGTTTTGAAATATTATTTAATGGAATATATCTAGAGTTATTGGTTTGGTCTCTTAAAACTGAGTGTCTCTGACTGAATGTTCCTCTTCCAGAATCTTGTCCTACAAACCGAACTGGAAAACCCTCATCTAATAATGAACCAAAAGCTAATGATTCAGCAGTAGACCAGTCGATATTTAAACCATCGTCGACAGATTTTTTTCTACTTTGCAATATTTTGCTAATAGTTTTGTGAATACTTATTTCAGATGGAACAACATTTATTTTATCTGAAATATTTTTAAGTGTTTTTTTATCTGCTCCAGTAACTCCTCTTTTGTCTTTCCCTTTTTTAGGTTTATAGCTAGACCATGCTCCCTCAAACCATTCAATTTTAGGACTATAATCTTTAGCTGTCTTAAATTGTTCATCTAAAAGATCTTTAAATTTTTTTATTTGGTCGTTTAAACCTTTCTTAGATATTAAATTTTCATTAATAAGTTTAGATCCATATATATTTGCTGTTGATTGATGTGATCTAATTTTTTTATACATCAATGGTTGAGTAAATGATGGCTCATCTCCCTCATTATGTCCAAATCTTCTGTAACAAACTAAGTCGATGACTACATCTCTATTGAACTTTAATCTAAATTCAGTTGCAATTCTTGAGCCATAAACAACAGCTTCTGGGTCATCTCCATTAACATGGATGATAGGTGCATCAACCATTTTCGCAATATCTGATGGGTGAGGTGAAGATCTTGCAAACCTTGGGCTTGTGGTAAATCCTATTTGATTATTCACTATTATATGGATAGTTCCACCTGTATTGTGTCCAGGTAACCCTGACATTGCAAAACATTCGGCAACAACACCTTGTCCTGCAAAAGCAGCATCACCATGTATTAAAATCGGAATTACTTTATTTCTCTCAGTATCTTTATGAAAAAATTGTTTTGCTCTAGTCTGACCCAATACTACTGGATTAACTGCTTCCAAATGCGAAGGATTGTCTGTTAAACTTACATGAACAGAATTTCCATCAAATTCTCTATCAGATGAAGCTCCCAAATGATATTTCACATCGCCAGCACTGTCTTCATCGGTATTATTTAATTCACCAGCAAATTCATTAAATATTCTTTTATAAGATTTTTGTAAAACGTTAGCTAAAACATTTAGTCTTCCTCTGTGAGACATCCCAATTTTAACCTCTTTAATCTTTGATTGACCTCCAATTTTAATTATTTGCTCTAAACCAGGAATTAAACTTTCACCACCATCTAAACCAAATCTTTTAGAACCAACATATTTAGTATGCAAAAATTTCTCGAAACCCTCAGCTTGGATTAATTTGTTTAAAATTGCACTTTTACCATTTTTAGTAAATTTTAATGCATTTTCATCTTTTTCTACTCTGTCCCTAAACCATTTTCTCTCTGTTGGATTTGATATGTGCATGTATTCATAACCAACTGATCCACAATAAGTTTTTCTAAGTATAGATAAAATTTCTTTTATGTTTGAATACTCTTTATTTAAAACACCATCTAAATATATTTGCTTATCATAATCTTCTTTATTAAAACCATAATTTTCTGGGTGCAATTCATCTAAATATTCACTTTCTCTTATTTCTAGTGGGTCTAGTTTAGAAAGTAGATGTCCTCTTTGTCTATAAGATCTAATAAGTGAAACTGCTCTTATTGAATTACTATTACCAGCTATTACATCAGCTTGATTAACTTTAAGAGTGGTATCTTCTTTTTTAAATTCTATATTTTCTTTAATTTTTACTTTTTTAGGACTCCATGAGGGACCCTTTATTTCTCTAACAACAGAGTCTAAATCCTCACTTATATCGATAAAATACTCTTTCCAACCTTCTGGCAAACTAGGATCTTTATTTATAAACTTTACATACATTTGCTCAATAAATGCATTGTTTGATTTATTTAAAAATGAAGTTTTTTTGTACTCAAGATTTTTGGAAGCTGACATATTAATTCTTTAAATATTATACAAACAAAATGTTATCAATTAGACAATTTATTTAGTAGCGTTTTTCCAATATCAGAGGGAGAATTAGCAACAGTAATACCGCAATCTTCCATGATTTTAATCTTTTCTTCAGCATTTCCTTTGCCACCTGAAATAATAGCACCAGCATGTCCCATTCTTCTCCCTGGTGGAGCAGTTACTCCAGCTATAAATCCAACAATTGGTTTTTTTATTTTATGATTTTTAACGAACTCTGCTGCTTCTTCTTCAGCAGTTCCACCTATTTCTCCAATCATTAAAATAGACTCTGTCTGGTCGTCATTTAAAAATAAATCAAGGCAATCAATGAAATTAGTTCCATTAATTGGATCCCCACCAATTCCTATACATGTTGATTGACCAAGATTGTTCTCAGTTGTTTGAGCAACTGCCTCATAGGTAAGTGTTCCTGATCTTGATACAATACCTACTGAACCTTTTTTATGAATATTGCCTGGCATTATTCCAATTTTACATTCATTAGGTGTAATTATTCCTGGACAGTTTGGACCAATTAATCTGGAGTTGGAGTCTTGTAATTTTTTTTTTACTTTTAACATATCAAGAATTGGTATTCCTTCACTTATGCAAACAATTAATTCAATAGATGAATCGATGGCTTCAATTATGGCTGATGAAGCAAACTTTGCGGGTACATATATCATTGTTGCATCCGCACCAGTAGCATCTTTTGCTTCTTTAACTGTATTAAATACTGGTCTTTCTAAATGAATTTGTCCACCTTTTTTTGGTGTTACTCCCCCGACCAAGTTTGTTCCATATTTAATAGATTGTTCAGAGTGAAAGGTACCATGAGATCCTGTGAAACCTTGGCAAATTACTTTTGTATTTTTATTAATTAATACTGACATTATTTTATTGCCTCTACAATTTTTTTTGCAGCATCTGATAAGTCATTAGCAGATATAATTTTTAAACCTGAATTCTGTAATATCTTTTTTCCTTCTTCAAAGTTTGTTCCTGCTAATCTAACTACTAACGGTACTTTAATTTTAATTTCTTTT
>CACLST010000011.1 GCA_902609675.1 uncultured Pelagibacteraceae bacterium | reverse complement strand
GTATAAGGGCAAAACCAATGGAAACTCTAGATATAATATTAGAAATTCCCAAGAGCTTAAATCATTAGTTAAAAATATTATAAATAGTTAGTCTGGCTTTATCATTTTATTAGGATTAACAATTATGTTATACTCATTCTCATTTATTAATCCTGATTTTAGTGCCTCAGCTTTAAGAGTAGTTTTATTTTTTAATGCATTCTTAGCAATCTTTGCAGCATTATCGTAGCCAATCTTTGGAGATAGGGCAGTTACAAGCATTAAAGAGTTCTCTACCAAGTATTTAATTCTATTTTTATCAGCTTTAAGTCCAGAGATACAATACTTTGCAAAACTTTTTGTGCTATCTGAAAGAATTTGAATTGATTGAAGGACATTATGAATTATTAAAGGTTTGAAAACATTAAGTTCAAAATGACCATGTGATCCGGCCATTGTTATTCCATTATGATTTCCAATTACTTTAACACAAACCATCGTTACAGCCTCGCATTGAGTTGGGTTCACTTTGCCTGGCATAATTGACGATCCAGGTTCATTTTCTGGTAGTATTAATTCTCCGTATCCTGCTCTAGGTCCTGAGCCTAAAAATCGAATATCATTTGCCACTTTCATCAGACACACTGCTGTGGTATTCAATGTCCCTGAATAATTTACTATTGCATCATGAGCGGCAAGTGCTGCGAACTTATTTTTAGCTGGTTTGAAAGGTAACTTAGTTATTTTTTTTATTTCACTAACTATTTTTTTATCAAAATTTTTTTTGGTATTTATGCCAGTTCCAACAGCGGTCCCACCTTGTGCTAAATAATAAATTTCATTCAGTGAAACTTTTATTCTTTTAATGCATTCTTCTAGTTGAGATTGGTAGCCAGAAAATTCTTGACCCAATGATAAAGGGGTAGCATCCTGAAGGTGTGTTCTACCTATTTTGACTATTTTATTAAATTCACTTACCTTTTTTTTTAATTCTTTATTTAATAATACTAGGCTTGGTAATAGTTTTTCTCTAGTTTCCATTGCTATTGCAATATGCATTGCTGTGGGAAATACATCATTTGTTGACTGTGATTTGTTGACGTGATCATTTGGATGAACGGGTTTTTTTGTACCCTTTTTTCCTTTAAGTATTTCAATTGCTCTATTTGAAATTACTTCATTCACATTCATATTTGTTTGTGTGCCAGAACCAGTTTGCCAAACTTTAAGAGGGAAATGATTATCTAATTTTCCTGCAATAACTTCATTAGAAGCTCGTACAATTGATTTATAAATTTTTAAATTAATATCTTTGCTCTTATAATTTGTAATAGCAGCTGCTTTTTTTATAATAGCTATGGATTTTATTAACTTTGGTCTGACTAACACATCTCCAATATCAAAGTATTTTTTTGATCTTTGTGTGGATGCTCCCCAATACTTATCCACAGGTACATTTATAGAACCAATGCTGTCATATTCTTTTCTGAATTTCATATTTTAGTTTTGAGAGTATATTTATACAATTATACATTAAATAATAAAAAAATCATATAGGAGTAAAATGACAAATTTTGAAAAAGTTGGTGTGTTTATGAAAACTTTTAATCAAGATATAAAAGATTCATCAAGTTTAAGCACAGATAAAATTAATTCGTTAAGAATTTCATTGATTAATGAAGAGTTAGAGGAACTTAAACAGGCAATATTAGAAAAAAATTTGACTGAAGTTGCAGATGCATTAACAGATATTTTGTATGTTACTTATGGCGCAGGTCATGCTTTTGGTATTAATTTAGATAAATGTTTTGAAGAAGTACAAAAATCTAATATGAGTAAATTGGGAAAAGATGGAAAACCAATATATAATGAATTTGGAAAAGTTATGAAAGGACCAGATTATTTCAAACCAGATTTAACAAAATTTATTAAATAATTTATATCCAACTTGGTCTTAACACCTTTATTTTTGCATCACCACACTTTAGATCTTTATCAAAATTAAAGCTTTTATCTTCTAGTTTCAGTAAAGCAAATGGATTTTTATTATTGATCAATAACTTTCCAAAATTTTTATTCTCAGAAGTAATTTCGTCACTGTTGATCTCTCCATCTAACACTTTAATTGCAAATAGTCTTTTATTAAGTTTATCCTTAAGTTTTATTCTAGCTGTATTTTCTTGCCCTACATAACATCCTTTTCTAAAGTCAATTCCGTTAAGCTCTTCAAAATTGCATTCAATTCCAAATATTTTATTTTGCAAATTATTTGTATCAATTTGAGCAATTCCCAATTCATGACTGTAATTATAATATTCATTTACATTAGAAACTTTTAATCCCAATTTTTTTATAGAAAGATACAATTTTTCTAAATTAATCACTAATCTAGCTCCTAATTTATCAGACCTTGGATCTAAAAGAATAGGATCTTCTCTAAATTTTATAGTAAAACCCATCTCATCTTTAGAATTTTCCAATTGAAGAAATTTTTCCTTTGTTAAATTTGCAACAACAAACTCATTACTTAGATTTAAAATTTCTACTTTAGATCTAAGCTTGTATAAATTTAACTGTTTATACAAATTCTCAATAATTTTCTTTTCACAATCCAAAAAATAGCCTGATTTATGTTTAATAATTATAAAATCGTAAAGATATTTACCCTGTGGGGTTAAGAGAGCTGAGAAACAACTTCTATCTTCTGATACATTTTCAATATTGTTTGTAATTATATTTTGTAAAAATTCTTTAGCATCATCTCCGTTGATATAAAGAAGACCTCTATCCTCAAGGATGTAAATATTATTTCTGTTCATATTGTAATATTATAACGAATGATATATGTAGTTTTTTTATAAATGTTAGACCTAATAATTAAAAATGGAAAGTGTTATATTGATAAAAATCTCAAAGACGTTGATATAGGCATTCAAAACAGCAAGATTGTAAAAATTGGTAAGTTAAATGAAGATTCAAGTCAATCAATTGATGTGAAAGGACTTACAGTTCTTCCAGGCTGCATTGATACTCAAACGCATTTTAGAGAACCGGGTTCAACAGACACTGAGGATTTAGCCTCAGGAAGTAGAGCAGCAATAGTTGGAGGTATAACCTCAGTATTCGAAATGCCGAATACAAATCCTGCAACTACAAACAAAGCAGAGTTTCAAAGAAAAATAGATTTAGCAAAAAATAGAATGTATTGTAATCATGCATTTTATTTTGGAGCTACCCCTACCAATCAAAGGGAATTAGCTGATCTTAAGGGTTTAGATGGATGTTGTGGTGTTAAATTATTTGCAGGTTCGTCTACAGGAACTTTACTAGTTCATAAAGAAGAAGACATTGAAAAAGTATTTGAAAGCACATCAAAAATTGTTGCAGTTCACTCAGAAGATGAAGATATTTTAAATTTAAGAAAGAAATTGAGAGAAAAAGGCAATGTTCATTCACACCCAATATGGAGGGATGAAGAATGTGCAATTTCATCTACTAGAAAGATTGTTAAAATTGCAAAAAGGTTAGGCAAAAAGGCTCATATCTTACACATTACCACAAAACAGGAGATTGATTTTTTATCTCAAAATAAAGGAGACATAACTTTTGAAATAACTCCACAACATTTAACTATGTTTGCTCCAGATTGCTACGATAAGCTTGGAACCTATGCACAGATGAATCCACCCATTAGAGAAAAAAGCCATTACGATAGACTATGGTATGCCGTAAGAAATAATTATAATGACACTATTGGTTCGGATCACGCTCCTCATCTAAAGGTAAATAAAAATAAAGAATATCCAGATACTCCCTCAGGAATGCCTGGGGTACAGACCTTATTACCTGTGATGTTGAACCATGTAAATGATGGAAAACTAACTTTAGTTCAATTAATGAATCTTGTTTGTGAAAATCCAACGAAAATCTTTGGTATTATAGGCAAAGGTTATATAAAGGAAGACTATGATGCAGACTTTACAATTGTGGATATGAATAAAATTATCGAAATCAAAAATGAAAATATAGAGAGTAAGTGTGGATGGTCACCCTTCAATGGACATAAGTTTAAGGGAACTCCAGTTTATACAATCGTAAATGGAGAGATTAAAATGAAAAATGGAGAAATCCTCGGCGAAGCATCAGGTAAGCCCATCAAATTTAATAATTAATTTAATTTATTTGGTAAGAATTTTATTCTCTATTAAACTTTGAGAAATCTCCTCTAAAATTGCTGGATCGTCGATTGTTGCTGGCATTTTATAATCTTCCTTGTCGGCAATTTTACGAATAGTTCCTCTCAATATTTTTCCTGATCTTGTTTTAGGTAATCTTTTAATAACAATAACAACTTTGAACGCAGCAACAGGTCCAATTTTATCTCTTACCATTTTAATACATTCCTTTGATATAGTTTCATTGTCTTTTTCAACACCAGATTTTAAAACAACTAAACCAATAGGCAATTGTCCTTTCAATTTATCTGCAATTCCAAGAACGGCACACTCAGCAACTGATTGATGTTCAGATAATACCTCTTCAATCGCACCTGTCGATAATCTATGACCAGCAACATTTATAATGTCATCTGTTCGCGACATAATCCAAATGTATCCATCTTCATCAATGTGTCCTGCATCATAAGTTTGATAGTAACCTTTATAATTAGTCATATAATTTTCTTCGTATCTTTTGTCTGCATTCCAAAGTGTAGGAAAAGTACCTGGTGGTAAAGGTAATTTAACAACTATATCACCCATCTCATTAGGTTTTGCTATTGAATGATCATGTTTAATTATTTTTACGTCATACCCTGGAACTGCTTTACATGCTGAACCATACTTTGTTTTTTGCATTTCTATTCCGGTACAATTTGAACTTATTGCCCAGCTAGTTTCTGTTTGCCACCAGTGATCTATCACGGGAACATTTAAAAGATTTTCAGCCCACTTAATTGTATCTGGATCAGCTCTTTCGCCAGCCAGGAATAAAGATTCAAAACAACTTAAATCATATTTAGAGAAAAACTTTCCATCTGGGTCTTCTTTTTTAATTGCTCTAAATGCTGTTGGAGCTGTAAACAAAGATTTAATTTTATACTCTGAAATTATTCTCCAAAATACTCCTGCATCAGGAGTTCCAACTGGTTTCCCCTCAAATAAAACTGTTGTACACCCTTTAAACAATGGAGCATAAACAATATATGAATGTCCCACTATCCAGCCAATATCACTAGCTGACCACCACACATCATTTTCATCTATATTATAAATATTTTTCATCGTCCATTTAAGAGCAACAATGTGACCTCCAACATCTCTAACTATTCCTTTTGGTATGCCTGTAGTTCCTGAGGTATACAAAATATATGCGAACTCATTTGCTCCAATTTCAACACAATCTTTATTTTTGGCATTAACAAGTGCCTCATTCCAACTTATTTCAAGTGGAGAGTTAATTTTTACTTCGTTATCTTTCCTTTGATAGAAAATTACTTTTTCAACTTTATGTTTTGCAAGTTTCAATGCTCCATCAACTAAAGGTCTATATTCAACAGTTCGTCCAGGTTCAAATCCACAAGAAGCTGTAATTAAAATTTTTGCTTTACTATCATCAATTCTGCTTGCTAATTCATTTGAAGCAAATCCACCAAAGACAACTGAGTGTATTGCGCCAATTCTCCCACAAGCAAGCATCGCTATAACGGCCTCAGGTATCATTGGCATGTAAATAATAACCCTATCACCTTTTTTGACGCCTTGATTATCTAGTGCTCCAGCAAATTTTGAAATTTTTTCTTTTAATTCACTATATGTAAATTTTGCTTTACTATTAGTTATGGGGCTATCATAGATTAAAGCTGTCTTATCACCGTTACCTTTATCAATATGAACATCAATAGCGTTGTAACAGGTATTTGTAACGCCATCTTCAAACCACTTATAAAATGGAGGATTAGATTTATTTAAAATCTTAGTAGGTTTTTTAAACCAAAAGATATCATCCGACACATTTTTCCAAAAATTCTCAGGATTTAGAATAGATTCTTGATAAATTTTGTTAAAACTATTTGTCATAGTGATTTGTTTTTTGACTCACTTTTTTAAAGATTTTATGTAACAGGTTGTATTTAATTTTACAAAGTAAGTAAAATCAATACTTTTTAGAGGTCAAAAACTCTTCAATAAAGTAAATTTTTTTGCTATCTAACCCTAACTTTAGGCTAATCATTAGATTAGTCTGTAGTTTAAATTTAAACTAATAAAAAAACTAACTATGAGGGAGTTTTTTATGAAGACAATGAAAATGTTAGCATTAGCGGCAGTGCTTTTCGGAGCAACTACAGCAGCTAACGCAGCAACAGCCTTTTTAGCTACAGACGATTTCGTAGGTATTTCGTTTTGGTTAATATCAATGGGTATGTTAGCAGCTACAGCGTTTTTCTTTATGGAACAGGCTAACGTCAGTTCACAATGGAGAAAATCAGTTAACGTAGCTGGATTAGTAACAGGTATAGCATTTATTCACTATATGTACATGAGAGCAGTATGGATCGAAACAGGTGATACTCCAACTGTTTACAGATACATTGACTGGTTAATTACTGTACCACTACAGCTAGTAGAATTTTACTTAATTCTTTCAGCAGTAAGAAAAGTTGACACAAACATATTCTGGAGAATCTTAATTGGTTCACTAGTTATGTTAATAGGTGGATATCTTGGAGAAGCAGGGTTCATCAACGCTACACTAGGTTTCATAATCGGTATGGCTGGATGGATTTACATTCTTTATGAAATCTTTTCAGGAGAAGCAGGAAAAGTTGCTGCTAAATCTGGAAACAAATCTTTAGTAACTGCATTTGGAGCTTTAAGAATGATTGTTACTGTAGGTTGGGCTATTTACCCATTAGGTTACATTTTTGGTTACCTAACAGGTGGAATAGATGGTAACGCGTTAAACGTTATCTATAACTTAGCAGACTTTGTTAATAAAATCGCATTTGGTTTAATTATCTGGTCTTGTGCAGTATCTAACTCTACAAGAAGAGCGTAATAACAATTAGTTACGAAATATAAGATAGGGCAAGTTTGATTACTTGCCCTATTTTTTTTTGTGCTTATATAAAAGCAATGGCTAAAATCAAATATGTTGAACATAACGGTAAAGAGCACATAGTTGAGGTCCAAAATGGGCTCACAGTTATGGAAGGTGCCGTTCAAAATGATATTCCAGGAATAGATGCAGATTGTGGAGGTGGAATGTCTTGTGCTACATGCCATGTTTATGTCAAAGAGGATTGGTACGATAAATTACCAAAAAAGGAAATGGGCGAAGATGATATGTTAGATCAAGCTTATGAACCGAATTCAAAAAGCAGATTGAGTTGTCAAATTATGGTTTCAGATGACTTAGAAGGTTTAACAGTACACATGCCGGAGAAACAAGTTTAATGATTAAAACAGATGTTGTTATAGTTGGCGCAGGTCCAACAGGATTATTTTGTGCGCATCAACTTGGAATTATTGGATTGAAATGTGAAATAGTTGATAACCTGGATAAAATTGGTGGTCAATGTATTGAACTTTATCCAGACAAACCAATTTATGATATTCCTGCAGTTCCAGAGTGTACTGGAGAGGAACTTACAAATAATTTAATAGAACAAATTAAACCTTTTAACTTTAATTTTCATTTAAATGATAGAGTTCAAGAGCTTACAAATGAAAATGATAATTGGATTGTTAAAACAACTAGCGGAAAAAAATTTCAAACACCAAATGTTGTAATTGCTGGAGGTGTTGGATCATTTGAACCAAGAAAGTTTCCGACAAAAAGTGCGGAAAAGTTTGATGGAACCTCAGTTTTGTATTCAATTAAAGACAAAACAATTTTTAAAGATAAATCTGTTGCTATATTTGGTGGTGGAGATAGCGCTCTTGATTGGGCAATTGAACTATCTAATACTTCTAAAGTTTCACTTATTCATAGAAGAGATGAGTTTAGAGGGTCACCTTCGAGTGTTCAAAAAATTAAAGAATTAAGCAAAAAAAATATAATTAATTTATATACTAAATACTCAATTAAAGATGTTAAAGGAAATGGATCTTTAGAAGAAGTAGAAATTAAAAATGAAGACGGAGAGAGTAAAATATTAAAAGTAGATTACGTTTTGGGTTTCTTTGGTTTGATAATGCAACTTGGACCAATAGTTGAGTGGGGCCTTAATTTAGATAAAAAAACAATCCCAGTTAATACTGAAAACTTTGAAACTAATAAGAAAGGTATATTTGCTATTGGCGATATATGTACTTACCCAGGAAAACTTAAATTAATTCTATCAGGTTTTCACGAAGGTGCTTTAGCTGCCAGAGGTTGTTTTAAATATGCAAGACCTGACGAAAAATACAGATTTGAATTTACAACTGCATCAAACACAATCAAAGACAGATTAGGTGTAAAATAGTGATTGAATTATTTACTGCTGATACTCCTAATGGCTGGAAAATTAGCATTATGTTAGAGGAGATAAAATTTGATTATAAAATAAAAAAAGTTAATTTAAGTGAGGGTGAGCAACACAAGCCAGAATTCAAAAAAATTAGTCCATTTAACAAAATTCCAGTGATAACCGATCATGAAAACAATAAATCAATCTTCGAGTCAGGTGCAATTTTGATGTATTTAGGTGAAAAAAGTAAAATGTATTATCCTGAAAAGAACAGACTAGAGATAAATCAATGGTTAATGGCCCAAATGGGTTTAATTGGACCAATGATAGGACAGCATCATCAGTTTCATTATTATCATCAAGGCAAAAGTGAGTGGGGAGAAGAAAGATATTTTAAGATTACAAGAAAACTTTATGAAGATTTAGAGGCAAGACTCTCACAAAGCGAATATTTAGCTGGTAAAGAATATTCTATTGCAGACATTGCCACATGGTCTTGGATTGCAAGACATAAAAGACATGACATTGGATTAGAAAATTTTAAAGGTTTATCAAGATGGTATGTTGATATAGCCAAACGCCCTGCAGTGATCAAAGGATTTAAAGTATTAAATAAAGATGCTGAGATAGATTACCCTTAAATATCAGCGTAAACTTTTTCATCTTTTTCGTGCTTTTCTTGTGCTGCTATGCACAAAGTAGCAACTGGTCTTGCCATTAATCTTTTAATACCAATTGGTTCTGCTGTTTCTTCACAGAAACCATAAGTTCCATCTTGAATTTTTTTTAAAGCTCCATCAATTTTAGAAATTAATTTTATCTGTCTATTGATTGCTCTCATTTCTACATTTTTTTCAGTGTATGAGCTTGCTTGGTCAACAATATCTGCTGATGCACTATTGTCATCCATTGATGCATTAAATATTGCTTCATTATTAGTTATCTTTAATTCTTTTTTCCAATCCATTAATTTTTGCTTAAAGTAGGCAAGATGTTTTGCACACATATATTTTTCAGTTTCTTTTGGTATATATTTTTTAGAGATCTTTACCATGCCTTAATTTGTGATTTTGGTGAATATATTCATCATTTATTGAGTGTCAAGAATGGATTAATTGTATAAATTAATGAAAATGGCTATCTATAAAAAGAATATAAGTAATTTATTTTATATTTTTGTTTCAGCTCACTTAATCATATGGACATTAGTTCCAAGCTTAACAAATAACAATTTACCACTTGACACTATAGAAGCCTTAGCATGGGGTAGTAATTTAGACTGGGGATTTAATAAGCACCCGCCAATGAGTGCATTTTTACCTGAAATATTTTATCAAATCTTTGGACCTCAAGACTGGGCCTATTATTTGTTAAGTCAAATCTGTATCGTAGTCTCATTCATTGTAGTGTTTAAGTTAGCTGAAGATTTTTTTGATAACAAAATTTATTGTTTACTATCAGTTTTGTTATTAGAGGGAATATATTTCTATAACTTCACTACACCTGAATTTAATGTAAATGTTTGCTTAATACCCTTTTGGTCTCTTTCAGTTTTTTACTTATGGAGGGGAATTAAGAATAATAAAATATTCGATTGGTTACTACTCGGTCTATTTGCTGGGCTTGGTTTTCTATCTAAATATTTATTTGTCTATTTAGGTTTAGCAATAGATGTACTTTTAATTTACATGATTTATACCAAAAGACTAAATTTAAAGTGCCTAGTTTCTTTTGTTCCTTTTATTATAATTTTGTTACCACACATTATTTGGTTAACTGGGAATGATTATGTAACCATTACTTATGGACTTCTCAGAACTGGATCAGAAGAAGCAAGTATTTTCAATCATATAAAGCATCCTATGATATTTTTAGGTAAGCAAATTGGATTATTGTTACCATTTTTATTAATGGTTTTTGTATTAGTTAAAAAATTTAAAATATCTATTAATTTAGAAGATGATAAGTTTTTGTTTTTAATATCAATTAATTTAATTCCTATTTTATTTATTTTTCTAACTTCTTTTACTATGGGTGTAAAAATAAGAACTATGTGGATGACACCTTTTTATATAAGCTTTGGCTTATTATTTGTTTATATTTTAAAATCGCAAATTAATTTTGAAAAAATTAGAGCGTTTTCTTCAATCTTTTTGATATTTTTCTTATTATCCCCAATTTTGTATTCTTATGTTTCAATCTCACAAACTGACAAAAGAACTGATTTTGATGGCAAAAAGTTAGCTCAACAGGCTAAAGTTTTTTATGAAACCAAAGGTAAGGATATTGGAAAATTGGAATATATTAAGGGAAATGAATGGATTGCAGGAAATATATCTTACTATCTTCCAGAAAGACCAAAGTGGATTTATAGCTCAACTGAAGTCCAATTGTGCAACAAAGATATGAAATGCTTAACATATAAATGAAATTTCAATTAAACCAAAAAAATAAAAGACTTTTGTTCATCATCGGAATTATTATTTTGATTGAACTTTCAGGGTACGGTTTTTTTGCATCACTATTTAGACTAATAGGTTCAGTAAGTTAATGAATATTATAATATTAATTCCAGTCTTTAATGATTTTAAATCTGCATCAAAATTAATTGAAGAAATTGATGTCAATATATCAGATCTTAACATTTCATTTTCAGTAATTGTAGTGAATGATGCCTCAACTGAGGAAAAAATACTAGAAACTAAAAATTTAAATAATATTAAATCCCTAAAATTAATAAATATGAGAAATAATAGAGGTCATGCAAGATGTATTGCAGCAGGACTAAAACAAATCACAGAAAATGAGGAATTTGATTATGTAATTCCAATGGATGGAGATGGAGAAGATAGACCTGAGGAAATAAGAAACTTTGTAGAAAAGATTAAAGATAATCCAAATAATACCATTGTTGGAGAAAGAGTGAAAAGATCAGAAAATTTTATTTTTAAAATTTGTTATTTTTTTCATAAAATTATTACTTTTACTTTCACTGGAAAATTTATAAAATTTGGAAACTATACTTGCCTTACAAAGAAAACTGTAAAAAAACTAATTCAGGAAAAAGCAACTTGGAGTAGTTTTTCTGGTTCATTAGCAAAAACAGAAAATAATTTAATTAAATCTCCATCGATAAGAGGTTCAAGATATTTTGGTCCTTCAAAGATGACCTATTTAAATTTGATAAAGCATTCTCTAGCAATTATTGCTGTATTTAAAACTGGAGTGATATTTAGATCGATAGCATTTTATGCAATATATTTAATAATTATTGCTGAATATATTAGTGTAATTACAGCTATACCTTTGGCCTTAATAATTATTTTTGGTCTAATTATTTTAAAAATCTCAGGAAGAGAAAATATGACTGAGTTTAATAATTCTTTAACAAACATTTCGGATATTGACATATTAAAATAATTTATTTTAAATAATTTATGAAAAATTTTTATCGTAAGGTTGCGTTTGGACTTGGGCCTAAAGATGAAGTTCCATCGGATCCATTGAAGTGGGCAACAAGTCAATTAAATGAAATTCCAGAATATTCTTGGAAGGGAAAAATCTTACCTGAGAAAGAACTCAGAAATTATTATAGAGATTACGTTTATGGAGATAGAAAAGTTTTAAGAAAAAAATTTAAAAATGACAAAGAAGGGTACAAAAGAGAAAAAAATAAGTTAAGACATCTCACAGGCCAAAAATTTTGGTGGAATCTTGAATTATGTATCAGACATTCTGAAGCTTTAAAAAGTCAGACACCTGTTTTAGCCAAGTTATGGTATTTTTGGGGAAATCATTTTGCAATAAGCGAAAAAGATTTCTTAGCTCAATACACAACTGGTGCGTATCAAAGAGAAGTTATTAGAGCTAATATGAATCAAAATTTTGAAAAAATGGTTCAAGAAGCAACTGTAGCTTGGACTATGATACATCATTTAGATAATAATGATAATGTTGGACCTAAAAGCCAAGAAGCACAATGGGCTAAAGAAAAAGGAAGAAAAGTTGGTGTAAATGAAAACCACGCAAGAGAATTGTTAGAGCTTCACACTGTTTCACCTGATTGTGGTTACACTCAAGAAGATGTTATTCAAATGGCATACGTAATGAGTGGATGGAGACCTAACTGGGGAAAAAAAAGATTAGAAACTGGAGATGTTCATTTCAATTATGAATATCATCAACCAGGTACTAAAAGAATTTTAGGTAAAAAATATAAATCAGGAAGAAAGAGTTTATCAGCCGTAATCACCGATCTTGTAAATCATCCATCTTGTAGAGAGTATATTGCAATGAAACTTTGCAGATATTTTATTAACGATAATCCAACAAAAGAAATGATGGAACCAATTATTAAAGCTTGGGAAAAATCAGATGGTTTTTTACCAGATGTTCATAAAGCAGTAGTAGAAGTTGCTTTCAATTATTCTGATAAATTTAAAAAATTTCAAAATCCAGAGAATTGGCTTTTAATAATGAGTAAAATGTCTGACGTGGAATTAATTCCAACACCAAAATTGATGGATTTGTATGCTTTGGGTCTAAAACCAACTCATGAACAAAGATCATTAGAATATTTGTTAAGAGAACTTGGCCATCATCCATATTTGGCAAAACAACCTAATGGATGGTCAGATGTGTCTGATGATTGGATGTCACCTGAATTATTAATTAGAAGACTCGTTTATGCTAAAGAAGCATATTACAAAAAAAATAGAAAATCGCAGACAAATGAATTTTATGAGGAGATGGTTGAAAAAAATTATGATAATCCAAGTGAAATTCTTAAAACCATAAATCAGCAAGGTGACCTTTCTAATAAACATGTCATATTGTTTAACTTACCGGAGACTCTTAAATCATGAAAATATCAAGAAGAAACTTTTTAAAAGGATCAGCAACAACTTTATTTTTAGCAGGTTTTAATTTTCCTGTTTTAGCAAATACTACAAAGAAAAAAAATCTTGTAATCATAATGTTAAGAGGTGGAATGGATGGTTTATGTGCTGTTCCGATAATAGGAGATAAGAATTTTGAAAAGAAAAGAAAAGATTTGATTTTAGATGAAACAATTAAATTAAATTCTGATTTTGCTCTTCACCCTAAACTAAAAAATTTTTATAATTTATGGCAAAATAATCTCGGAGCAATAGTTCATGCAACCAATATTCCATATACAAAAAGATCACATTTTGATGGACAAAACTTAATGGAAACAGGAGGTCACATACCTTATGCAATAAAAACTGGTTGGTTAGGTAGAGGAATGAAATTAGGAGAGCTAAAAGGAGATGGTCTTGCATTGGCATTACCAATGCCTTTACTTCTTAGAGGAATTCCTAGTAATGATAATTTTTATCCTTCAAAAAAAAGACTTCCAAGAACAGAACTTCTACAACTTCTAAAATCAATTTATGCAGGTAAATCTGAGCATGACCTGGCTAATATGATGGAAATAATTGCTAATAGGTCAATGATGAGTAGTGGTGGAACATCAATGTCTAGAAAAAATTCATCTTTAGCGTTAAAGGCAGGTCTAGAACTCAAAAAAATAAATGGTCCAAGAGTTGCTGTTTTTGAAGTTGATGGCTTTGATACACATGCTGCTCAGGGAGGTGTGAATGGTTCTCATTCAGATAGTTTAATTGAAATGGACTCAATTTTTAAAAGTTTAGAGAAAGGTCTAGGACCAGAAATTGAAAATACTTTAGTCTTAACCCTAACAGAATTTGGAAGAACTATAGAGCAAAATGGTGGACGTGGAACTGAGCATGGTTATGGTTCAGCAATTTTCATGGCAGGTGGTCTACTAAAACAATCTCAAGTTTATACTGATTGGCCAGGACTGAGGAAAAAAGAGTTATTTGAAGGAAGAGACTTAAATTCAACAATTGATGCTAGATCTATTTATGCATCAGCTATGTCTACAGTGTTTGATATTGATTTCAAAAGAATTCAGAAAAAAGTTTTCTGGGGAGATAAACTACAAAATTTATCTGAGAAATTATTTAAAGTTTGATGAAAAGTATACTAACAATTTTATTATCATTTTTATTATTAACAAACTTTGCAAATTCTGAATCTAGATTTGGTGAATTAACCGAAATGAGAGATAAAAAAATGCGTGGTAAAGATGGACAGTGGGTTAGACCTCACCCAGGACCCTTTGTATGGAATCACATAGAAAGTGAAAAAGGTAAATTTTTTTGGGAAGATGTAGATAAATACGTTGTATATGCTCAAGATCACAATCAAACAATTTTAGCAACCATCTGGCCTCATACAAACTGGGATCAAAAATCTTGTAAAAGAAAAAAAGCCAGAAGTCCATTTGGAAAACGTTTTACAAAGTATTTAAGCAAACCTTGTTCAATGGAGGATTATAAAATGTTTCTTGTAAAATTAGTGGACCGTTATGATGGAGATGGTTCAAATGACATGCCTGGATTAACGAAACCAATTATATATTGGGATGTGATGAATGAACCTGAGTTTGATATGTTTTTTAAAGGAAGTGAGGAAGATTTTGTTGAAATTTTTAATTTTTCTTCAAAAGTAATTAAAGAACAACAACCAGATGCAATTATCGTTATGGCTGGAGCTGCAGGAATGTTTCCAGAAAATAAAAAGTATTGGAAATCAGCTTTGCCAAAAATTAAGGATCACTTTGATATTGCAAACATTCACCATATAAGCGGTCCAGATGGACAGTGTGATAAAGAGTTATGGGTAGATGAATTTGCTGGTTTACTAAAAAGTGTTGATGTTGATAAACCAATTTGGTTGACAGAGGCTATGACCTGTGGGCCTCCAATAAAAGCTTATGTAAATGCTTTTCTAAATGGAGCTGAATTAATAATTGATGTAGGTGTAAACGCTCCAGGTAAAAAAATGTCAAAGAAAAGTAGAAAAAAATTAAACGAATTTATTTCTGAGTACGATGGCTTTACATCAATAAAATCTCTTTCAAATGAAGAAGTAGAATTTACTTATAAAGATGGTTCAACAAAAAAATTAAAATTAAATTAAATTTATAAATGAAAAAAAATCTACATTTAGTAAAACTTAAAGAATTGCTTTAGCAACTTTAAATTAAGCTCTAATAGTTGGGAGCAAGTAGAAATCTGCAGTATCTATTTTGGATGAATGCTCTCTTCTCATATTCCATCTTTTTTGAACACCAGCACTAGCAAGACTTAAAGTAGATCTTCCATATCGATAGTTCGTATTATCAATAGACTTCATTAAACCCTTTATTTTCTCATCTTTTTTAGAAGAAAATAGGTTCTTGCTACCATCTTCATTAGATAAACCAGTAAGCATTACGCCCGCTTTTTGATAACGATAACCGTTTTTAAAGATAGAGTCTAAAGCAATCAAAGCAGTTTTAACTATTTCAATACTATTATTCGTTGAAATCGCAAAATCTATTGTCTTTGAGTTTGAATAATATCCAAATCTACTCTGAAAAGGACTAGTTCTAACAAAAACAGTAATTGACTTTGCAATTAAAGACTCAGATCTTATTTTTTCAGATGCATTTAAACAATAGTTTGCAACTGCTTCTTTCAATTCTTGGTATTTCTCAATTCTTTGACCAAAAGAACGAGATACAACGCAGCTTTTTCTTTTTGATTGAGTTGTCTCAATATCAATACAAGGAACTCCTCTTAACTCCATTGCAGTTCTTGACCCTAAAACATTAGAGTTTTTTTTTATCCATGTATTAGATTTATTTTTAAGTTGCTTGGCGTTATAAATCCCATTTTTATGATAAAACTTTGTTAATTGTCTTCCAACACCCCATACATCATTAATTTCTACTTTCTCTAATATGGGATCAATATTTTCAATTCCTATCAGACTTGTTACACCTGATTTTTTTTTCTTTGCAATATGATTTGCAACTTTACTTAAGGTTTTTGTTTTAGCAATCCCAATACTAGTTGGAATACCTGTCCATTTTAAAACTGTCTCTCTGATCTCTTTTCCAACTTTTTCAACTTCATTGTCTGGAAAGTTTGATAAATCTAAAAATGCTTCATCAATAGAATAAACTTCAATAGCAGAATTAAATCTTTTTAGTGTTCTCATCACTCTTCTAGATAAATCTCCATATAAAGAATAATTAGATGAAAAGACTTCAACTTTATTTTTAATGATAATATCTTTTGCTTTAAAGTAAGGTTCTCCCATTTTAATACCTAAAGCTTTAGCTTCAGTTGATCTTGAAATTATACAACCGTCATTATTAGATAAAACTACAACAGGTTTTTTTCTTATTTTAGGATTGAATAATCTTTCACAAGAAACATAAAAAGAATTACAATCAATAAGTGCTATTTTTTTAGTATACTGAATGGATGACATAAGTTACAACTCCCCAAATAAATATATCTTCATCTTCGTTAATTAAAATTCGATCTGTAAATTCTTTAGAGCCTGATGTTAAAAATTTTTTATCTCTTTCTTGAACTAAACTTTTAACAACTAGTTCATCATGAACATTTGCAATAACTGTTGAGAAGTTTTTTGGTGTTAAACTTTTATCAACAACTAATAGATCGCCATCATTAATTCCAACATCCACCATTGATTTTCCTTGAACTCTTATGATGAAAGTTGCTGGAACATTCTTGATTAAATGAACATTTAAATCGATGTCTTCCTCAATATAATCCGTAGCAGGGGATGGAAAACCCGCGCCAGCTTTATGTAAGTAGTAAGGTATCGTTAGCTTCATAAATGTTCTTATTTTGTTCTAATTAATATCTAAGTTATTCAATAGTGTCAATCAGGTTGTATTTTGAGTCTGTAACTGAATCAAAAGTGAATCAAAACGTGAACATCGAAACCACATGTTGTATACATGTGGATAACTTTAACCATAAATAGTTTGAATATAATAAATGGAAAAAAAAGAGAGCTTAACAGGAAGATGTATTTGTGGTCAGGTAAAATATAGAATTACCGAGAAGCCTCTATTCACCCAAGCTTGCCATTGCAAAGATTGTAAAATTATAACTGGGTCTTCTTATGTTATTAATACTAGCGTTCTAGACAATACATTAATTATAGAGGGTGATATTTCGTCAACTGAACTTAAAACAGGTAGTGGAGCTACCTCAAGAGCTTATTTTTGTAACAAATGTGGTACTTATATTTATACTGATTATGCTACGGCAGTTGGTCGATCAACAGTTAGAACTAAAACTTTAGATAATTCCGAAAACTTTCCTCCTGAAGCGCATATATTTACAAAAGATAAAGATCCATGGTTGAAACTTACTGATGATGCAAATTGTTTTGAAAAAATGTATGATTTAAAAAATACTTGGCCAAAAGAAAGTTACGAAAGATATAAAAATTATTTAAAAGATAATAAAAGATAAATTTTTAGGAGATTAAAATATGAAAAAATTATCCTGTCATTGTGGTGCAATAGAAGCAGAGGTTAAGATACCTTTGGGTGGTATTGAAAAAATCATGCGTTGCAATTGTTCAATTTGCAAAAAAAAAGGTTACATTATTGGAGTGCTTGGTCCTGATGATTTCAAACTTATAAAAGGAGAGGATAAGTTATCACTTTATCAGTTTTATACTAATACCGCCAAACATTACTTTTGTTCAATTTGTGGAATTCATACTCATAACAGACCTAGAAGTAATCCAAAAATATTCGGTGTAAATATTGCTTGTATAGAAGGTGTGGAGCCATTTGAAATTGAAGATGTGCCAGTGAACGATGGCAAAAATCATCCTTTAGATCAAAAAAAATAAATTTTTTATGCAATCAATTACCGAGTGTTACAGAAAAGTTAGTAAAGATTGCTTTAAATTTATTAAGTCGCAAGAAACATCAACAGAAAAATTTAAAAATAAAGAAAAGATGATTAAATCTTTTCTAATTCCAATTAGTTTCTGGATTGCAAATAGAACAAATAAATCTAAACCTTACTTAATAGGCTTAGCAGGAGGTCAAGGAACTGGCAAAACAACAATTAGTTCTATTCTAAGAATCATTTTAACAAAATATTTCAAGTTAAATGTTTTTAAAATATCAATTGATGATTTGTATAAAACCCGAAAAGATAGAATAAAATTATCTAAAAAAATTCATCCCCTATTAATTACCAGAGGTGTTCCAGGCACTCACGATATAAATTTTCTCTTTGATCTTCTAAAAAAAACAAAGGGAAAGCAATTTAATCAACAGAGACTTCCTAAGTTTAATAAGGCAATAGACGATAGATTAAAAAGAAAGTCTTGGTATCTACTTAAAAAGGTACCAGATGTTATAATCTTTGAGGGGTGGTGTGTAGGAGCTAGAGCAGAAAAAAATACAACATTGAAAAAATCGATTAATTCTCTTGAAAGAACAGCAGATAAAGATTTAAGATGGAGAAAATATGTAAATATTCAGTTACAAACTAAATACAAAAAATTATTTTCTAAATTAGACTGTTTGTTATTTTTAAAAGCAGGAAATTTCAAATTATTGCAGAGTTGGAGACTTAAACAGGAGGCGTTATTAAAATTAAACTCTAAAAATAAAGCAAATAGCAAAATTATGAACAAAAACGAGGTATTAACTTTTATGCAAACTTACCAAAGGGTCACACAAAACATGTTTAAATTTGCTCCAAAATATTCATCAATTGTATTAAATTTAAATAGAAATCATCAAATTAAATCAATAAAATATAATTAATGAAAAAAATCTCTTTAATCACTTTTTGCTTAATAGCTTTTATACTACCAGTAAATGCAGCAACTTTGAGTGATGCATTAAGACAGACCTATCAGAACAATTTAGAGCTTAAAGCCGAGAGAAAAAATTTAGAAGTTCAAAAGGAAGTCTTAAATATTTCTAAAAGTGATTTTTTTCCAACTTTAACTCTTACGGGAACCAAAAGTATTGAAGATACCAACAAACTTACAAATCAAAATGGTACTGATGCTTCTATAACTAATACAAATCCAATGACATCTTCTATAAAGTTAGAACAAACACTTTTAGATGGTAGTGAACGTGGTACAAAATATGAAAAAAGTAAATTAGGACTAAACTTATCTGAAGCACAACTTATTAAAAAAGAACAAGATGTTTTTATGAAAGCAATTGAGGCTTATACAGGTTTAATTCTTGCTTATGAAAAACTAAATATTAATGAGGAAAATGTTAACCTACTTCAAAGACAATTCGAGATAGATAATGCAAGACTATCTAGAGCTCAAATAACTGCAACTGACTTAGCACAGTCCCAATCTTCTTTATCAGGGGCACAAGCAGGTTACATTGGAGCACAAAATAGTATTATCACGAGTAAACTAGCTTATGAAAATATAATTGGACCAATCAACAGCAATGAAAAATTAAAAAAAATTTATAATTCTGAGGTTCCATTACCTCCAAGTTTAGTTGATGCAAAAAAGATATCTGAGCAAAAAAGTCCTGATCTTATTATTGCTGAAATAGAATATGGACAGTCTGAATTAGATGTAAAAATTGCAAGATCAGATTTATCTCCGACAGCAAAACTTTCACTCGAAAGATCATATACTGATGATCTAAGCGCAACTTATGATGAGAGGGAAAAAGATGTACTACAAGCAACAGTAAGTTGGCCATTTCAATTTGGTGGAAAGAATAAATCTAATATAAATAAAAATCTTCAAGTAAAAGGAATGAAAAAATTATTACTTGAGAATGCTTTTAGAAATAATACACAAGGAGTTACCGCAGCGTGGTCTACTTTAGAGTCTTCAAAAAGTCTTTTAAGAGCTGTACAATCACAAGTTAAGGCTGCTGAAATTGCAAATGAAGGGATTAGTTTTGAATATGAGAGTGGATTGAATAGATCTACATTTGATGTTCTTCAATCGAGATCAAATCTAATCAATGCTAAAATAAATCTTGCTGAGGCTGAGAGAAACTATCTTTTAGCTCAATACAGATTAATAAAGTCAGTTGGCTTACTTAATAGCGAGTACTTAAAACTTAGATAAATAGCGACTTCTAGCCCTAATTTTAAAAAAATATTGCTAATGAGAACAAAATGTGTACATTTATTTTCATGATTCGAATGTTAATAAATGAAAAAAACGAGGCAAAAAATGACTAAAAATAACTTAAAAGTGGTGAAATCCACAAAAGATAAAGAATTGGAAGATAAAGAAAAAAATAAAGCACTAGATGCAGCAATCAGCCAGATAACAGACAGCTTTGGAAAAGGCTCTGTGATGAAGCTTGGAGAACAAAAAGCAATGGATATTGAGTCCATTTCTACTGGATCTTTGAGTTTAGACTTGGCACTTGGAATAGGCGGTTTGCCAAAAGGTAGAATTGTTGAAATTTACGGACCAGAGTCATCTGGTAAAACTACATTAGCTTTACAAGTTGTTGCTGAAGCTCAAAAAGCAGGTGGAATTTGTGGATTTGTAGATGCAGAACATGCATTGGACCCAGTTTATGCAAAGAAATTAGGAGTTAACACAGAGGAGTTGCTTATTTCACAACCAGACACTGGTGAACAAGCATTAGAAATAACTGATACTTTAATCAAATCTGGTTCAATGTCAGTTTTAGTAGTCGATTCTGTTGCAGCATTAACTCCAAGAGCAGAAATTGAAGGAGATATGGGAGATCACCATGTTGGTCTTCAAGCAAGACTAATGTCTCAAGCTCTTAGAAAATTAACAGGATCAATTTCAAGAACTAATACAATGGTTATATTTATTAACCAAATTAGAATGAAAATTGGTGTAATGTTTGGAAGTCCAGAAACAACTTCTGGAGGTAATTCTTTGAAATTTTATTCTTCAGTAAGAATGGATATTAGAAGAATTGGAGCAATAAAAGATAAAGAGCAAATTATTGGAAATACAACAAGAGTAAAAGTTGTTAAAAACAAAGTTGCACCACCATTTAAAGTTGTTGAGTTTGACTTAATGTATGGAAAAGGAATTAGTAAAGTAGGGGAACTAATCGACCTTGGTGCCAAAGCTGAGATTGTTGAAAAATCTGGAGCTTGGTACGCTTACAAAGGTGAAAAAATTGGTCAAGGTAGAGAGAATGCTAAACTTTACCTTGAACAAAATCCAAAAGCTGCGGCTGAGATTGAAATGGCTATTAGAGAAAAAGCTGGTGTTATTTCAAAGAAGATTGAAGGCAATCCTTTAAGTGAAGAAAAGCTTGAAGCGCAGAAAAAAGAGGAAGAAGTTCCTTCTAAAAAGAATTAGCAGATAACTTTTAGTTATTAAAAAAAGGTGCCCTATTGGGCGCCTTTTTTCCCTTCAGAAGTGTAGACATCATATAAAAATGCTGTATTTTGTTTAAATATGGCTAAAACATTAAATGAAATCAGGTCAGCATTCTTAAATTATTTTGAAAAAAATGATCATAAAATAGTTGAGTCTAGCAATTTAGTCCCGAATAATGACCCAACATTGATGTTTGCCAATTCAGGAATGGTCCAATTTAAAAATGTGTTTACTGGACTGGAAAAGAGAGACTATCAAAGAGCTACAACATCTCAAAAATGTGTAAGAGCAGGTGGCAAGCACAACGATCTTGAAAACGTTGGCTATACACCAAGACACCATACGTTTTTTGAAATGTTGGGAAACTTTTCTTTTGGCGATTATTTTAAAGAAAGAGCTATTGAACTAGCATGGAATTTAATAACTAAAGAATTTGGTTTAGATAAAAATAGGCTTTATGTAACTGTCTACCATGACGATGACGAAGCTTTTAATTACTGGAAAAAAATTGCTGGGTTAAGTGAAGATAAAATCATAAGGATAGCAACATCTGATAATTTTTGGTCTATGGGTGAAACAGGACCTTGTGGTCCTTGTTCAGAAATATTTTATGATCATGGAGACCAATTAGAAGGTGGATTGCCAGGAACAAAAAATGAGGATGGGGATAGATTTATAGAAATTTGGAATTTAGTCTTTATGCAGTACGAGCAAATTTCAAAAGATAAGCGAATTAATCTACCAAAACCATCAGTTGATACTGGAATGGGTTTAGAGAGAATTGCCGCATTACTTCAAGGAACTCACGACAACTATGAAACAGATCATTTTAAAAAAATAATAAACTCTGCTGCAGAAATTTTAAAAGTTGAGCCTAATAAAGATAATTTAGCAAGTTTTAGAGTAATAGCAGATCACTTAAGAGCAAGTTCATTTTTAATTGCCGAGGGAGTTTTGCCATCAAATGATGGAAGAGGTTATGTCTTAAGAAGAATTATGAGAAGAGGAATGAGGCATTCACACCTTCTTGGCTCTAAAGAGCCAATTTTTTATAATATTTTTAAAACTTTAAAAGATGAGATGAAAGGTAATTACTCAGAAATAGAAAGAGCTGAGTCTTTAATAAAAGAAACATTAAGAATGGAAGAAGAAAAATTTTTAATTCTTTTAGATAGAGGTATTAAAATATTAAATGAGGAAATAACTAAAATAGATAAAATATTACCTGGAGAAGTAGCATTTAAACTCTATGATACATACGGTTTTCCATTGGATCTTACGCAAGATATTTTAAAAAATAAATCTTTGACAATTGATAATGATAAATTTCAAAGTTTAATGAAAGAAAGTAAAGAACTTGCTAAGAAAAATTGGAAAGGCTCAGGTGATAGTGCGGTAGATGATATTTGGTTTTCGATAAAAGATAGATTAGGCCCTTCAGAATTCCTGGGATATGAAACTGATCAAGCTGAAGGTATTATTTTATCATTATTAAAAGACAATAAAGAAGTAAATGAATTGAATGTAAATGATGAAGGAATTATTATTTTAAATCAAACTCCTTTTTATGGAGAGTCTGGGGGACAGGTTGGAGATACTGGTGAAATAATATCTGGAGACTTTAAGTTCGAGATAACAGATGTCCAAAAAAAATTAGGTGATCTATTTATTCATTACGGTAAAGTCAAATCAGGAAGTATAAAGATCAAAGACAATGTCGAGATGAAAATTGATATTGATAGACGTAATAATATAAGAGCTTATCACTCTGCAACACATCTTTTACATGAATCTTTAAGAAGAGTATTAGGTACTCATGTTACACAAAAAGGTTCATTAGTAGCACCAGATAGATTAAGATTTGATTTTAGCCATATGAAACCAATTTCAGACCAGGAAATAGAAAAAATAGAAAATCATGTTAATTTAATGGTTAAAAAAAAATCAGAAGTTAAAACAAGGATTATGACCCCTAAAGAAGCAGTAAATAATGGAGCTCTTGCACTCTTTGGAGAAAAATATGGGGAGGAAGTTAGAGTATTATCTATGGGAGATGAGAAAGAAAAGTATTTTTCCACTGAATTATGTGGAGGTACGCACGTACGAAACACTGGTGATATTGGGAAATTCAAAATTATTAGTCAATCATCAATTGCAGCGGGTGTGAGAAGAGTAGAAGCTCTTAGAGAAAATCAATTAAATATTTTCTTACAAAATAAAGAGAAATTATCTGACTTATCTGCACAAAAAGATGAGGGAATGATTAATGACTTATCAAAACAGATAATTAAATTAGGAGGCAAACCAAATCTTGAAAATGAAGATAATAAAATTTTAATTAAAGAATTATCAAAACAACTGGAGCAATTGAAATTTAGTTCAATTTTAGAAAATAATTCCAAAAATTTAATTCAAGATCTTAAAATTAATAATATAAGTGTGAGATTTCAAAAAGTTGATGATCTTCCACCTAAAGAGTTAAGAAAATTGGTTGATGCTGGAAAAAAAGATCTAAAAACAGGGATTGTGATAGTTTTTGCTAGTTTAGAAGACAAAGTAGGTCTTGCAGTTGGGATAACTGATGAGCTTATTGATAAGTATGATGCAGTCACATTTGCTAAAACAGGGTCTGAAATTATTGGTGGAAAAGGCGGTGGTGGTAGAAAAGATTTTGCACAAGCAGGAGGCCAATTTAAAGATAAAATTGATGAAGCTTTTGAAAAAATTAAGACTTTAATTTAGTTTTTGTCTCAACTTACCATCTAAAGTATCTAAAAATTGATTAGTTGTTAAATACTTTGTCGAAGGTCCTATCAAAATAGCTAAGTCTTTAGTCATTGAGCCCTCTTCAACACAATCAACGCATACTTGTTCTAGTGTTTCTGCAAACTTTATTAATTCCTCATTTCCATCTAATTTTCCTCTGTGAGCCAACCCTCTTGTCCATGCAAAAATAGATGCAATAGGATTTGTTGAAGTTTCTTTACCTTGTTGATGCATTCTAAAGTGTCTAGTTACTGTTCCATGTGCAGCTTCAGCCTCCATTGTTTTGCCATCTGGAGCAAGTAATACACTTGTCATTAAACCCAAAGATCCATATCCTTGAGCAACGGTATCTGATTGCACATCTCCATCATAATTTTTGCAGGCCCAAATATATTTACCGTGCCATTTCATTGCACATGCAACCATGTCATCTATCAATCTATGTTCATAAGTAATTTTATTTTGATCAAATCTATCCTTAAATTCTTTTTCAAAAACTTCTTCAAAAATATCTTTAAATCTTCCGTCGTACCTTTTTAAAATTGTATTTTTAGTAGAAAGATAAACTGGCCATTTTTTAATTAATCCGTAGTTGAAACAAGATCTTGCAAAGTCTTCTATTGATTTATCCAAATTATACATAGATAAAGCTATTCCTGGTCCTGGAAAATTAAAGACTTCATACTTTCTCTCCTCAGAACCATCTTCAGCAGTCCATTTGATTTCTAATTTACCTTTGCCAGGTACTGTAAAGTCTGTTGCTCTGTATTGATCACCAAACGCATGCCTACCTATGATCAATGGATCTGTCCAAGAAGGCACAAGTTTTGGAATATTTTTACAAATTATGGGTTCTCTAAAAACAGTTCCTCCAATTATATTTCTTATTGTACCATTTGGAGATCTCCACATTTTTTTAAGATTAAATTCTCTTACTCTAGCTTCATCGGGTGTGATGGTTGCACATTTAATACCGACACCATTTCTTTTAATTGCATTAGCACATTCAATTGTTATTTTGTCCTCAGTTTTATCCCTACTTTCCATTCCTAAATCGTAGTACTCAATTTTGAGATCAAGGTAAGTTAAAACGAGCTTATTTTTTATGAAGTCCCATATAACTCTGGTCATTTCGTCGCCATCTAACTCAACAATGGGGTTTTTAACCTTAATTTTACTCATTTTTTCGATATATCTTAATAGTTGAATTTATTCTTTTTGTATACATATTAATCCAAAATTATCAATTATAGGATTGTCATGAGCAAAATATTTCCAAAAATACACAATGAAGGATACAAATTTATTATTATTTTTGCAATCGTAACTATAATTCTCTATTTCCTAAACGGATTTCTTGGTTTTATAGGATTGGTATTAACTATTTGGTGTTATTATTTTTTTAGAGACCCTGAAAGAATTTCCATAGGTGATGATAACTATCTTACAAGTCCAGCTGATGGAGTTGTTTTACAAGTAATGGATACTAATGGACCAAAAGAATTAGGTTTAGAAAATAAGCAAATGAAAAAAATAAGTATTTTTATGGATGTGTTTGATTGCCATGTAAATAGGTCTCCATGTTCTGGAGCAATATCCGAGATACTTTATAAACCAGGAAAGTTTTTTAATGCATCTTTAGATAAGGCAAGTGAAGATAATGAAAGAAATTATTATAAAATAAAAAATTCAGATGGAGAAGATATAATTGTTGTCCAAATAGCAGGACTTGTTGCAAGACGGATTGTAACAGAAGTTTCTAAAGATGAACTTTTAGAACAAGGTTCAAGAATAGGAATGATTAGATTTGGAAGTAGAGCTGATATATATTTTCAAAATTATACACCTTTGGTAAAAGTTGATCAAAAAACTATAGCTGGTGAAACTTTAATCGCAAAAAAATGATTTAATGGAGCCTCAAAAAAGAAATATTAAATTAGTTTCTAATAAAAAAACAAGAGTAATTCTACCAAATATTTTAACACTCGTTGGAGTATGTATTGGATTGACTTCAATAAAGTTTGCATTTGATGGTAAATTTGAATTATCAATTATTGCAGTTATAGTAGCTGCAATTATTGATGGGTTAGACGGGAGAATTGCAAGGTTAATTAAAGGAACTTCTAAAGTTGGAAAAGAATTAGACTCTCTAACCGATGTAATAAGTTTTGGTGTTGCTCCAGCTTTTATAATGTATTTTTGGGCGTTGTCTGAAACTGGAAGAGTAGGTTGGTTAATTTCATTAATTTATGTTGTGTGTGTTGCACTTAGACTAGCAAGGTTTAATGTTTCATCAAACGAAGAGAGTTCTTGGAAAGATAATTTTTTTGAAGGTATTCCTTCTCCAGCAGGTGGAATTCTTGTTTTAATGCCTTTGATATTAAGCATAAGTGAATTTCAGTTTTTAAACTTAAATTATCAAGTTATCGTTCCAGTTATGTTTATAATTGTTTCAATATTGTTAATAAGCAAAATACCAACTTATTCTTTTAAAAGGATAGCTGTCCCAAGAAGTACGTCAATATTTTTGTTATTTGGAATAATCTTATATTTTGGCTTAATTCTTGTTTATACATTTAATGCCATTATTATTTCAGGTATAATTTATTTGTTAATGGTACCAATAAGTTCAATGCATTTTCTAATGATTAAAAAGAATGTGAAAGCCATCGTAGATGACACTGATCATCATGAAGATGTGTTATAAATGAGGGAAAATACAATAATTTCGTTAGCAGATTCAAATTATTTCAATCTTCTTAATGAATTAATTGACTCAATTAATAGATTTGAACAAAGTAAAACATTAGATATTTGCATCATGGATGCAGGATTAACTGGTGAACAAATTAAAATATTAGAAAAAAAAGTATTTCAAATCAAAAAAGCTGAGTGGGATATAGAAGTTCCAAATTTTAAGATAAAAGGAAGAGAGTGGTTGAAAAGTCAGGTATCTAGAGCATTCTTACCAAATTATTTTCCAGGATATAAAAAATATTTATGGATAGATGCTGATGCATGGGTAAACTCTTGGTATGCAATCGATCTTTATTTCAAAGGATGTGAGAATAAAAAATTAGCAATAGCAACATCAGCAGATAGATCTTACGGAAGAGTTTTAAGAGCAGATTGGGTATGGGGTAGCTTTGCAAGAATAAAATCACAAAATTACAAACATGCGAAGTCATCTGGATTTTCAGAAAAAGTTTCAAGAGAAGTTGCACTCAAACCTCATCTAAATATTGGATTATTTTGCTTGGAAGAAAGCGCTCCTCATTGGGAAATTTGGCAAAAAAACTTAAAAAAAGCATTGTCCTCTGGAAAAATTTGGGGTTCAGAGCAAATAGCGATGAATATTACAATATATTCAGATAATTTAGATGTGGAAATTCTACCTGCTTACTGCAACTGGACTCTAATAGAGGCAATTAAATTTGACAAAAAACAAAATACTTTTGTTGAACCATATTTACCAAACCATGAAATAGGAATTATTCATTTAGCGGGAAAAAATAATGACATTATAAGAAATAATAAAGATTATATATCCAAAATTAAAACATTAGATGGAGATATAATTGAAAAATCCTTAAGATTTGAGAATTAGTTGAAAAAGAATAAATTTTCTAAGAATTGGATCATTAAGCAAAAAAGAGACATTTATGTCAAAAGATCAAAATTAGAAGGTTATAGGTCAAGAGCTGCATACAAATTGCAAGAAATAAACGATAAATTTAAAATAATAAAAAATAATATTTTAGTTATAGATCTTGGTGCAGCTCCAGGAAGTTGGTCTCAATATATATCAAGAAATTTTAGTAAATCTAAAATAATTTCAATCGATTTAAAGGATATTGAGCCAATTACAAATTTAGTACATATAAAAGGGGATTTTACTGAGGAGGAGCAAAAAAAAAATATCAAAAATTATTTTGGTAAGAAAGTAGATCTTATAATCTCTGATATGGCAGTTAACACCACAGGAAATAAAAGTGTAGACTCATTAGTTACAGGAGAATTATGTTTAGAAGCAATGAGTTTTGCGATTGAATTTTTAAATAAAAAAGGAAATTTTATTTCTAAACTTTTTATGGGATCATCTTTTAACGAGATTGTCGCATTAGGTAAAAAATCTTTTAAAGATGTTGATATTTTTAAGCCACCTTCAAGCAGAAAAAACTCTAAAGAAAATTTTATAATTTGTAGAAATTTAAGATAGTTACCCTTTTAATTTTTCAAGAATCATTTATATAGGGACATGGAAACTATTAAAGAAGCTTTAACATTTGATGATGTTACTTTAGCGCCAAATTACTCATCAATTCTACCTAGTGAAGTAAACACCTCTGTGAATTTAACAGAAAGTTTAAAGATAAAAATACCACTTTTGTCATCTGCAATGGATACAGTTACAGAGTCGTCAATGGGGATTGCAATGGGGAGAGCTGGGGGATTAGGAATAATTCATAGAAACTTAAATATCCAAGAACAGATTAAAGAAATTATAAAAGTAAAATCAAAAAAATTACTAGTAGGTGCAGCAGTTGGTGCAAGTGAAAAAGAATTAAATAGAGCTGAAAAAATATTAAAAGAAAACTTAGATGTAATAGTGATTGATACAGCTCATGGACATACCAAAAAAGTAGGAGATATAATTAAAAAAATAAAAAAAATACGTCCCAAAAAAACAGCAATTTGTGCTGGAAATATAGCTACAGCAGAAGCTGCAAAATTTTTGGTTGGATTAGGGGTTGATATTATAAAAGTAGGAATAGGCCCAGGTTCTATTTGTACAACAAGACTTGTAGCAGGAATAGGAGTTCCACAACTAAGTGCTATATTAAATGTTAAAAAGGGAATTGGGAAAAGTAAAACAAGATTAATTGCAGATGGTGGAATAAAATTTTCTGGTGATATTGCTAAAGCATTAGCAGCTGGTGCAGATGCAGTTATGATTGGTTCATTATTTGCAGGTACAGATGAAGCACCTGGAAAAAAAATAAAGAAAAATGGCAAATTATATAAATATTTTAGGGGTATGGGATCAATAGGTGCAATGAATAAAGGTTCAGCAGACAGATATTTTCAAACGAAACAAAAAGATTCATCTAAATATGTAGCGGAAGGTGTAGAGGGATACATTAAATACAGAGGTAAAGTTGATAAAATAATATACGACTTAGTTGGAGGGTTGAAATCTTCAATGGGTTACATGGGAGCTAAGAAAGTAATTGATCTGAGAAAAAAACCAAAATTTGTTAAAATTACTAAAGCAGGTTTTTATGAAAGTATGGTACATAATATAGATGTTGTGAAAAAATAAATATGAAATACTTAATTTTAATTTTTACATTTATTTCATTTAGCCTCTTTGCTAAGGCGGATGAAAATAATTTTTTTAAGGAAGCCAAGAATTTATTTGACAAGGAAAAATATGAAGATTCAAAGTTTTTATTTCATAGAAATATAGTCTACAACCCAAAAGATTCAGCATCTTACCTTTTTTTAGCTAAAATTTTTAAAATTGAAGAAGATAAAAGACAAGAAGAAAAGAATATAAAAACTACTTTACTTTTAGACCCTAAGAATGAAGAAGCAATGTTCCTTTTAATTGATATGGAATTAGAAAGATCAAATTTTTCAAAAGCAGATGAATTGAGTAAAGATTTTAAGAAAATTTGTGTAGATATGTGTGAAAAAATTGCTTCAATTGAAAGTCGTTTAAAAGATTTTGAAAGAAAAGATGCGTCTTGAGGACACTCTCGATAAAATACTAATTGTAGACTTTGGTTCCCAATTTACACAGTTAATTGCAAGAAAAATCAGAGAACTGGGTGTTTATTGTGAGATAGTAAGTCACAAAAAAATAGGAAAATTCACAAAGTTTGAAAAAAATATTAAAGGAATAGTTTTATCTGGTGGTCCTTTAAATGTCTATGAGAGTAAAAAAGTAAAATTTAATAATAAAATTCTTAAACTAGGAGTACCTATACTAGGCATATGTTTTGGTCATCAAATTATTTCAAAAGCAATGGGAGGAAGTGTAAGAAGCTCTAAACATAGAGAATTTGGACTTGCTGAGGTAAAAGAAAATAGAAAAAGCAAGTTAACTAAAGATTTTTTTTCTAAGGGAAAAAATAATGTATGGATGAGCCATGCAGATCAAGTAACAAAATTACCAAAAAATTTTAAAATAATTGCACAAAGTATAAATTCTAAGATGTGTATTATTGAAAATGTAGAAAAAAAAATGTTTGGTATTCAATTCCACCCAGAAGTAAGCCATACTGTCAAAGGAAAGTTAATACTTAAAAATTTTATATTTTCTATATGTAAATTAATTAAAAATTGGTCCTCAAGAGACCAGAAAAAAAAATTAATAAATGAAGTAAGAAATAGCGTAGGAAATTCAAAGGTTATTTGTGCACTATCTGGTGGTGTTGATAGTAGTGTAGTTGCTAAATTACTGTCAAATGCCATAGGGAAAAAATTAACATGTATATTCGTTAATACTGGTTTACTTAGAAAAGATGAAGAAAAGCAAGTTGTAAATACATTTAAGAAGAGATTTAAAATTAATCTAATCTATGTAAATGCAGAAAATTTATTTTTATCTAAATTAAAAAATATTTCTGATCCAGAAAAAAAAAGAAAAATAATAGGAAATCTTTTTATTAAAATTTTTGAAAAATATTCAAATAAAATTAAAAATGTAAAATTCTTAGCCCAAGGAACTTTGTATCCTGATTTAATTGAAAGTAAATCTGTTACAGGAAGCCAAACATCAAAAATTAAATCACATCATAATGTAGGTGGTTTGCCAAAAAAAATGAAACTTAAATTAGTTGAGCCATTGAAATATCTTTTTAAGGATGAGGTTAGAAAATTAGGATTAGAACTTGGATTGAGTAATGAAATAATTTCTAGACATCCATTTCCAGGACCAGGTCTTGCAATAAGAATGCCTGGTATAATAACTAAAGAAAAAATAAACATTTTAAAAGAGGCTGATAATTATTTTATCAATTCTTTAAAAGAAAATAACCTATATAACAAGATTTGGCAGGCTTATGCTGCATTACTTCCTGTAAAAACAGTTGGTGTAATGGGAGATAATAGAACTTATGAGTTTCTTTGTCTTTTAAGGGCAATTACATCAGAAGATGGAATGACAGCTGATTTCTTTCAATTTAATAAATCTTTTATGCAAACAGTATCTAATCAAATTGTAAATAATATAAGAGGTATTAATAGAGTAGTTTATGATATTACTTCTAAGCCACCGAGTACTATTGAATTGGAATAATAAGACTATATAAGTAATCTATATGAAATATTTACACACAATGATTAGAGTCTCAAACATAGACGATTCATTAAGATTTTTCTGTGAAGGGTTAGGCCTTAAAGAAACAAGAAGAAAAGACAGTGAAAAGGGCAGGTATACTTTAGTATTTCTTGCTGCTCCAGATGATGAGAAGGCTGAAATAGAATTAACATACAATTGGGATGGAGATAGTTTGGGTGATGGTTCAAGAAACTTTGGACATTTGGCTTACAGAGTTGAAAATATATATGAGACTTGTCAAAGATTAAGAGACATGGGTTATACAATTAATAGACCACCAAGAGATGGTCATATGGCATTTGTTAGATCTCCAGATAAAATTTCTGTTGAAATACTTCAAGATGGCTACTTGGAACCAATAGAGCCATGGAAATCTATGGAAAATACAGGCACTTGGTAATAAATATTTATGCCTTCGAAAATAAGTAGGCTTATATTAAAAAAAAAAAATAAGTCAAAAATAGTCTGCTTAACAGCCTACTCGAAAAATATTGCTGAAGAAGTAGATAAATACACAGACCTTGTACTCGTTGGAGATTCCTTGGGTTCTGTTTTATATAATTTTGATACAACAAGAAAAGTAAATCTATCTATGATGATTGAACATTCTAAAAGTGTAAGAAAAGGAGTAAAAAAAAGTTTAATGATTGTAGATATGCCATTTAATACTTATAAAAATAAATTGCAGGCGCTAAAAAATTGTAAAAAAATAATTAAAGAAACAAAATGTGATGGTATCAAATTAGAAGGAGGTAGTAAGATCAAAGATATAATTAAACATTTAGTAAATAATAAAATTCCAGTAATGGGTCACATAGGTATAACTCCACAATCTCAAAGAGGTAGATTTAGATATAAAGGTAAGACTGAAAAAGAAAAAAAAAATTTATTAAAAGATTCAAAAACCTTAGAAGATGCAGGTGTTTTTGCTATTGTACTAGAATGTATTGAGAAAAAACTTTCAAAAAAAATTACTGAGACGATTGAAATTCCAACAATAGGAATTGGATCATCAAAGTTTTGTGATGGACAGATTTTAGTTTTAGACGATTTATTAGGTTTGACTAATAGTAAAATAAAATTCGTTAAGAAATATGCTAATTTTAAAAGTAATATTAGAAATGCAGTTAAAAAATTTGGGTCAGATGTGAAAAGAGGTTCATATCCATCATTAAAGCATTCTTACTAAAAATACTTTTTAAATTCCTCATTAATTTTTAGAATTTCTAAGTCAACAAGTCCACCAATAATAAGCTGTATTGCAAGTATAAGAATAACTGCTATTCCAATATAGACGACCCATAAATGTTTCTGAATGTAGTTAGCTAAATAAGTGGCCATAGCACCTGTAAGGACTACAGATAAAATTAAACCAAAAATCATAAACCCTAAGTTACCCTTAGAAGCACCAACAACACCTATAACATTATCAAAACTAATTGTTATATCTGCGAAAAGCACTTTATACATACCCTTTGCAAATGAAGGTTCTAAGGATTTTTTTGTTGGTGATTTAATTTGTCTCTGAGCTTGTAAAAGATCTTTTCTAAGATCATTTACTATCCAAATTAGAAGCAAACCTCCAAGAATTTTTATGAAGTAAAATTTGAATAAATAAGTCGCAAATACTGCAAATAAAACTTTAAAAATTAAAGCTCCGACCACTCCCCAAAATATGATTTTTTTTCTATTCTTTGGGACAAAATTAGCCGCAATTAGACCAATTATTATGGCGTTATCAGCTGCCAATATAATATCTATAAAGATAATTTGCAGTAAAATAAGGGCTTCTTCTATCAAGATAACAATATAATAGTAACAATTTTAAATTTTTCAATAAAACATGGGAAAATTTTTATTGATTTAATAAATAATACATAATGAGATGTATTTTTTAAAAATTAAGGAGGATTAATGAAAATTTTAAAAACTTTGTTTTCTATTTTATTTTCTGTCTTGTTAATAGCAAATGTAAATGCTTCTGAAAAGTGGGATATGGCTTTAGCTTATGGTGCGAGCAACTTTCACTCAGCAAATGCAGCAGAATTTGCTAAAAATGTTTCAGAGAAAAGTGGAGGAAAACTTACAATAGTTACACATCCTGGTGGATCATTATTTAAAGGTGGAGAAATCTTTAGAGCAGTAAGAACTGGTCAAGCACAGATGGGTGAAAGATTTATGTCAGCATTGGGAAAAGTTGACCCTATTCTTGAAATTGACTCACAACCTTTTTTAGCAACTTCATATGACGATGCTATGAAACTTTATCAAGCTTCAAAGCCAGCAATCATTGAAAGTTTAAACCAAAAAGGATTAGTATTTTTATATGCTGTGCCATGGCCTGCACAAGGACTATATAGCAAAAATGAAATCAATAGTGTTTCAGATCTAGAAGGTTTAAAATTTAGAGCTTATAATTCTGCAACAATTAGAATTGCAGAGCTTACAGGTATGGCTCCAACTAAAATTGAGGCGGCTGAAATCAGTCAAGCATTTTCAACAGGGGCAGTCGAAAGTATGATTACATCTCCAACAACCGGCAAAAATAGCAAAATATGGGAGAACGGTGTAAAATATTTCTATGACATCGCTGCTTGGTTCCCAAAAAATATGGTTGTTGCACATAGAGGATCTTGGAATAATTTAGATGCAGATACTCAACAATTAATTAAAAGAGAAGCTGCTGCTGCAGAAGAAAAAGGCTGGATGCTTTCTAGAGTTGGAAATATTGAAGATAAAAAAGCTCTAGCTGCTGCAGGAATGGTAGTAGGCAAAGTAAATTCTGATTTAGAAAAACATTTCCAAAAAGTTGGAAAAAAAATGGCAAAAGAATGGAAGAAAAAAGCTGGCAAAACAGGTGCTAGCGTACTTGCCGCATACAAATAAAAAAAATATAATAAAAAAGGCTGTTTAAA
>CACLST010000010.1 GCA_902609675.1 uncultured Pelagibacteraceae bacterium | reverse complement strand
AAATTAAATATCGAACTTAAAAAAATTAGAAAAAATAAATAAAGATACAGTTTATATTTACTTATTGATGGAAGCATCTCTCATTATTTCTTCAATAAGTTGTGTGAAACTTATATTTTGATATCTAGCTATTTCAGGCACAAGAGATAGTGAAGTCATACCTGGCTGAGTGTTAAGTTCTAATAAATAAAATTTGTTATTATAAAATCTAAAATCTGACCTAGACACACCTCTACATTTTAATAATTTATGTGCTTTCATAGCTATTGAATTTATTTTATTAAAATTTCTTGAACTTAAATTAACTGGAATTATATGTTCAGTTTTTGCACTAGTGCTATACTTAGCTTTGTAGTCATAAAATTTCCTTTTCGGTTTAAGCTCAATTATGCCCAGTTTTTTTTTACCTAAAATAGCAGCTTGAATTTCTCTTCCAGGTATATATTTTTCAATTAAAATATCTTTAAATTTTTCTAATTTCATTAAATTGCTATTAAAATTTTTTTTGTCACAAATATATACACCTACACTAGATCCCTCATTAATAGGCTTCAAAACAACAGGAAATTTAAAATTTTTATCAATTTTTTTTATTATGCTTTTAATATTAAAATTATGTTTAAATGAAAATTTAATATATGGTGGTGTTAGAATATTATTTTTTATAAAAATTTTTTTTGAAATTTCTTTATCAATTGCAAGAGAAGATGATAAAACACCAGAATGAGAATATCTTACTTTTTCAGACTCAAGTATTGATTGGATATAACCATCCTCTCCATACCTACCATGTAAAAGGTTTAAAACTAAATTTGGCTTAAATTTTCTTAATTTTTTGACAAAACTCCCATCTGGTTCAATTAATAAAAGCCTATACTTTTTATTTTTTTTTAATTCATAGATTACACTTTTGGCTGTTATTAAGCTAATCTCTCTTTCATTAGAATATCCCCCTGCTAATATTAAAATTTTATCCATTATTCAACCACAACAATTTCTAATTCTAATTTTACACCTGTCTGAGCTTCCACTTTCTTTTTAACAAAATTAATTAATGACTTCATGTCTACAGATTTTGCATTTTTTTTATTGACAAAAAAATTAGCATGTTTCTCCGAGATAATCGCATCCCCATAACTTGTCTCTTTAGGAACGCTTGCTCTAATTAGCTCCCAAACCTTTTTATCCGTTTGATTAATAGGATTTTTAAATGTACTACCACTCGTTTTAATTTTAGTTGGTTGAGCCATATTTTTGACTGTATTTAATTCATTCATATAATTATTTATTTTTTCGCTATTTTTTTTATTTCCTTTAAAAGTAGCACTTAAAAAAATTAAATCTTTAGGTAGTTGTATTGATCTATAATTAAAATTAATTTTATTTGCAGGTATACTTCTTACAACACCTTTAAAATCAACTAATTGAATAGAAATAAGAATATCTTTAAATTCTTTTTTAAAACATCCAGAGTTCATTCTTATACCGCCTCCTATGGAACCTGGAATACATGACATAAACTCTAATCCAGAAATATTATTATTCATTGCAAATTCTGAAACTTTTTTTTGTGAAGCAGCAGTTCCAGCAATGATTGTCTTGTTATCTAGCAGAGTAATATTTGAGAAACTTTTACCTAACTTAATTACTGTGCCTTGATATGTATCATCATCAAATAATACATTTGACCCATTTCCTAAAATAAATATTTTACCTCTTAAAGAATAAAGTTTTAGATATTCAATTAACCCTTTGAGAGATTTTGGTTTAAAAAAAATTTTAGTTTTTCCTCCAATATTAAACCAATTTAGATTTTTAATGCTTTGATTAAAAAAAATATCCCCATCTATTAATAATACTGATTTTTTTATATCCGCTATTTCCATTAAAAAATATTTTCCAAATTTTTCATCCAATTTGATATAGATCCTGCACCCATACCTATATAAATTTTTTTACCAAATACATTCTGTTTTATAAATTTTCGTAATTGTAATTCATGATCAACTTGTATTAATTTAACATTAGAATTTTTTATTATTAATTTTGCGAATGAATGATAAGTAAAATTAAGTTTTATTTTTTCGTTGGCTGTGTATATGGGACATAATAAAACTGTATCTGCCAATTTAAAACATTTTGAAAATTCTTTTTTCAAATTTATTACTCTTGAAATTCTGTGAGGCTGAAAAACACATACAATTTCTTTGTCTTTATAAATATTTCTAACGCCACTTAGGACTGAACTTATTTCTGTTGGATGATGAGCATAATCATCATAAAAACTTATGTTGTTATGACTGAATAAATGAGAAAACCTTCTCTGCACTCCTTTAAAATTGTAAAGTCCAAGTTTGATATACTTTTCAGGTAGTCCAATTGTAAATGCTAAAGAAACTGCAGCAGTTGCATTTTGAATATTGTGGATACCAATCATTGGAAGTTTAATTCCTTTAATTATTTTTTTTTTACTAGGTATATTGATTTTTATATCGAAATTAGAGAATTTAGCTGTTTGCTTTATATTTATTATTTGAAAATTTGACGTTTTATTTTCACCATATGTATAAAAATTTTTGTTTATTGATTTTTTTAGAACTTTTTTAAGATTGTGATCATCACTACATATAAACCCTTTACCTACGGATGGTATTTTTTCAAAAAATTTATGGAAACTTTTTTTAAGGTTATTTATATTTTTATAAAAATCTAGGTGCTCTGCGTCTAGATTGGTAACTATGGAATAAGTAAAGGGAATTTTTAAAAAACTTCCATCCGATTCATCAGACTCAGTTACACACCAATTACTTTTACCCAATTTTGCAGAATTACCAAATGAGTTTAATACACCACCATTGATAATAGTCGGGTCTAAGTTAGCTGCTGTAAAGATACTAGATACTAATGATGTTGTTGTTGTTTTTCCGTGCGAACCAGTTACCACCACATTCCTCATGAAAGATACAATATGACCCAACATATCTCCTCTTGTATAAACTGGTAAATTTTTTTTAATAGCCTCAACTAATTCTGGGTTATTTTTTTTAATGGCTGAGGAAATTACCAGAACGGTCGTTTTTTTTATATTCTCTTTCTTATGATTTAATAAAACCTTTATTTTTTTTTCATTTAATCTTTCGATATTTCGATTATGTGCAATATCACTACCTTGAACTTTGTAGCCTAACCCATTCATAATCAGTGCTAAACCGCTCATACCTATTCCACCAATTCCAACAAAATGAATAAGTTCATTTTTTCCTAAATCAATTTTCATTAATAAGCTCAATTAGTTTAGATTTATTTTTTTCCCAGGTATTTTCTTTATTTAATTTTATTAAATTATTTTTTTTGGAAAAATATTCATTTTGATCTTGTAAAATTTTTACCATTAAATCTGTAAAATTATTTTCGTCTATATCTTTTTGCATGATCAACCAGCAAGATTTATTTTTTTCATAAAATTCTGCATTATAATATTGATGATTATCTTTAGCATAAGGATATGGAATTGCCACAAATGGAATATTTAAATAAGCTAATTCTGAAATTGTTGATGCTCCAGACCGAGTAATAGCTAAATCATAATTAATAGCTTGCATTAATAATTTGTCGTCAAAGTGAAATAACTCATGCTCTATATGGTTTTTTTGATAGAATTCTTTTATATTTTCTTTTGAATTTTGATTAATTACTTGTTGCAAAACTTGAATTTTCTCTATTTTTGAAAGTTTTATAATAATTTTAGTAATAAATTCATCAAAGAATTTTGCCCCCTGACTTCCACCGATAATTAATATTTTCTTTTTTTCTGCAATAGTTGTCTTTTCATTTTTTTGATATTTATAAATTTCTTTTCTAAGTAATGGTTTGACCAAATAAATCTTATTTGTTAATTTTTTTGAAATACCTTTTAAATTTTTTTCATAGCAAATAATTTTTTTAGCAAAATTAAGCATTAATTTGTTTGCTCTTCCTAAAACAAAATTTGGTTCAAAGATATAAATTTTTATATTCAAGAAATTTGAAGCTAAGGATAAAGGTAGAGACATATAACCACCAGTGCTAATTATAATATTAAAATTATTAAATTTTAGGTATTTGTAAGATTTTATTATTGAGATGCAAAATTTTATTAAATTATACGGTAGTAATAAAAAATTTGAAAATAAATTTGGTACATCAATCAATGAATAATGATAATTTTTATCATTAATAAATTTTGATCCTCTTAAATCTGTTGAAATATTTACTTCAAAATCATCTTTTAAAGCATCATATATACCTAGTGATGGGATTACATGCCCACCAGATCCACCTGTTACAATAAGTATTTTTTTCATCAGTTAATCTAATTTTCTTTTAGTTAAATTCAATATTAATCCTGATAAAATCGCTGTACTAACTATAGATGATCCTCCATAACTTAAAAAAGGTAAAGTCATTCCAGTGGTTGGAAGAATTCTTATATTAACACCTATGTGAATAAAAGTCTGTAACAAAATTAAAGAAACACATCCAGTTAAAATAAGTTTATATAAATCATCGTTTAGAAAATTGACTTTTTTTATTACTCTATAAGAAAAAATTAAATATAAAAATAATATTCCAATAACTATAATTGCACCAAACTCTTCCGATATAACTGAAACTATGTAATCTGTATGTGCTTCAGGGACTCTTGAATTCAAAGTACCTTCTCCGATACCTTTACCAAAAAAACCGCCATTTATAATTGCATCACTTGCTTTTTCAGCTTGGTAATTGTTACTCGAACTTGAATCTAAAAAAGCTAAAAGTCTGATTTTTATATATTCAAATTTTGGAACAAATAATACCAAATAACTTAAAGTTGAACCAACGACGAAGAAGAATATAAAAAATACAAAAATATTTATTCCAGAGATGAAAATTAAAGCTAACCAAACCATCGATATTAAAAGGGTTTGACCGATATCAGGTTGATAAACAAGTAATAATAATATTGGAACTATGAATAAAGTGCTTAAGAAGTATTTGAAATATAATCGTCTATTTTGAATAGTTAACATTAATGATAAAACTACTATAAAAAAAGGTTTAACAATCTCAACAGGCTGAAATCTTGGTAAAAACATCAAATCTAGCCATCTTTTTGATCCCTTCACCTCTGTTCCGAGGAAAGGAACTAACAACAAACTTAAAAATGCAACCAAGAATAAAATCAATGAAAATTTTGTTAAAATTTTTTGATTGAAAAATGATAATATAATCAAAATTACTATTGCTAAAATAATGTAAGCAAAATGTTTAAAAAAAAAATAATATGATTTAGTATCTAATTTATCCGAAGCTATCAGAGAAGTAGAGACTAAAGAAAAGAAAAGACCTAGTAAAAATAAAGTAAGAATTATGAATAATATAAATTTATCTATATTTTTCCACCAGTCATAAAAATTATCCAAATATTTATTCATGTTCTGATTTTGTTAAATACAGTTTTTATAATTTTATTAAAAAATTTACCTCTATCCTCGAAGTTTTTAAATTGATCAAAAGAAGCAGCACATGGACTAAAAAGAATTACTTTTTTAGTATTATCATTTTTAATATTATTCTTTAAATTTTTCATAATCTTGATAAGTGTTGATGAAGATTCATAAGAAATTTGGTTTGGTAGTGAGTTAATCAAAAGATTTCGATCTTTTCCATAAACATAAGCTTTTATATTTGGAAAATATTTTTTTTTTAATTTAAGTTTATCTCCTTTTTTAGCAAGGCCTCCTAATATCCAATAAATATTTTTGTAACTTTCAAGTAAAGGGGCTGTTGATGAAAAACTAGTAGATTTTGAGTCATTAATAATTAACAATTTTTTTGATTTGTAGATTATTTGTTGTCTATAATCTAACCCTTTAAATTTATTGGCAGTATTTAAAACTGTTTTTAAATTTAGTTTTAATAACTTGGCAATACTTAGAACAAAACTAAGATTTTGTCTATTACTAGAATTGTTAAAATAAGTATTATCTATCTTTTTAAAATATTTTTTATATTTTAAATAATTTATTTTTATAACTTTTGATTTTATTTGATAATTTTCAATTAGTTTATTTAGAAAATTATTCTGATTATCTATAAAAGCATAGTCATTTTTATTTTGAGATTTTACTATTTTAAATTTCGCCTCAGCATAATTTTTAAAAGATAGATGCCTTTCAAGATGATCTGGATTGAGATTAAGTATAATCGAATACTTTGATCTATAGTATTTGCTATAATCAAGTTGATAAGAAGATGCTTCAATTACAAAAATTGTGTTATTTTTAATTTTTTTTTCTATTAATATTGGATATCCAATATTTCCAGTTAATCTTACATCTTTTTTATTATTTTTTAAAACTTCGTAGAGCAATTTTGAAGTAGTCGATTTACCATTTGTTCCAGTAATTGTAATTTTATCTATGTTTGGATAACTAATTTCAAATATATCAAGCTCTGAAATAATTTTAGACCTATTTTTAATCAAGTAACTTGAAATCTTACATTTCTTAATATCTATGCCTGGACTTAGAACAATAAAATCAACATTTATTTTTGATAATTTACGAATATTTATTAATTTTTTTTTTAAGTCAGCTGGAATATTATTTTTATTATCGTCAAATATTAAACAGGTATTATTTTTTTTTAAAAAATTAAAACAGGCAATTCCAGATTTTCCTAATCCATAAATTAAAATTTTTTTATTTTTAAAATAGATTTGTCTTTCATTCATTATCTTAGTTTTAATGTTGCAAGACCTATCATTGCTAGAATAATTGATATTATCCAAAATCTAATAACTACAGTAGATTCAGGCCAACCTTTTTTTTCAAAATGATGATGTATTGGTGCCATTTTAAATATTCTTTTACCAGTTAGTTTGAACGATATAACTTGTGCAATTACTGAAATAGCTTCTAAGACAAACAGTCCACCCGTAATTGCAAGAACAATTTCATGTTTAGTAATTATACCAACTGCCCCTAATGATCCACCTAATGCTAAGGACCCAGTATCACCCATAAATATCTTAGCAGGTGGAGCATTAAACCATAAAAAACCTAAACAAGATCCTATTATTGCACCACAAAAAATAGAGGCCTCCCCTACTCCTTGAATATATGTTATTTGTAAATATCCTGAAAAAACTATATTACCTGTCACATAACTAATAAAAGCAAAACATGCTGCAACTAATATTACAGGCACTGTAGCTAAACCATCTAGACCATCAGTTAAATTAACAGCATTTGAAGAACCTACAATTACAAATAAATAAAATGGAATAAAGAACCACCCTAAATTAATTATTAAGTTTTTAAAAAATGGAAAATACAAATTTTCAATCTCATTAGATCCACTATAAAAATAAAGAATAAAAATTCCAACTAATGCTAAAATAATTTGAAATATGATCTTTAACTTTGAGCTTATGCCGTTCGAATTATTTTTTTTAATTTTTTGATAGTCATCGTAAGCTCCAAGTAATCCAAAAGATCCAGCTACATAAAGTAAGAACCAATTATAGGGGTTTGAAAAATCACCCCACAAAAGAACTCCTGAGAAAATACCTAGTAAAATCATAAGACCTCCCATTGTTGGTGTTCCTATTTTTTTAACTATATGATCACTTGGTCCATCTTCCCTAATTGGTTCGTGAATTTGATGTGACGAAAAATAATTGATAAGCGGACCTCCAACTAAAAAAACTACTATCATCGATGTAAACATTGATAGACCTGTTCTTACAGTCAAATATTTAAAAACATTAAGAAAACTAAAAATTTCAACTAAGTTGGAAAATAGACTAAAAAGCATTTATTTCACCTAGTTTTAAGCTTTGACTTATTTTATTCAGTCCTGTGGAGTTAGAACCTTTAATCATTAGATATTCACCATTCTTAATATCATTTATCATAAAATTTAAGATATCTTTTTTTGAATTTAATATTTTTCCTCTTTTTTGTGGTTTAATTTTGTTAAATGTTTCAATAATATTCTTGCCGTAAACATAAACTTTGTCAATTTTAGTAGCATTAATATTCCTAGCAGCTTCTATGTGAAGTTTTTTAGAATATTTACCGAGTTCTAACATATCACCTAAAAGAATTAATTTTCTTTTAGATTTAGAATTCATGCTATTTAATTTACTTAATGCAAATTGAAGTGATAAAGGGTTAGAATTATAACTTTCATCGACTAGGTTAATTGTTTTTTCTTTTAACTTAATTATATTTAAATCTCCTCTTCCTTCTGGAAATTGATAATCATTAAAGAAAAATTTATCTAATTTTTCTAAATCAAAATATATAGATATGACTGCTAAAGTTGATAAAATATTATATATATAGTTTTCTAAATTTTTTTTAATAACAAATTTCAATTTTATTTGATTATATTTTATATAAATTACAGATCTGAGTTTCCCTCTTTTTATTTTAATCAAACTCACATCTGATTTTTTTTGAATTCCAAATGAAATTATTCTTAATTTTTTTGAAATAGATTTATATTTTAAAAATTTAAAAAATTTGTCATCTGCATTTAATATGATAGTACCATCTTCAAGAATGTTATTAATTATCTCTGATTTAGCATTGGCAATACTTTTCAGATTTTTAAAATTTTTAATATGTGCGTATGAAATATTAGTAATTACACCAACATTAGGCATTATCTTTTTTGTTAAAAAATCAATTTCTCCTTTCTTGTCCATTCCAACTTCAAAGATACCAATTTTATCCTCTTTGTTTATATTAAATAAAGAAATCGGAACTCCATATTTGTTGTTAAATGATTTTTTTGAATAAGATGTTTGACATATTTTATTCATCATTTGCCCCAACATCTCCTTTAAAGAAGTTTTACCTGAAGATCCTGTGATTGCTATAGTTGAAATATCAGATGATGCTCTTATCATTTTTCCAATTTCTGAAAAGGTCTTTAACGAATTTTTTACATATATATCGTTTTTAAATTTATTTTTTTTTTTATTTTCGTTAATTGAAATTGAGGCTCCATTGTTAAAAGCATGACTAACAAATTTATTTCCATCAAAGTTTTTTCCTTTTATGCCAAAGAAGATATTATTTTTTTTTGTTATTCTTGAGTCAATTGAAGCTTCATTAATATTAATATTTTTTTCCATTTTTTTTTTGGTAATCTCTGAAATAATATTTGATTTCCAATTTCTATTTAAAGATTTATTTTTAATCTTAATAAATTTTTCAATACATTTTTTATCTGAAAAAAACTTTCTAGACATATATTCTTGATAGACTTCGTGCCCTTTTCCAGCGACGATAACTACCTCGTTTGACTTAATATCCAAAATTGCAGATTTTATTGCACTTTCTCTTGATGGTATTTCTAATATTTTATTCTTTGAGATATTAGACTTGATATCTCTTCTTATTTTATTTGGATCTTCACTTCTTGGATTGTCATCTGTTAAATATATTTTATCACAATATTTATTAGCAATTTTACCCATTATTTTTCTTTTGGGCCTGTCTCTCTCTCCCCCACATCCAAAGACCAGGTTAATTTTTCTTAATTTAAATTGTTCTTTCACATTTTTAATACAAGTTTTTAAAGCATCTGGTGTATGAGCATAGTCAAGAATAACAATACCGTTATTATAAAGTTTTCCAATTTTTTCTAACCTTCCATTCACTGGCTTTATTTTTTGAGTAATTTTTAAAATTTTTTCTAATGAAATTTTACTTTTCATTGCAGCCATAATTGCCATTAGTAAATTTTTAATCTGAACTCTTCCAATTAATTTAGTTGAAAAACAATATTTCTTTTTATTAAATCTGAATAATATTTTCTGTTCATTTTTTAAAAATTGATGATCTAATATTTCAAAACTTGATTTGGCATTTCCTATTGTAAATTTTTCTATTTTATTTAATTTAGTAATTCTATTCAATTTTGGTGAAATTTTTAAACCTTCATCAAAAATAGCATAAGACTTTTTTTTCAATAATTTTTTAAATAATATTAGTTTTGAATTTAAATAATTTTTATAAGACTTGTGATAATCTAAATGATCTCTAGATAAATTCGTAAATATACCAATATCAAATTTTAAACCATCTAATCTATTTTGATTTAATCCATGACTGGAGGCTTCCAAAATAACATTTGCAATTTTTTTTTCTTTTAATTTTTGTAAGATTTTATTTAATTGTATTGTATCAAATGTAGTATTTAAAAATTTGTTTTTTATATTTATACCATCAACACCTAATGTCCCGATGGAGGCTACTTTAATTTTATTTAAATTTAGAATTTGAAAATAAAAATTTGCTATAGATGATTTTCCATTGGTGCCTGTAACTGCGATTAGATTATTTGGTTTTTTATTAAATATTTTTGAACTGAATTGAGATAGTAATTTTCTAGGATTTTTATCATTTAAAAATAAAATATTATTTTCACTACCAATTGTTTTTACTTTATCAGAAATTATTATTTTTGATCCATTTTGAATAGCGTCTTTTATAAATAAATTTCCATCTGTATTACTTCCTTTAAATGCAAAAAAAATATATCCCTTTTTAACTTGATTAGAATTAAAGGCTATCCCTCTAAAACTTAATTTATGGTATTTTTTTTGAAGATTTGGAAAATAGTCTTTGAGTAACATGATTTACGGTCTTAATATTTTGTGGCTAAAATTGGCCCAATTTTATCCATGATCTGACCTGTTATCCAGACAGTGGTCCAACCTGCTGTATTTCTCCAATTACCTTTGTAAGGATATCTTTCATCTCTATAATGATAGACAAATTCTCTGTTTGCTTTTGGCTCATCCAACATTACAGCTAATACAAATTTTGGATCAGAAGTTGGAAATACTGAGGCAAAAGTATTAATTTTTTTTTTAGAATAGCCACCTTTTGATGGTTGATCAGCAGTACCAGTTTTTCCCCCTATTTCATAACCTTTTACATTTGCAAAACCTGCGGTTCCATCTTTTGTGGATACAATTTTTCTTAAAATAATATTTATTGTTTCTGATAAGTTTTCATTAAGTATTCTTTTTCTTTGTAACTTTTCCCTCTTTAACAATGAAGGAGTTATATCATATCCTCCATTACTTATGATTGAATATGCTTTTGAAAGTTGTAATAAAGTTGTTGCAATTCCATGGCCAAAAGCAACTGTTGCAAGTTTACATTTTCCCCATCTACCTAATTGGGTTGCGCCTACTTCTTGGATATCGAATTCTAAATTTGCAATAATTCCAATAGTTTGAAGAAACTCGTTATAATTCTGAATACCAACTTTTTCAGCAATTCTAATTGAACCAATATTTCCTGATCTTATCAAAATCTCTTCAGCAGTTAAATCTGATGGTATTTTGTCATCGTACTCAGAGATAGAATTTCCAGCACATGTAATTCTTTTTTTAAGGTTTTTAAATTCTGTTTCTGGTTCCACAACATTGTATTGTAGACCTGCAGCTAAAGTAAATGTTTTAAAAACAGAACCAAATTCATAAACACCTTTTGTAGCTCTATTAATATATTTTACATCTGATATTTTTTCTCTTTTGTTAAGGTCAAAGTCAGGAAGAGAAACCATTGATAAGATATTACCATTATTAATATTCATTAAGATTGCAGCACTTCCAATATTTTGAAATATATCTTTGGATTTTAATAACTCTTCTTTAATTAAATATTGAAGGTCTTTATCTAAAGTTAATTTTAGAGGTTCTTTTGTGGTTGTAAGTTCATAATCAAAAGTTTTTTCGATTCCTGATATGCCATTATTATCATTATCAATTTGACCAATTACATGACTAAATAGATTTCCATTAGGATATATTCTTGCTATGCTATCCTCTTGAATAAAGGATTTATCACCTAAAAGTAGTATCTGCTCAAGTTTTTTTGGACTAATTTTTTTTTTAACATAAAAGAATTTCTTTCCATACATTTCCTTATCAAAACTTTTATTAGGAAAGATTAATTTGAGAGAAATTAATAATTTTTCTTTGTCAATTGCTAGATTGGGGTTAATACCCAAATTAACTACTGGAACACTTTTAGCCAAAATATTTCCTTCATTATCTAGAATACTAGATCTGAAGTTTTCTTTTTTTAATACTTTTTGAATTTCAGGTATTTTTTTAATACTCAACAATATTACTTTTGATGAAAAAATAATCGCTAGGAAAAAAAATACAAAAAAAATAAAAGCTATTCTTTCAAAAGATATATTGAGATAAGACTTATTTTCTTTAAATGAAAAACTCTCATTATGTTTATCAAAACCTTGAGAGTGTTTATCTAATTCACTCATTAATTTTAACCATTTTTTCAATTTTTAGTTTATCTTTAAAAAATTCAATTTTGCGCAGATTTTCTATTTTCTTTTGTATAAATTTGTCCTCAAAATAAAATTGTTGATATTCCATTAGTTTTTTCGGTGAAGTTAAAATACTATAATCAAGTAGAGTAAGTTCATAACGATCTTCCAATATTCTAATATTTTCTTTTAATTGAAAAATTTCTTTATCTAGTTTTTTTGTTGAATTTTTAGTTAAAGTAGTTGCAAATATTAAAACAATTATAGGTGTAAAAAAAAATAATTTTTTCATTTAATTATCTTAAATTCTCAACATAAATTAAATTTTTAAATTTTTCTCTAAAGTCATTGAAATCACAGTTTTTATTTATTTTAATTCCATACCTTAATTTAGCTGATCTTGAAGGTGGGTTTTTCTTTATCTCATTTGAACTCGGTAAAATAGGTTTTTTATGTATTAATTTAAAACATCTTTCTGAAATTTCTGCTTCAGGAAAATATCTTGAGGAATTTCTTTGCTCAGAGTAATGTTTAAAAAAAAATTTGACAATTTTATCCTCTATTGAGTGAAAAGTAACTACGGCTATTATACCTCCAACTGGAATTAAATTAAATGAATTAACCAAGCCATTTATTAATTCACTAATTTCTTTATTTACTAAAATTCTTAAAGCCTGAAAAACTTTAGTAGAATTGTGTATTTTTGTTTTTTGATATTTTTTTATACCATCTATTATTTTAACTAAATCCTCAGTTTTTATAATTTTTACTTTTCTCTTCTTTACTATTTCTTTTGCAATTTTTTTTGAATATTTTTCGTCACCAAAAACTTTGAATACCTTTGTGAGATTATTTTCATCCATCTTAGATATAACATCGTCTGCTGAAAAATCATTTATACCCATTTTCATATTAAGTTTTCCTTTATCAGAAAATGATAAACCTTTTTGAGAATTTTTAATTTGGTTGAGTGAATAACCTAAATCAAAAATTATTCCTTTAATTTCATTATTTTTTAATTTGATTTGATCTAATTGAGAAAATTTAAGATTATAAAATTTAAATCTTTGTTTATATTTTTTTTGGAGTTTAAGTGTATTATTAAAAACTTCTTTGTCTCTATCTAATGCAATAATGTCGTTCTTTTTATGCTCAAGAATTTTTTCTGCATATCCACCTTGGCCAAAAGTACAATCAATAAATGTGCCACCATAAAGAGGGGAAATAATGCTAATTAATTCATTTAGCAGAACTGGAAAATGTTTGCTTTCCAGATTTATGGTGGCATTCATTTATTTTTTTGAAGACCATTAATTTTTTTGTCTTCTCAAAAATGCTGGAATTTCTAAATCGTCTTCTTCCTCTTTTGTTTCATTTGCTTCATTTATTAAAGAGGTCTCTTCATCAGTTTCATTAATTGATCCATCCGAATTAAACAGCTCTGGAGCTTCTTCATCAAAATCAAAGTTCTCTAGCCCATTTGATGGAGAGGAATCGCTCTCATCTCTTTCAATCGAGTGGTCAGAAACTGTAGATAATTCAGTTTTAACTGGGTTAGTTTCATTATCAATATTCGAAGAATTTAATAAATCTTCCGAATTATTGATTTCAGATGTTGGATTTTTCTCCACTTCATCTTTTACTTCTTCTTCAATTTTAAGTGCATTTGCACCACTAGTCATTATAGAACTATTTTGGTTTGAAAATGTAAAAGCTTGAGAAGAACTAGTATTGGAAAAATCAGAATATCCTGGATTTCTATTTTGTATTCTATGAACCATATTTATCACTGATTTTGGCTCCGGTTGTTGTCCATCCAAGGAAGTTGCTACAATTGAAACTCTCATTAAACCATCAAGATTCTCATCTGTAATTGCTCCAATTATTAGTTCTGCTTCTGGATCTACTTCAGCTCTTACTTTATTGACAGCCTCATCAACTTCAAAAAGTTTAAGATCTTTTCCACCTGTAATATTAACAAGCAAACCTTTTGCCCCTTTCAATGTATAATCATCTATAAGAGGATTACTTATAGCCATTTCTGCAGCTTTAACTGCTCGACCTTCACCTTCAGCCTGGCCGGTACCCATCATGGCCTTACCCATCGAACTCATAACTGTTTCAACATCAGCAAAATCTAAATTTATTAAACCAGGTCTTACCATAAGATCTGTAATGCTTTGAACACCATGCTTTAATACATCATTAGACAGTAAAAAAGATTCTTCAAATGTAGTTTGTTCACTTGCGATTTTAAATAAATTTTGGTTTGGAACCACTATAATGGTGTCCACATGCTTTCTTAATTCTTCAAGACCTTGATTTGCCTTTCTCATTCTTGAGGGACCTTCATATAGGAAAGGTAGAGTTACTACACCTATTGTGAGTATATTTAATTCTTTTGCAGCACGAGCAATAACATGTGCTGCACCAGTTCCCGTTCCACCACCCATACCTGCAGTAATGAAAACCATATTAGCTCCTTGAAGAACGTTAACAATTTCATTTAATGACTCATCAGCAGCAGCTTCACCTATATCTAATTTTGCTCCTGCACCTAATCCTTTTGTTAAATTCAATCCCATTTGAATTTTAGTTTGTGCATGGCTTAGTCTTAAATCTTGAGCATCGGTATTTACGGCTATAAACTCTACTCCCTGTAAACCTGACTCTATCATTCCATTGATTGCATTGCCTCCCGCTCCTCCGATCCCAAGGACTAATATTCTTGGTTTCAACTCTTTTATATCTGGTGCCTTAAAATTAATTGTCATTTATCCCCCATTTAGTTATTAAGTTTTTGCTCCCATTTAAGGTTAGCTCTATTAATGTTAGATTTTTTTTTAGCAGTGACCCTAAATTTTTCAAAACTTGTTGGTTCCCATATTTGGAAGGTTTTTCCCTGACCAACAAATAACATGCTATTTTTAATTTTTGCATGTCTTAATAATTTTTCTGTAATGAGAATTCTTCCCTCACTATCAAATTGTAAGTTATTACTTTCTGATAGTATTGAGGTTGCAAAATAATCTTTCTTATCCTCAAATGGATTTAAAGTGTCTATTGCATTTGAAATTTTTTCAATTCTATCTTGAGGCCAAGCTTCGATTGATTGATTATTAAATGATGGAAAACATATGATTCCGTTGTATCCCATATTAGAGAGATAGCTTCTAAAACTAGCAGGCACGGATACCCTTCCTTTTTTGTCTAATTTGTTTTCGTAGGTTGATAAAAACATAATCCATAATTTCCCTTTTTGGGATTTTATGGGATCATATGGGTTTTATATTATACCGTCAACATATAAAATGAATTATTTATTCTTACTTTGTTCTAAAAAATATTTTTTAATTTTTATGATTAAAAGGTAATTTTTTTTTAGATTGTTTCTTAACTTGTGAATGCCAGATAAAATATAAGCCGGGTTCTGTCTTTTAAACTTATCATTTCTCTAGACCTTAAATCACTTTAAGGCTCAAGCAACTAACCCAGATGACTAGCCAAAGACTGCTTTTTGTTATTTCTAACTGTGTCATCTCTACTCAGTCTTGCTCCCAGTGGGGTTTTCCATGCGCTAGCTGTTACCAACTTAGCCGGTGTGCTCTTACCACACCTTTTCACCCTTGCCTTGATAAGGCGGTTTATTTTCTGTGGCACTATCCCTAAGGTCACCCTCGCCAGCCATTAACTGGCACTGTGTCTTTGTAGAGCCCGGACTTTCCTCTTTAATAAATTAAAGCGATAAGTCTTTTATCTGGCAAATGAACAATATTAAATTCTTAATAAACTTCAATAGTTTATTTTTTAAGATTATAGAGAGATTTAGCTATCTTATAACATTCTGTATCCAGTTTTCCATCAATCATCTCTGGTCTAAATCTCATCTGAAAAATTTTTACAATTTTTCTCAATTCATATAAGCTAGAGTACTCCATGTGATATCCCAAATTCTTTAAATAAATTAAAAATTTATCTAAATCTAAATTTGTTTTTTTTCCTCTAAAAGATTTAAGTTTTTTTGAATTCATGTTATGCCAAATTCCAATTTTCTTTTTACTTAAAAGTTTCCAAGGAAATTTTTCGCCTGGGTCAATTTTTCTTAGTGGAGCAATATCGGAATGACCTAAAATTTTATTTTTATCAATACTATATTTTTTAATTAATATTTTTGAAATTTTAATTAAGGATTTTATTTGATTACTACTAAATTTTCTGTAACCATGTTCATTACCAGGATTAGAAATTTCAATACCAATTGAATTGCGATTTAAGGATTTGTGATTACCCCAATTTGATTTTCCTGCATGCCACGCAACATATAAATCTGGAACCATTTGAATAATTTTTCCGTATGCGTTTATATAATAATGACAACTTACATTAGAACTAGGACTAGTTAATTTTTTAATTGCCAATTTATCATTTTTCATTCCTGTATAATGATAAATTATATACTTTATTTTGTTTTTATCTCTTTTTTTTAGATCAAAATTAGGTGAATAATTAAAGGTCATTTTTTCAACATTTTTCTGCATTATTTCAAACAATTAAATCTTTAAATAAATAGAGGATATAATATAAACAGCATTAATGGAAAAGATTTTAAAAGTATTTATAATTATAATAATTTCTCAAATGATGATTTTAAGTACCCATGCAGGATCAGATGGTACTTTAGAGATTAAGAGTAAAGTTAAAGAACAAACCACTGAGGTAAAAGATTGTTTTGAAACTGTGAATAGAGGTATATTTGCGTTCAATCAAGGATTAGATAAAATCTTTTTTAAACCTATCGCCAAAGGATATAGATATCTTCCAAAGCCAATTAGATCTGGTACTAGTAACGCTTTAAGTAATTTGACAAATGTAATAACAATACCAAATAACATTTTGCAAGGAGAACTTAAAGAGGCAGGAATTAATACTTTAAGATTCTCAATTAATTCAACTCTTGGGATAGCAGGAATTTTTGATGTTGCATCTTATTATGGATTAAATAAGCTTAAAAAAGAAGATTACGGACAAACCTTGGGAACTTGGGGGGTTAAAGAAGGGTGTTATTTTGTACTTCCTGTTCTTGGACCCACAACTGTAAGAGATTCTTTGGGATCAATAGTTAATTTTTCAGGTGGTGATGCATGGTATAATGTAACAATATCAAACAATACTAAATACTTTGAAAATTCTGATTATTATTATTCTAGATTAACCGCTGGGATTGATTTTAGAGCAAAAAATTTAGAAGCGTTTGAAAGCCTTGAAAATAATTCATTAGATCTTTATGCATCAGTTAGAAGTCTTTATTTACAGGATAGAACAAGAAAAATATTAAATCTCGAAGAGACCACAGAAACAATGAGTGATGATGATTGGGAAGAAATAGACAACCAATAATTATTAATGCTCAAAACTAAATTAGTCTCCTTATTGATTTTAATATCAATTTTTATAATACCTTTAGAGGCAAAAGAGCCAAGTCAATTAATAACTGAAATAGTTAATGAAGCTTCAATGATATTGTCAAGTTCAGATCCGGTTGAGGCCAAAATAATAAAACTAAATAATATTGCTGATACAAATGTAGATATTAATGGAATTGGATTGTATACTTTAGGTAAGTATCGAAAGACACTTACTGAAGATCAAAAAATAAAATATAAAAAATTATTTAAAAGTTATTTCTTAAAAAGTTTTTCAAGTAGACTAGTTGATTACTCCAATCCAAAGATAAACGTAGTTTCTGAAAATAAATTAAATGAAAAATATACAATCGTGAACACAGTCTTAGAAGAAACTTCTAAAAATCCAAAAATAAAAATTGATTGGAGAATATATACAAAAAATCCAGACAGACCTTTAATTAGAGATCTTATAGTTGAAGGTTTAAGTTTGGCTAGAACACAAAAGGAAGAATTCAAATCTATAATTCAAAACAATAATGGAGATATCAATTCTTTATTTAAATCTTTAGAGGAATTTATAATTAAATAAATTCTTGGTGGGCCCGCCAGGACTCGAACCTGGGACCAATACATTATGAGTGTACTGCTCTAACCAACTGAGCTACAGGCCCTAAAAGTTATTCTTAATTATATCATTTTTTAATACTTATCAATTATAGATACTCATTAAAATGGTGGGCCGTGTTGGTTACGCTCCAACTACCCCTGCAATGTCAATGCAGTACTCTACTATTGAGCTAACGGCCCTATTAACTTTCTAAGAAACTTTTTAATTGTTTTGATCGACTGGGATGTTTTAATTTTCTAAGTGCCTTCGCCTCAATTTGACGAATTCTTTCTCTTGTCACGGAGAATTGTAAGCCAACTTCTTCCAAAGTGTGGTCAGTATTCATTCCAACTCCAAACCTCATTCTTAAAACTCTTTCTTCTCTTGGGGTTAAGGTTGAAAGTATCTTTGTTGTTGCCTCACTTAGGTTAGATTTAATTGCCTGCTCAAGTGGTGCTAGCGCTTTTGTATCCTCAATAAAATCTCCTAAACTACTATCTTCTTCATCTCCAACTGGCTTCTCAAGCGATACTGGTTCTTTTGAAATCTTTAACACTTTTCTTACCTTTTCAAGTGGCATTCTCAATTTTTTTGCGAGCTCTTCGGGTGTAGCCTCTCTACCAAACTCACTCAAAATTAGACGTTGAGTTCTAACAATTTTATTAATTGTCTCAATCATATGGACAGGTATTCTTATTGTTCTAGCTTGGTCTGCTATAGATCTCGTTATCGCTTGTCTAATCCACCATGTTGCATAAGTAGAGAATTTATATCCTCTTCTATATTCAAATTTATCTACAGCTTTCATCAGTCCTATATTCCCCTCCTGAATTAGATCTAAAAATTGCAAACCTCTGTTTGTATATTTTTTAGCGATGGATATAACTAATCTTAGATTGGCTTCTACCATCTCTTTTTTTGCAATACGAGACTCCTTTTCACCTTTTTGAATTCTACTTACCATTAATTTGTATTCTGTTACAGAAATACCGAGTTTGTTACTTGTCTCTATTAATCTATCTCTAATATTTTTAAATTCTGTTTTATATTTTTGAAAAAATTTTTTCCAAATTTCATTTGTATTTAAAAAATTTTTCAGATTAGGATTAATTTCATTTCCAACATAAAATTTTATAAACTCATCTCTTGGGATTTTTTCATTCAATGCATATCTCAACAGATTGCCTTCTAAAGATATAATCTTACGGTTTTCAACATAGTGTTTTTGAACTAATTCCTCTAATACTGAAGGTGATAATTGCAAAGTTTTGATGTTTTCTAAAATATCTTCTACGATTTTTTTGTAATTTTTTTCTTTAGAGATAGAAAACTGTTTTAGGTTTAATACACAATCTAATTTTTCTTTCTGATACTTTATAAGCTTGTTATAATCTTTAGTTAAATTATTTACAGTTTGAAGAACTTTAGGTTTAATTTCAGTTTCCATTGCTGCAAGAGTTGGATTGAATTCATCATCTTCATTAGTGTTATTGCTCTCCTCACTATTTTGGTTATTATTTCCGTCATCTGATTTCTTTTGTTTTGCACTTTGACCTGTATCTTCATCCTCCATATAATTGGTGTCAATATCAATAATTTCTCTAACTAGAATTTCATCATTTTGTAGTTTGTTATTCCATTCAAAAAATTGTTGTGCCGTAATAGGACTTTGGGAAAGAGCATTTAACATTACATATTTTCCAGCCTCAATTCTTTTTGCAATAGCAATTTCACCTTCTCTTGAAAGTAATTCAACCCCTCCCATCTCCCTTAGATACATTCTTATAGGGTCATCACTTTTTTCTACAGATTTCCCTTCCTCCTTAGAGCCGCTATCTTTCTTTCTTAAAACTTTAAAATCAGATTTCTTTTCAACTAGTAATATTTTTTCATCAAGTATGTGAATAAATGCTTGTTCTAAATTTTCATCTGACAAGTTTCTTTTACCTAAAGATTTGTTTAATTCCTCGTAAGTTATGAAACCTCTATGGACACCTCTGCCCATCAGCCTTGCAAATGATTTTGTTATTATACGTTCCACAATAAAAAGTTCAGAATGTATATAATGCTAAAATTAAAAAAATCTATTGGTTTCTGATTCAAATTTAATTGATTTTTTGTAGTTTTTTGAGCTCTTTTAACTCATTAAATGTTGCCTCGCTTAAATCTTTAGAAAATCTTGATTCTAAATCAGATATTCTCAACTCAAGCTCATAGTTTTTTAGGTCCCTTATTATCTCAGATAAAATTTCAAGAATTTTTTGATCATCATTTAAGTTTTTTGCTAATATATGCTTAATAGATGCATATTTTAAAACCCTATCTATCAAACCCTGGTCAATTTTTAAACTTTCTAAATCAATATTTTCAAAATTATTTGTTTGGTCAATAATTTCTTCAAATATCAACTTATTTTCACTACTAAATAATTTTACATTTTCAATTAAGTTAAAATTATCTTTTATAAGCTCAGGCTTTTTTAGTAAAATATAAAGAAAAGAAAATTCTTTTATGTCAATGGCTGATAAAGACTTTGTTTCATTATAATAATTCTGAGTTGATTTAAGTGATTTAGTAAGTTTTGTGTAATTATAATTATATTTAAAGTTTGTATTTGGTGTTAATTCAGAAATTTTTTCTAAAAAGTATTCAAGTACATACTTTTTAATTAATTCATCCTTAATCGTTAACGAAATTGATCTTAATTTTTTTTCAAAAATAGCTCTAGATGAAGGGTTATCATTCATTTCTTTAAAATAATGATTAAATATAAATATATGAATAGGGACAGAATTATTTTTAGAGAAATCTTCAAAAAAATCCTTTCCCTTTTCACTTACAAAACTGTCTGGATCATGTTTGTTAGGTAAAAATAAAAATGAAATTTCTTTTTCAGGCTTTAATTCAATAATAGAACTTTCTGCTGCTCTTAAAGCTGCTTTGTATCCACTTTCGTCACCATCAAAACAAACAGTAATATGTTGAAAAAATTGGTTAAGAGTCAATATTTGCCTTGTAGTTAAAGACGTACCCAAATTTGCAACTACGTTTTCCACTTTATTTTTACTAAGACTAACTACATCCATATAACCTTCAACTAGAAATATGTTATCTATATTGTTTGAAAGTTTTCTAGTAAAATCTAGGTTATAGAGGTTTGATCCTTTTTTAAAAAATGGAGTTTCTGGTGAGTTAATATACTTAGCAAGATATTTATTATCTTTTAAAATTCTTCCTCCAAGAGCTATTGGATCACCTGAAATATTATTTATTGGAAAAATTATTCTGTCTCTAAACCTATTTACATATTTTTTTTTATTTTCGTCAAAATAAAATAATCCTGTTTCTTTGATTTCACTTTCAGTAAATTCCTTAAAAATCTCTTCTTTAAAAATTTCATCATTTGAAACATATCCAATTTTAAATTTCTTTACTTCTTCAATAGTTAAATTTCTATTTTTTAAATAACCCTTTGCTTCTTTTGCTAAAGGGTTTTTAAAAAGATCTTTATGATAAAATTCAACATATTTTGCATATATCAATTTGTATTTGTTCCACTTTTCTTCTCTGATCTCATCCTCTTTAGAAAATGTATAAGGTCTCATCCCTGCTAAATTTGCTAAATATTTAACTGACTCACCAAATTTTAAATTTTGGGTCTTCATTACAAAATCAAAAATATTCCCATGCTCTGCAGTACTAAAACAATGATAAAATTCCTTTTCATCATTTACTGTGAATGATGGTGTTTTTTCAGTCTTAAATGGAGAAAGGCCAACATATTCTTTTCCTCTCTTTTTTAAACTAACTGTTTTTGAAACTACAGTTGAAATTTTTAATCTAGTTTTTATTTCTTGTAAGTACTCTTTTGGGTATTTCATTTTTGATTTAATAATTCTTTTATAATTGCTCCTGCTTTAGAAAAATCGATACTGTCAGCATTATTTTTCTTTAATTCACCCATAACTTTTCCCATATCCTTAATTGAGTTTGCTCCTGTTGATTTAACTGCTTCCTCACAAATTTTTTTAGTATCCTCTTCGCTTATCTGTTTAGGTAAATATTGGCTAATTACTTCCAATTCTTGCTCCTCTATATCTTGAAGATCCTTACGATAATTTTTTTTATACAATTCAATCGATTCGCAGCGCTGTTTAATCATTTTTTTTAATAACTTCTTAATATCTTCATTATCTGTCTCTTTTTTTCCTGCCCCAGATCTATTGTTAATATCTAAATCTTTAATACCGGATAAAATTAACCTGTAAGTTGATATTTTATTTTTATCTTTAGATTTCAAAGCTGTTTTGTAGTCTGACTCTATACTTTCTCTTAATGACATATTTAATTTTAGCGTATTAAAAATATTCTTCAAAAAGAAAAATATTTTTTTTACAAAATATACATTAGATGTGTTGCGCAAAAAAAGGTTTTATTGTATAGACCTTTAACTCATGAGTTGTAATTGATCAAAAAACAAAAAAATAAGATTGCAATTAATAATCAATTTCCCACAGGTATTTTAGTTCTAGATAACAAGCTAGTTTTAAAAGGTATTGGGCTGGGGTATGAAGGAACTTCAACTGGAGAGGTTTGTTTTAACACATCTTTAACAGGATATCAGGAAATTATATCAGACCCATCTTATGCTGGACAAATTATAAACTTTACATTTCCTCATATAGGAAATGTTGGAACCAACAATGAAGATTTGGAGTCAGATAAAGTCTGGACAAAAGGTGCAATATTTAATTCTGAAATTACTTCTCCATCAAATTATAGAGCATTAAAGAATTTAGATGAATGGCTAAAAATAAAAAAGATTGTTGGACTGACCGGCTTAGATACTAGAAGCCTAACCAACTTTATTAGAGATAAAGGTGCTCCAAAAGGCACTATTTCAAATAATAAAAAAGGCAAATTCAACGTTAAAAAACTTATTAATATGTCAATTAAATGGCAAGGCTTAAATGGATTAGATCTTGCAAAAGAAGTATCAACAAAAAAAACTTATATATGGAACGGGTTTAAAACGTGGAAAAAGGATGTCGGATATAAAAAGAATAAAATAAAGAAATTTAAAATTATCGCAGTTGATTATGGAATAAAGAAAAATATTTTAAGATATTTCTCAGATTATAACTGTGAAGTAAATGTAGTCTCATGTAAATTAACTGCTAATGAAATTGTGAAATTAAAACCTGATGGTATTTTTTTATCAAATGGACCTGGAGATCCAGCAGCTACTGGAAAATATGCAATTGATACGGTTCAAAAATTAATCAAATTAAATTATCCTATATTTGGAATTTGCCTTGGTCATCAGATTTTAGCTTTGGCTTTAAATGCAAAAACAAAAAAAATGAAATTAGGTCATAGAGGTGCCAATCATCCAGTCAAAAATTTAATAAATAATTCAGTTGAGATTACAAGCCAAAACCATGGATTTGTTGTTATAGAAAAAAGCTTAACTAAAAATATTCAAATTACTCATAAGTCACTTTTTGACGATACTATTGAAGGAATTAAATTAAAAAATAAACCTATCTTCTCTGTTCAGTATCATCCAGAAGCAAATCCTGGACCTCAAGATAGTCAATATTTATTTAAAAACTTTATTCAAAATGTAAAAAAACATGCCAAAAAGAAAAGACATTAAAAAAATATTAGTTATTGGAGCGGGCCCAATAATAATCGGACAAGCATGTGAATTTGATTATTCGGGCACACAAGCTTGTAAGGCTCTGAAAGATGAAGGTTTTGAGGTAGTTTTAATAAATTCAAATCCTGCAACTATTATGACTGATCCTGGAGTTGCCGATAAAACCTATATTGAACCCATCACAATTCCTGTTTTAGAAGAAGTCATTAAAAAGGAAAAACCCAATGCAATTTTACCAACAATGGGGGGACAGACCGCATTAAATTTAGCAATAAGTGCTGAAAAAGCTGGACTGCTTAAAAAATATAAAATCGAATTGATAGGTGCGAAGTCCAAGGCAATTGAAAATGCTGAAGATCGTAAAAAATTTAGAAAAAATATGTCTGACATTGGTTTAGATATGCCCAAATCAAAGATCTTAAATAATTTTAAGGATGCACCTAAGTGTTTAAAAGAAATTGGTTTACCAGCGATTATAAGACCCTCTTTTACATTGGGAGGCTTGGGTGGAGGAATGGCTAAAAATAAAAAAGATTTCTATAAACTTGTCAAGACTGGGATGAATGAGTCTCCTCAAAATCAAGTTTTAATTGAAGAGTCTTTGGAGGGTTGGAAAGAATTTGAAATGGAAGTTGTTCGAGACAAAAATGATAACTGCATAATTATTTGTTCAATTGAGAATGTAGATCCAATGGGTATCCATACAGGAGACTCTATCACAGTTGCTCCAGCTTTAACCTTAACTGATAAAGAATACCAGGTCATGAGAAATGCATCTATTGCCTGCTTGAGAAAAATTGGAGTTGAAACAGGGGGATCAAATGTTCAGTTTGCGATAAATCCTAGAAATGGAAGAATGGTTATAATAGAAATGAATCCAAGAGTATCAAGATCCTCTGCTCTTGCATCTAAGGCAACGGGTTTCCCAATCGCTAAAGTAGCAGCTAAACTTGCGGTGGGATACACTTTGGATGAATTAAAAAATGAAATTACAAAAGTAACTCCAGCTTCATTTGAACCAACAATTGATTATGTTGTTACAAAAATACCAAGATTTACGTTTGAAAAGTTTTCAGACACTAAAGCAGTGCTTGGAACTTCAATGAGATCTGTTGGCGAGGCAATGGCAATTGGAAGAAATTTCAAAGAATCTTTTCAAAAAGCTTTGATTTCTCTTGAAACTGGATTATCTGGATTAGATAATATTTTTAATTACTCAAAAAAAGATATTATTAAAAATTTAAAGATTAATATTCCGAATAGACTATTATTGATTGCTGAAGCTTTTAGAAAAAATATTTCTTTAGATAAAATATATAAATTATCAAATGTTGATCCTTGGTTCTTAAATCAAATTAAGGATCTAGTAGAGGAAGAAAAAAACATAAAAAAGAAGGGTTTGCCTAAAACATATAATGAATTTAATAGAATAAAATCTATCGGCTTTTCAGATAAAAAGTTATCGAAAATCAGCGGAATCAAAGAACAAATTGTTAGATCTAAAAGAGTTGCGCTAAAAGTTTTACCTGTATTTAAAAAGGTAGATACTTGTGCAGCAGAATTTAAATCCTTTACTCCTTATATGTATTCCACATACCAAAGAAACTTTTCATTAAATACAGAGTGTGAGTCAAATCCTAGCAATAAGAAAAAAATAATAATACTTGGAGGGGGTCCAAACAGAATTGGACAAGGTATAGAGTTTGATTATTGTTGTTGTCAAGCAAGCTTTTCTCTAAAAGAAGCTGGATTTGAAACTATAATGGTTAATTGTAACCCTGAAACAGTCTCAACAGACTATGACACCAGCGATAGACTATACTTTGAGCCACTGGTTGAGGAATATGTTCAAAATATTATTATAAAAGAAAAATCAAAGGGAAATCTTATAGGGATTATTGCTCAATTTGGAGGCCAAACTCCAATTAAATTAGCAAAATTTTTACATGAGAATGAATTACCAATACTTGGTACTCAATATACTTCCATCGATCTTGCAGAGGACAGAGATAGATTTAGAGATCTATTAATTAAATTAAATTTAAAACAAGCAGAAAGTGGAATTGCTAACAAATTTGATCAGGCAATTAAAATAAGTGAAAAAATCGGACTGCCTGTTGTTATTAGACCTTCATATGTTTTAGGTGGAAGAGCAATGGAAATTGTTCATGATAAAAGCCAACTTAAAAAGTTTATTAATGAGGCTTTTAAAGCTTCAGAACAAAATCCTATTTTAATCGATAAATTTATAGATCACGCCATGGAAGTTGATGTGGATGCTATCTCTGATGGTAAAGATGTTTATGTTGCTGGTATTATGCAGCACATTGAGGAGGCGGGAGTACATTCAGGAGACTCTGCTTGTTGTCTACCTCCAGTCTCTATCAAAGATAATCTTTTAAAAGAAATTAAAATTCAAACGAGAAAATTAGCTTTAGCATTAAAAGTTAAAGGACTTTTAAATATTCAATTTGCAATTAAGAAAGATGAAATATTTGTTATTGAAGTAAATCCAAGAGCTAGTAGGACCGTCCCATTTGTATCAAAAGCAAATGGAGTACCATTAGCCAAAATTGCATCAAGAATAATGGCAGGTGAAAAACTTTCAAAATATAAATTAAAATATAAAACGAATAAAAAATTTGCTGTAAAAGAGGCTGTATTTCCATTTAACAAATTCCCAGACAGTGACCTATTGCTTGGACCAGAGATGAAATCAACAGGTGAGGTGATGGGATTTGATGATGATTTTGGAATGGCGATTGCCAAAAGTCAAATTGCTGCAGCAAACTCTCTTCCTACTGAGGGTCTAGCATTTTTATCTGTAAAAGATTCTCACAAACAAGAAATTGTTGGTGTTGCTCAAAGACTTATAAAACTTGGATTTACTTTATCGGCTACTAAAGGAACTGCAGATATCTTAAAAAAAAATGGAATGAAATGTAGAAAAATCAACAAAGTAAGTAGTGGTAAACCACATATAGTTGATGTTTTAAATTCTAAAAAAATTGCTTTAGTTATAAATACAGGTGGTGGAAATAGTGAAAGCAGAATTAATGATGCTGTAGCTTTAAGAAGAGGAACTTTGGCAAATAAAACTCCTTATTGTACAAATATGTCAACAGCCTATTCATTTTTAGAGGCAATAAACTCACTAAAGACGAAAAAATTAAAGGTCAAGCCCCTTCAAGAAAATTAGGCTTCAACAACCATTGTATCTTTTGAGCCTCCACCTTGTGAACTATTAACAATAGTACTTCCTTTTCTTAATGCGACTCTAGTAAGTCCTCCCATTGTCACATAAGTAGACTTGCCATTTAATATAAACGGTCTTAAATCTAAATGCCTAGGCTCTATTCCGTTTTCAGAGATTGTTGGAATTGTTGATAATATCTCCAACGGTTGTGCTACAAATTCTCTAGGATTTTGTTTTATTTTTTTTATCATTTCTTCTCTCTCTTTTTTTGGAGCTTTAGGACCTATCATTATTCCATACCCTCCAGAGGCATTTGCAGGTTTAACAACCAACTTTGATATGTTCTCAATAACGTGCTGTCTGTGAACTTTATTTTCACATAAAAATGTTTCTACTTGGTTTAATTTTGGCTGTTCACCTAAATAATAAACAATCATTTTGTTTACATAAGCATAAACAGCTTTATCATCAGCTACACCTGTTCCAATTGCATTAATTATTCCAACATTCCCTTTTTTCCAACATTTGAATAATCCAGGGACCCCAATTAGAGAACTTTTATTAAACACTTTTGGATCAAGAAATGTGTCATCTAATCTTCTGTAAATACAATCAACCTTTAATTTACCTTTAACAGTTTTCATATAGACATTATCATTTTCAACAAACAGATCTTTACCCTCTACAAGAGCTATTCCCATTTGTTCTGCTAAGAACGAATGTTCAAAATATGCAGAATTATAAATACCTGGTGTCAATACGACCATATGTGGATTATCTGTTTTTTTTGGAATACACTCAACCATACTTTGGTAAAGTTTGTTAGAATATTGATGAACTGATGAAACTTTGTATCTTGTGAATAATTCTGGAAATACATCCCTCATAACCATTCTATTTTCTAGCATATATGATACTCCAGAGGGAACGCGTAGATTATCTTCAAGGACTAAATACTCTCCATTATAATTTCTTATTAAATCTATACCTGAAATGTTTGCCCAAGCTTTATGCTTTGGTGAAAAACCTTCACATTCTTTCAAATAGTATGGTGAATTAAATATCAAATCTCTAGGTATAACTTTATCCTTAAAAATTTTTTTCTTGTTATAAACATCGTCAATAAATAAGTTTAATGCTTTAACCCTTTGGGTTAATCCTCTAGATATTTTATTCCATTGAGACTTGGGTATGATTCTAGGGATAATATCTAAGGGCCACTTTTTTTCTTCTGCTCTATTATTTGCAGCATAAACTCTAAAATTTATACCTCTAGCACTTATTGTGCTTTGACAATTTTTTTCAATTTCCTGTAATTTTTTTTTTCCATGCCTTTCCAGAATACCTGACATTATTCTAGCATGCTTTCTAAGTTTGTTATCGTCCGTCAAATATCCGTCATATGCAGACTTAGCATCATAGTTTTTCCAAAACGAAGTAACCATATTTAAGATTTTTTAATAAATAAATTTGCAAAACAAATGCTAAAATTAAATATCAGCTATGACATAAAAGGTTTGAAAAATATAGCATTTTTAAATAAGAATTGATCATGACATATTGTATAGGAATTAAAACAAACGAAGGACTGGTATTTGCATCAGACTCAAGGACTAACGCCGGTTTGGATAACGTAAATATATATTCTAAAATGTTTACACATGATGTTGGGGATAGAACAATAGTAATTGTTACATCAGGAAATTTAGGAACATCACAGGCAGTCTATAAATCAATCGAAAAAGATTTGGGTAGTTCATCTGGAATAATGAATTTAAATACTTGCAAAGATTTTGAACAAATAGCTTCATATGTTGGATCTTTAAATATTGAGCACTCTTCTCCTCAGGGAATTAACACTGATAATGTACTTTTAGGTTCAACTTTTATTATTGGTGGGCAAATAAAAGGACAAAAAACAGAACTGTATCTTATTTATCCTCAAGGAAATTATATAAGACCAGCAGACAGTAAACCTTATCTTGTTATTGGTGAAGTTAAATATGGAAAACCAATACTAGATAGAGTTATTAAACCAAATGTATCAATTGGAGATGCATCTAGATGTGCTTTAATATCCATGGATTCAACTTTAAAAAGTGATTTAACTGTAGGACCACCAATAGACTTTGCAATTTATAAAAAAGATGAAAATAAATTAGCTTCTTTAAAATGTTTAAGTTTAAATGATGAGGATTATTCGAAAGTTTGTAATACTTGGTCTGAGGGAATTTTTAAAGTTTTTGACACTTTTCCTAGATTCGATTGGGAAGATTAATCTTCTACCTTCCAATCAGTTTTAAAAGTAACATAATTTACTTGTAAGCATCTTCTCTCTTTAATTATTTCTTTTTTTTCCATACCATGCCAAGTATCAGGTCCACTTGAAAAAAAATATCCATAATTGTCTTTATAAGGTAATGTTTTTATTAGTTTTAAATCATTATCATAAAAATCAGTTCCTAAATCTTCACTTTCATTATGTTTGTTTACAAATAACAAGCACGACATAAGTTTCTCTTTGATATCACAATGTGGTTTTAACCAGAAACCCTCACGATCACAAATTACTTCAACTCTTACATAGGAATTTGATAGGTCTTTATTAATTAGTTCAGATATTTTTTGATATGTTTTTTTATTTTGAAGTTCTTTAATTAGATTAGAAAGTCCTGGGAATTCATTACTATTTTCCTTGGTGACAAAACATCTAAATTTTAAGGCCTTCCCACCATCTGAAATACCTTCCCTAAATTTTCCTTCTCCTCCATCTATAGCTCTAGTACCATCATAATTGAGATTATGTTTTGCAGGATCGGTGATATCAGCTGAAACTATTTCATATATTTGTTCATCTGTTAGAGGCTTGTTTAATTCCCAATGTACGAAAGGACTGTCAAATTTTTTTGAGTCATTAAGAATTGAATTTAAATAGGACATTAGCTATTTAATCTCTCTTTTATGATTTTTGCTACTCTATTTGCTTCATCAAGTTTTTGATAGGTCCAAGTTTCCATATTTTCCCCAAAGTTTCTTGTGATATTTAATTCTCTAAATAAATTTCTAAATCTTTGGAATCTTATATCATTTTTTCTAGGCAAAATATTTGCAATATAAACTGGTTTGCCAGTTAAAGCAGCTTCTGAAATCATTGAGCTAGAGTCACATGTAACAACAATATTTTCAGAAATAGCTAGAGCTGATAAGTAAGCTTTTTTATCAACGTTCATCACAACAGTATGATTTTCGCCAAAAAATTCTTTAGCATAGTGAATAGTATTAATTGGAGTTCTCATTGATGGTATCACAACAAGTTGAAATTCATGTTTTTTCAAAAGTTTGTAAAATATTGAAAAAATATGTTTCATATTTTTTGTTGAATAATCATAGTATTTTGTAGGCCCACCCATAATTAAACACCAGATTTTTCTGTCATCTTTTTTAATAAAAGAGTTTAAATAATTCTTATGCTCAACTATTTCACTTTCTGTAAGATAATGGAGAGCACCTTTAGTAGTAATGACATTGGATCCGTTAATTGCATCATGTTCTGGGGCTACTATAAAATCAAAGTAATTTAAGTTTATTTTTGGATCTTGAATATGGATATTTAAAACTTTTTTGTTTGAAATACTTTTTAAATGGATAGATGGAATTATACTTTTTCGGCCACAAGATATTATTAAATCATAATCTGAGTAATTTATTTTTTTATAAACACTTTGAGAAATTGGGGTAAATTTTGATGGAATTAACTTCCACAAATTATTTAGTTCAACCTTGTGGTGAGTAAATTCTATATCTAAAGCTTTAGCTAAGCCTTCAACCTGGCTCAGCATTCCGTGCATACCCTCGGTCAATAAAATACCTTTTAATTTGCTCATTATTAACTATATAGACCTCTATGAATGAAAAACCAACTAAACATACAAAAGTGTTAATAATTGGATCTGGTCCAGCGGGCTACACTGCTGCAGTTTATGCTGCAAGAGCTATGCTAAAACCAATGTTAGTTGCAGGTATGCAGCCAGGTGGTCAACTAACAATTACGACTGATGTTGAAAACTATCCAGGATTTGCCGATGTTATACAGGGACCATGGTTAATGGAACAAATGAAAGAGCAAGCAAAAGCAGTGGGAACTGATTTAGTTGAAGATCATATTCAATCAGTAAATTTAAAATCTAAACCTTTTGAAGCGATAGGCGATGGTGGGCAAAAATATACTGCAGACTCAATTATAATTTCCACAGGCGCACAAGCAAGATGGCTAAATATTGAATCTGAGGAAAAATTTAAAGGATTTGGAGTTTCGGCATGTGCAACATGTGATGGTTTCTTTTTCAAAGATAAAACAGTTGCAGTAGTTGGTGGTGGTAATGCAGCAGTTGAGGAGGCAATGTTTCTTACAAAATTTGCGTCAAAAGTACAGTTAATTCACAGAAGAAATGAATTAAGAGCAGAAAAACTTTTACAAAAAAAATTAATGGAAAACAAAAAAATTGAAATTATTTGGGACTCAGTTGTTGAAGAAGTAATTGGGGATGAAGAGCCAAAAAATGTAAAAGGCTTGAAAATTAAAAATATTAAAACTAATGAAATATCAGAGTTAAAAATTGATGGTTTATTTATAGCTATTGGTCATGACCCTGCTACTTCATTATTTAAAGATCAATTAGAAATGGACAATACAGGTTATCTAATTACAAAAAGTGATTCTACTGAAACAAATGTTCCAGGTGTTTATGCTGCTGGTGATGTCAAAGACAAAATTTTTAGACAAGCAGTTACAGCAGCAGGAATGGGCTGTATGGCTGCTCTAGAAGCTGAAAAATATTTAGCTTCAAATTAATTTAAGATCATTTATAAGTTATTCATGGAAAACATAGTAAAACAAATCCAATTAATAGCTTTAGTAATTATACTTGCTGCTACAATTATAGCATTTGGTATTGAGATATATCAAATGATAGTTGTTCAAAAAGTTACTTTGGCTGATTTGCTTTTACTTTTTCTATACCTAGAAGTTTTAGCAATGGTAAGAGTATTTTGGGAAAGTCAGTCAATTCAAATAACTCTCCCATTATTTATTGCAATTACTGCTCTATCTAGATTTATAATTTTACAAGGAAAATCAATTAATCCAGAAGTATTATTATATGAAGCAGGTGCCATTGTTTTAATCGCTATAGCAATACTTGTTTTAAGATTTAGAAACTCTCCAGTATTTGGTTTAGAGAAAAAGAAAAAAACTAAATAATTTTCAAAGAAATGCCAGATAAAGTTTTATTAACTGGAATAAGTGGTTTTGTAGCAAAACATGTAGCAATTGAATTATTAAATTCAGGCTTTGAAGTTTTAGGAACAGTGAGGAATAAAAATTCAATTGAACAAACTAAAAAAACATTAGAAGAGAATAATGTTTCAACAGAGAAATTATCGTTTGTAGAATTAGATTTACTGAAAGATGAAGGTTGGAATGAGGCTGCAAAGGGTTGCAAATATATTATTCATGTTGCGTCTCCTTTTCCATTTAAAGTATCGAATGATAGAGAGTCACTTACACCAGCTGCAAAAGATGGGACTTTGAGAGTTTTAAATGCAGGGATAAATGCAGGAGTTGAACACTTTGTAAAGACATCGTCCATTGTATGTATGTTTAGAAAACCAAATAGAACAAATCCTTACACTTTTGGTGAAAATGATTGGACTGATGTAGAATGGAACAAAACTACTGATTACTTTGTATCTAAAACAAGAGCTGAAAAGGCTGCATGGGATCTTATGGAAAGTAAAGGTCTAAAAAATAATCTTACCTGTATCAATCCTGGCTTTGTTTTAGGAGATTTTTTAAATGAAAAAAGCTGTACATCCATGGAATATATAAAACAATTACTTCAAGGAAAATTTCCAGCTGCACCAAAGTTTTCAGTAATGATATCCCATGTAAAAGATATTGCTAGAGCACATGTTTTATCTCTAGCAAATAAAAGAGCTGGTGGTAGAAGATTAATTGTTGGATCTGAAGTAAGAAGTATTCTTGAGTTATCAAAAATAATGGCTGAAAATCTTCCAAGCCATGCAAAAAAACTTCCCAAAAAAGAATTACCAAATTTTATGGTTAAACTTCTTAGTTACATAGACACAAGTGCAAAAAATTTGGTTCCAGATTTAGGGCTTACAATGCAAACAGATCAAACATACGCAGAGGAAATTCTACACATGAAATTTTTACCATCAGAAACTGCTGTTGTTGATGCTGCAAAGTCAGTAGTAAGACTAAAATTAGCCTAAACTCTCACAAAAAAGCTTGATCCTTGCCATTGCAACTTTTAATTTTTGCATTGAAGTTGCGTAAGATATTCTAAAATAACCGTCTAGACCAAATGCAGAGCCTTGTACTACAGCTACATTTTGTTTTTCAAGGAGCTTTTGAACAAAATCTGTATCATCTTTGATTTTTGTTTTTTTTCCAATCAATCCTTTGCAACTAGGGAAAACATAAAAAGCACCTTTTGGTAATAAACAAGTTATTCCTGGGATACTGTTTAAATAATTAACAACAAAGTTTCTTCTGTTGCTAAAAGATTTTGCTCTTTTTTTTATAAAACTTTGTGATCCATTTAAAGCTTCTACGGCTGCTGCTTGACTTATTGATGATGGATTTGATGTTGATTGAGATTGAATTTTTCTTATTGCGGCAATTATATTTTTTGGTCCAGCGGCATAACCAATTCTCCATCCTGTCATAGCATAAGCTTTACTTACGCCATTCATAGTTAATGTTCTATCTTTAAGTTTTTTGATTTGTGCAATTGTAAAAAATTTAAAATTATCAAATTTTACATGCTCATAAATATCATCGCTTAAAATAAAAACTTTTTTATTTTTAAGTAAAACCTTTCCTAAACTAATAATTTCCTTTTTTGTATAAGCAGCGCCTGTAGGATTAGATGGAGAATTTAAAATTATCCATTTTGTTTTTTTTGTGATTGCTTTTTTTAATTTGGTAGGAGTTAATTTAAATCCATTTTCTTCTCCACATTTTATAAATTTTGGTTTACCGCCAGCAAGTAAAACCATATCTGGATAAGATACCCAAAACGGAGCTGGTATTAGAACTTCATCTCCTTTATTTAATGTTGCTACAAATGCATTGTATAAAACTTGTTTACCTCCTGTACCTACAGTTATTTGGTCTAAAGTATAATTAAGTTTATTTTCTCTTTTAAATTTTTTTATAACTGCATTTTTAATTGCAAGAGTTCCATCAACTGGAGTGTATTTAGTATCACCATTTCTTATGGCTTTTACAGCAGCTTTTTTAATATTATCTGGTGTATCAAAATCGGGTTCACCTGCACCTAAAGCTATTACATCTTTTCCAGCGGCTTTTAATTCTCTCGCTTTTTGGGTAACAGCTATTGTTGGAGAAGGTTTAATTCTTTTTAAACTGTTTGATATTATGCTCATTGAAAATTGTTTATATTCTATTACTTTATTTAATATATGGAAAATACATATCAAGATTTAATTACAGATATTCAAAGTAAAAATCCAAAAATAAGTGGAAAACTTGAAGGTGGCAGAAAATT
>CACLST010000009.1 GCA_902609675.1 uncultured Pelagibacteraceae bacterium | reverse complement strand
CTAATAATATTGTCGAAACAAATATAATTACAAAAAAAACTTTAAATTCATCTTTAAAAAAAAAGGGCAAACTTTTGTTTGCCCTTTTTTTATTTCGTACATTATTCATAAAAATGTACTTTCTTATGACTAATTAATGTAACCCAAAGCTTTAAGTTGAGCAGTCATCTCTGCAAGCATGACTTCCATTTGCTTGCCCCACTCATCAGCTCCAACAACACTAGTTGAATCAAGGCCAATATCAGTTAAAAAACTTTGGAAATATTTATGTTCCATTGCTTTAATCATTGCATCTTCAAGTTGTTTTTTTCTATCGCCTGGGACACCTTTTCTTGTTACAAAACCTCTAACTGTTGAAAGCACAACTGGAATTCCTAACTCAGTAGCAGTAGGAACATTACTTAATTTTTCCATTCTGTTACTAGCAAGTACAACTGAAACACACAATGTACCATCTTCAATTTCTGTTACAGCTTCTCCTAAGTTTAAAACACCTACATCAATATCTCCTTTGATAAGATTAGTTTTAATAGGACCAACACCTTTATAAGGAACAATTGTTGGGTCTGTTAATTTTCCTTTTTTTGTAAAAGCGATAGCACTTACATCATCAATACCACCAACGTGAGTAGTACCATATTTTAATGATTTTGATTTTTGAGCGCTAATAAATTTTTTAGCATCTTTAATATCATTTTTACAATTTACTACAAATAATTGAGGATCATCAGTTCCTCTAGCAAGTGGTTGCATATCACTTAATTTAACTTTTGTTTTTCCTAATGCCATAGAAACAGCATGTCCTGTAGTCCAAGTTAAAGTATGTTGACCATCTGCTGGTAAAGTCATCATGTAATCCATAGATGCAGCTCCACCACCACCCTTCTTGTTAACTAATTGCATATCTTGTTTTAGATACCTTCTAGTTCTTAACAACATCATTCTAGTAGTTACGTCTGTACCACCACCAAAACCAGCGTGTGTAATAGCTTGAATTGGGTGACCATCTGCTTTTGCAGAAGTAATCATAAGTGGAAGTGCAACAACAAAAAATTCAGTTACCAAAAATGCGGCAGCTAAAAATAATTTAAAACTTTTTTTCATTATTTCCCTCTTTTTAGTTAATTTATATTTAAATATATAAACATAATCTGATACATAGCGTAAAGTAAAAAATGGCTCAAAATAAAATTAACATAGCAGTTCTTTTAGGGGACCCTTCTGGTATAGGCCCCGAATTGGTCTCAAAACTATTGTCAGAGGAAATCACTAACAAGGCTAATTTAATTATCATAGGTGAAAAAAATATATTAGAAAGTGGAAATAAAATTTCAGGCAAATCACATAATCTAAATTTTGTAGAAGATTTCGATAATATTGATTTTGCGAAGGGTAATAAATTTTTTCTAGATATCTCTAATGGTAAAAATCATAATTATAAATTATCTGAGTGCTCTAAAGAGGCGGGAGAAAGCGTCTTAGCTTCGCTAAATTTAGCTTTAGATCTTGCTAAAGAAAATAAAATTCATGCAATAAACTTTGGACCTTTTAATAAAACAAGTCTTAAACTTGGAGGAAATAAATATTCTGACGAATTACATTTAATGGCTGAAAAGTTAAAGGTTAAAAATTTTTTTTGTGAATTTAATGTTATTGATAATTTTTGGACAGCAAGGGTATCATCACATATTCCAATAAAAGAAGTTCCAGAACATGTAAAAAAGGAAAAAATTATTAAGCCAATTAAACTTATAAATGAAGCTATGAAATTAAATGGTATTAAAAGTCCAAGAGTAGCAGTTCAAGCACTGAATCCTCATGCTGAATTTGGAACTGAGGAAAAAGAAGAAATTATACCCGCAATAGAAGAGGCAAAAAAACTAGGTATTAATGCTGATGGACCTTTGCCGTGTGATACTTCTTTTATTACTGCTTATAAATATGGAAATCATGATTGTATTGTTGGTATGTATCATGATGCTTTACAATCAGGTTTAAAAGCATTTGGATTTGATCGAGGTGTAACCGTTCAAGGAGGTTTACCTTTACCTATTACCACTCCTGCTCACGGTACAGCGTTTGATATTGCAGGTAAAAATGTGGCAAACTTAGAACCTACTTTGAATTCATTTAAAATTGCATTAACAATGGCAGAAAATAAAAACAATTAAATGTCTAAAATAAAAAGTATTCGTACCAAGGTATATCAATGGAATGGTAAAACAGTTCCTCCACAAAACAATTTTTGCACAAATGCATCAGACCTTTTGTTTGAAAAATCAGATGCTATGGGCTCTTTTAGGTTTCATGAATGGTTAATATGTGAAGTTGAAACTGATGATGGAATAATTGGAATTGGAAACGCGGCACTCGCACCTCAGTTGGTTAAAAAAACAATCGATACTTATTTAACGCCGTTAGTACTAGGTGAAGATCCTTTTGATTATTCTTATATCTGGGAAAAAATGTACAGAAGAACACATGCGTGGGGAAGAAGAGGTTTGGGTATGGTAGCTATTTCTGCAATTGATATCGCGCTCTGGGATATAATGGGAAAGATTACAAATAAACCTGTATTTAAATTATTAGGTGGGAGAACAAAAGAAAAAATTCCTGTTTACGCATCTAAACTTTACAGCCAACCAATCAAGGACTTGCAAAAAGAAGCTGAAAGCTATGTTAAGCAAGGTTTTAAAATGTTTAAAATGAGATTTGGGTGGGGTCCAAAAGATGGACCTGAAGGCATGAAAAAAAATATTGAGTTAGCTGAAGTAGTTAGAGAAGTTATTGGATATGATACTGACTTGATGATGGAATGTTATATGGGTTGGAACCTGGATTATGCAAAAAGGATGATACCAAAATTGGTAAAATTTAACCCTAGATGGTTGGAAGAACCAGTTATAGCAGACGATATTCATGGATATGCTGAATTAAATAATATGAATGCAATTCCAATTTCTGGTGGAGAACATGAATTCAACTTATTTGGGTTTAAACAATTGTTGGACATTAAAGCAGTCAGTTATATTCAATATGACAATAATAGAGTTGGTGGATTTACAATTGCAAATAAAATAAATGCATTGGCAGAAGCTTATCAAGTACCAGTTATTCCTCATGCTGGTCAAATGCATAATTATCATTTAACAATGTCAAATTTTAATTGTCCAATATCTGAATTTTTTCCTGTCCATGACGTAGAAATTGGCAATGAATTATTTTATTATATATTTGAAGGTGATCCTGCCCCAGAAAATGGATATATAGATTTAGATGATAACAAACCAGGTTTAGGTTTAACAATTACTGATAAATTTAAGTCTGATTTCAAAATTATAGAATAGCTAATAGAGTTCTACTTCATCTAGATTGGGCATTGCATTAGCTGCGCCTGCTTTTGTTGTGGAAATTGCAGCTACTTTATTTGAAAATTCTAGAGCATCTTTAATTTTTAATTTATTGGATAAAGCATATGCAAAAGCTCCGTTGAAAGCATCACCTGCTCCAGTGGTATCTATAACTTTATCCTTTAAACTATAAACATCTATAAAAAAACTCTCCTCAGAGTTTGCAAAGTATAGGCCTTTTGGACCTAATGTAATGATAATATTTTTTACTCCTTTTTCTAAAAAAGTTTTTGCAGACTCTTCAATTTCTGTTTTACTCTCAACCTTTTTACCTAAATAAAAACTTGCTTCAGTTTCATTAGGAGTAAAATAATCAATACACTTAAAATCACTTTCTTTTATATCTGATGCAGGTGCTGGATTAAAAATTGTAATAGATCCTGTCTCTTTTGCTCTATTGAGGGCATAACTAGTTACATCATTAGGTGTTTCTAGTTGAGTTAAAAAAATTTCTGATTTTTTTATAAACTCAATATTGTTGTCAATATCTTCATTAGATACAGAACCAGCAGCTCCAGGTACAATATTAATTGCATTATCCCCTGTTTTTTCATTTATCATTATACCTGCAACACCAGTTGACTGATTTGGATCTTGAATTATTGAGTCTGTATTAATTCCAGCTTCCTTATACAACTTAAGAGCCATCTTGGCATTTTGATCATCTCCTATCTTAGTTATAAAATTTACATTTCCACCAAGTCTTGCAGCAGCGATAGCTTGGTTTGACCCTTTTCCACCTGGACCAACTATATGATTTTTACCTAAAACTGTTTCACCTTTGATTGGAATTTTGTCAGCAAAAAAACAAAGATCAGCTACAAATACTCCAAATACACATATTGAGCTCATTATTTATCAAGAACCCAAACACTACCATCTGGTTTAATCACTCCCTTTGTTAATATAAAACACCCATATGGTCTCATTTCAGAAGTTGATACTATTAATTGAGATTTTTTTGCCTCTTTATAAAATTCTTGTCTTTCAATTGAACCAATCTTCCAATTTTCTCCAGAAGTTTCTTTTACAGCTTTAATAAAATCTTTATGACAATCAGTTAATTCATCAGGTTTGTTATCAACCTGCATTCTGTTTGCAGCTGAATCAATGAAACTATCTAATGGAAAAACAGAAAGAATAGCCTTTGTAGCTTCATAAATATCTACTCCATCTAGTCTAATTACTTTATTATTTAAAGAGTGAGAATATGCTGGAAAATTAGCATCAGTTAAAACAAGTTTATCACCATGACCCATTGCCCTTAACTGATATAGGAGCTCAGGGCTTAAAATTGGATTAATTTTAATTAGCATTTGGCCACTATATTATATAAAAAAAAAGGGTGAAATAAAATTCCACCCTTTTAATTTTGATTTTTCTAAAGATTATTTAAAATCGTTAGCGTTTTCTGTTGTTACTAATTGTGTACCAGTATCAATATTAGGATCAATACTTCCACCGTTAGCTAGCTCAAGAGCATATTTAACTCCATACGCGCCCATGTTGTATGAGAACTGAGCTATTGTTGCAGTCATCTCTCCTTTTAGGATGCTAGTAGCAGCATCTGGAGTAGCATCAAAACCAACAACGATCACATCATTCATATCAGCATCTTTTAGTGCTTGCATAGCACCTAAACCCATATTGTCATTAGAAGCAAAGATTGCTTTGATGTTAGGATTTTTCAAGATAATTGATTCAGTAACTGATCTACCTTTTGCAGTATCCCACTCAGCTGTTTGAGTAGCAACAAGGTTTAAACCACAGTTTTTAAATCCTTTAATTGCACCATCTCTTCTTAGTAATGCAGTCGATTGAGACTCAATCCCAGTAAGAATTGCAACATCAGATCCTTTTGGAGTTTTATCACAAATAAATTTTGCAGCCAATTCTGCACCGTTCATATTATTTGTCCCAATGAAAGTTACACCTTCATTAATTCCTTTTGTATCAACAAATACAACTGGAACACCGCTTTTAATAGCATCGTCTACAATTGGTGCAAAAGCGTTTGGATCTCCGGGTGCAAGTGCTAGTGCATCAACACCTTTTGCAAGTTGGTCCTCAACTTGGTTTATCTGAGCTTGTACATCACCTTCTTGTGGAGGAGCAATTAAAATTAATTTTACTCCTAATTTTTTTGCCTCTTCTTCAGCACCTTTTGTTACAGAAGCCCAGAATGGGTTTCCAGATCCAGGTCCTTTAATACTGAATAAGATTTTTTTACCATGTCCGTCAGCAAAAGATACTGACCCCATGCTAATCAATAAAAAAATTGCTGAAACGAAAACAACAATTTTTCTGTTTAGTTCTCTCATATTTTTACCCCTTTAATAATTATTAAAAATTAATTTAATAAAATTTTTAAAAAAAATTCAACTGTTTATAAAAGACAATCAAATTTACAATTACAACTATTAGGTGTGTTATTTTCTTGTCCCAAGATCTCTTCTAAGAACGTCTATATATACCGCTAATACTATAATAGATCCAATTAGAACCTGTTGCCAAAATGAACTTACATCCATCAGATTAAGACCATTTCTTAAAATACCCATGATCATTACACCTGCAAAAACTCCAAGAACTGTACCTCTTCCTCCAAAAAAACTCGCTCCACCAATAATGCATGCTGCTATTGCATCTAACTCAGATTGTAATCCAGCATTAGGATATCCTGAGTCTGTTCGTCCAGCTAAAATAAGTGCTCCAATTCCAGATAAAAACCCACAAAGTGAGTAAACTATTACAAGAATTTTATTAACGTTTATACCGGATGCTCTTGCAGCATTAGGATTTCCTCCAATTGCATAAATCCATTTTCCTGTTCGAGTTTTATTCATAAATATCCAAAAAATTATATAAACAATTGCAATAAGAACTAAACTGACTGGTAAATATTGTGATTTTTCTAAACCAAGCCAAGTTAAATCAATCCGTCCATGACCAAGATATCTAACTTCGTCTGTAAAACCACTTATTGGTGTTCCACCTGAAATTAAATTTCCTGTTCCTCTAAAGATATACAATGTTCCTAAAGTCATTATGAAAGGATGAGGCATCCTCAGGAGGGTTATTCCTAATCCATTAAATAGACCACATAGAAATCCTGCTATCAAAGGCGTTATTACTACTATGTACCAAGGCGCTCCTGCTTTAGCAACTATTGCAAGTATCATTAACGACAACATCATTATTGATCCAACCGATAGATCAATCCCTGCTGTAACTATCACCATAAACACACCTAATGCTAACATCGATTGCCATGAAATTTGCTTGAATACATTGGTAACATTTCTCCAGGATAAGAAAACATCTGGCTGAAGGAAGTGCATTACTACAATCATTATTACCAGTAGCAATAATATTCCATACTTTTCAAGGTATGGCATTATTTTTAAATACAGCGAATTTTTTTCTTGATCTTTATTTTCCATAATTATTTTTTACCCATAATCCAACCTATTACTTCATCTCTTGAAGTTTTAGATAATTCAGACTCTGCAAAATTTGTTCCTTGGAATAAGGCCATCACACGATCACACACGGCAAAAATATCATCCATTCTATGACTGATAACTATTACTCCAACACCTGTTTGTTTTAAACTATTTATAAGATCTAGAACTTTACCAACTTCTTTAATTGCAAGTGCAGCAGTTGGTTCATCCATTATTACAACTTTAGCATTAAATGCTGTTGATCTTGCAATTGCAACTGCTTGCCTTTGACCACCTGAAAGTTCTTCTACTTTTTGATCAGCGCTTTTGACATTAATTTTTAATTTACCAAGATGCGCATCAGTAAGTTCTTTAATTTTTTTATAATCTAGAAATTTAAGTAGTCCAAGATTTTTAGTTGGTTCACGCCCTAAAAAAATATTTTCACCTATAGGAAGATTTCCAGCTAATGCCAAGTCTTGATAAACCATTTCAAGACCTAAATTTTGAGAATCTTTTGGACTTTCTAAAATCTTCTCTTTACCATCAAAGAATAATGAGCCTGCACTTGGTTTGTATAGCCCTGATAAAACCTTCATTAGAGTTGATTTTCCAGCTCCATTATCGCCCACAACACCTAGACATTCTCCTGCATGTATCTTTAAATTTACATTCTCGAGAGCTGTTATTGTTCCAAAGTATTTTGTTACACTTTTTGCTTCTAGAAGTAATTGATTAATTGATGACATAAGTGAAGAAAATATAAAAAAATCAGTTAATTGCAACAGGTTTTGAGGCTAACAGATTTACCGTTTTTCTTTGAGCCCTTTTGCAGAATTTTGGAGGCATTTTTTTTAAAATTAAGTTCATATCTTTTAGAACAATATCACCCATTTCAAAAAAAGCCTGTTCTAAAGCTCCGGCTCTATGAGCTGAAAACAATATATTTTTAAGCTTTCTAATTGGATCATTTTTTTTTACAGGTTCTTCAGGAAATACATCTGTTGCGACATATATATCTCCCTTTTTAATTCTTTTTTTTAGGTCCACAAAATTAACGATTGCTGCTCTACTCATTAAAACAAAAACTGATTTAGGCTTCATTTTATTTAATAATTTTTTGCTTATTAAATTTTTGTTTTTAGTTGTGACAGTTGCTAGAACATAAATAATCTCACAATCACTAAACATTTTATTTAAATTAATAGACTTAAAACCTGCTTTTTTTATTATTTTATTTGGGACCCAGGGGTCATAAACATTTATATTTTTTGTAAATGGTAGCAGCAATGGATAAAGCGCCTTAGCTAAATCTCCAAAACCAAGTAAACCAATTTTTTTATTTGCCAAAAGGGAAGCATTCAAATTACTCTTTAAACCATATTTTTCTTTACCTTTTACAAAATCAAAATGAGCATTATGTATATTTCTTAATATAGACAAAGTCATACCTAAGGCTATTTCAGCAACAGGCTTTGAAAAAACAGGTGATGTAGCGATGACATCAATTTTTTTTTTAAAGCAAAAATCATAGTCAATATTATCCATAAAATTACTTTCGACATTTATAATACATTTCAACTTAGAAGCTTTTGATAAAAGATTTTTATCAAGATCTGGCTGACCCATTATAAAAGTAGCTTTATGAATATTTTTTTCATAAAAAACTTTTTTATTTAACTTAGGAGCAGTTATTAATTTATATTTTGATTTTAATTCCTTAAGTTTTTTTTTTGAAAAGATTAAATCTAATCTTCTTGGATATGGATCAGAAATAACTATATGTTTCTTCACTGTCTATTTATTTAGTAATTTTTTTGCATCTTTTTCTAAAAACTTTTTTGGTTTTACACAGTTAGAATTAATTGACACAGATGTTCCAAATTTAGCTGCTTTCATAATAGAAGTAATAATTTCTAATACATGTAAAGATATCTCACCATTACATAAATGTTTTCTTTTATTCTCAATTGAATATGCCATTTCAGATAATCCAGCTCCTCGATAGTTTGCATTAGTTGGTGCTTCGTTAGCTCTAGAACTTTGTGTTCTTATATTAATACGTCCCAATGACATTTTTGTAGTCTTAAATTCTTTCCAATTTTCCCCTAATTTATTACAAGTTAACACTGATCCACCAAACATATTTGGGTCAGGAACAATCATTGAGCCCTTTTCTCCATATAATTCAATGTGATTTCTTTGATGAGCTATTACATCAAATGATAATGTTAATCTTATAACGGAGTTATTTTTAAAATTGATTGTAGATAAATAAGTAGTTGGACATTCTACCTTAAATTTTTTTCCTTTTTTAGGTCCTATACCAATAGTTCTATATTTTTGACCTTGAATGATGGTGCTAGTTACTTTTTTTGCAGGTCCTAACAGATTTACTAAAGCGGTAATATAATACGGTCCCATATCAATAACAGGACCTCCCTCATTTTTTGCAAACCACGGTTCAGGGTTAGGATGATAAGACTCAATTCCAGGAAAAGCAAAAACTGCATTGCCTAATTTAATTTTTCCAATTATGTTCTTTTCAACTAGTTCTTTTGATTTTTGAATTCCACCACCCAAAAATGTATCAGGAGCATTACCTAAATATAATTTGTTTTTCTTTGAAAATTTTATTAAATCTTTTCCATCTTTTAAATTTATTGCTAATGGCTTTTCAGAGTATACATGTTTTCCATTTGTTAAAGCTTTTTTAGATATTGAATAATGCGCTTTTGGAATTGTAAGGTTTAAAATAATTTCAACCTCTTTATCTTTTAGCAGTTCATTTACAGTTAAAAATTTTATTCCATAGTTTAATGCACAACGTTTTGCAGCTTTCACATTTATATCTGCACATTTAACAATTTTAATATTATTGAAATATTTTTCAGCTCTAAAATATGTTTCAGCGATATGTCCACAACCTATTAAACCAATTTTAAAAACCTTATTCATAAAAAGTTTTTAAACACCTTGTCTCTGTTTTGATTTTCCTTCTTTATGGAGTTTTAATGCTTCTTCATTTTCTTTTGATGTTGGTATTTCAAGCGTAGGACTTTCCCAATAAGCAGATCCCTCAAGCCATTCATAACTATGTGTTTTGATTGAAATGACATAAGTGATATCTGACTGCTTAGCTCTTTTAAATGCCTCTTCTAATTCTGAAATACTAGAAACATGTTCTGATTTTGCTCCCATACTTGCAGCATGTTGAGCAAAATTAACTTCTTTTAAATCTTGAACATTTGATGAATTAAATAAACAATTAAATTCTTTTCCACCCTTGAACAATTGAAGTCTATTTATAACAGCATGACCTCCATTATCACACACGATAATTATTAATTTGTTTTTCGTTAATACTGAAGAATATATGTCAGAATTGTTTAACAAATATGAACCATCTCCTACAAATGCAATGACATCTTTATCTGGGTTTGCCATTTTAATTCCAAGGGCACCGGAAATTTCATAACTCATGCAACTAAATCCCCACTCTGTTTCATGGGTATTTAATTCTTTTGGCCGCCAAACTTGAACAACTTCTCCGACCAAACCTCCTGCTGCTGTAACAGCTATATCAGTTGGATCTGAATTCCTATAAATTGCTCCAACAGCGTGAGCATAACTTGGTAAATCTTGATTAGTTGGGCCACTCTCTTTATCTACATATTCATTCCAAGACTTAAGCTCATCTTGTGATTTTTTATGCCAATTATCAGATGATCTCCAATCTCCAAGTGCATTTGATAATTCTATTAATGATACTTTTGCATCTCCAATAACTGCCTCTGCTAAATGTTTATTTGCATCGTGTCTAGCAATATTAATTGAAACTAGTTTAAATTGAGGATTTTCAAAATTCGCCCATGATCCAGTTGTAAAGTCAGCTAATTTTGTACCAATACAAATTGCTAAATCAGTTTCTTTAGCTAAATTATTTGCAGCCTTTCCTCCAAGTCCTCCTATTGGTCCTACAAAATGAGAATGATCTTTTTTCATTGTTGAGTATCCCATAACTGTTTGGGTTACTGGTATATTATGTTTAGTTGCAAAATTGCCTAACTCATCCATGGCATCAGAATAAAATACTCCACCTCCAGAAATTATAATAGGTTTTTTCGAATTTTTAATTTTTTCTACTGCTTTTTTAATTTGAAAATCGTCAGGTCTAGGTCTTCTAATGTTATGAATTCTTTCTTTAAAAAATTCTTCAGGATAATCAAAAGTTTCACCTTGCACATCTTGGCACAAAGATAAACATGCAGGTCCACACTCTGCTGGATCTAACATGGTTTGAATTGCTTGAGGAAGTGACTGTAATATTTGTTCTGGTCTTGTAATTCTATCAAAATATTTTGTAACTGGTTTAAATGAGTCGTTAGCTGTCATTCCTGGATTTGAAAAATGTTCAACCTGTTGTAAAACTGGATCTGGCATTCTATTTGCGTAAGTGTCTCCAGGTAAAAATAAAATTGGCAATCTATTACTCATTGCTACAGCTGATGCTGTAACTAGATTTGTAGATCCTGGTCCAACCGAACTTGTTGCAATAAAAATTTGCTTTCTTCTTTTAGCTCTTGCATAAGCAACACCTGTTAAAGCCATATTTTGCTCATGATGACCTCTAAATGTTGGAAGTTTATCTTTATTTTCCTCTAAAGCTTGCCCAATACATGCTACATTTCCATGTCCAAAAATACCAAAAGCTCCTGGGAATAAAGGTTCAACTTTACCATCTATATAGATTTTCTGTGCAATTAAGTGTTTAACTAGGGCATGTGCGCAAGTAAGCTTTATTTTTTTCATTTTTCTAGTTATATTCTCCTCAAATATTCAACTAATAAACCACAAAATAAAAATTATGTATAGCAAATTTGGACAATTCATTGATGGCAAATGGCAAGCGTCACAAAATAATGAAACTTATGATGTTTTAAATCCTGCAACAGAAGAAGTTTTAGGTAAGGCATCTAAAGCAGGTGAAGAAGATGTAAACAAAGCACTTAAGTCTGCAGAAAAAGGTCTTGAAGTTTGGAGAAATACTCCACCTTGGCAAAGATCAAAAATTATAAGAAAAATTGCCGACCTTATGAGAGAGAGAACTGATGTTTTGGCTAAGTGGTTAACATTAGAAGTTGGAAAGCCACTATCAGAAGCAAAAGGGGAAGTTGGAGGCGCTGCAGATATTTTTGAATGGAACTCTGAAGAAACTAAAAGAATTTATGGTCAGATAGTTGAAAGTAGATTTGAACATACAAGAATGTATGTAAAATATGAACCTGTTGGAGTTGTTGCTGGATTAATACCCTGGAATTTTCCAATAGTTTTATCTTCAAGAAAAATTTCCACTGCTTTAGCTGCAGGATGTTCAGTAATTTGTAAGCCTGATGTGATTACTCCAGGTAGTGTAATGGAGCTTATGAATATTATAAATGATGCGGGTGTTCCTCCAGGAGTAGTAAATTTATTATCTGGTGATCCAGCTAAAATCTCATCTCAATTAATATCATCTGACATAGTAAAAAAGGTTTCTATAACTGGCTCAACAAGAGTTGGAAAACTAATTTTAAAACAAGCTGCTGAAAAAGTTCAAAGAGTTACCATGGAGTTAAGTGGTCATTCACCTTTTATTGTTTTTGACGATGTAGATATTAACAAAGTAACTGACATGGCAATCACTGCTAAATTTAGAAATAATGGTCAAGTTTGTATATCACCTGCAAGGTTTTATATTCATGAAAGTAAAAAAGATGAATTTGCTAAAACTTTAGTTGAAAAAGTCACCAAGCTTAAAGTTGGTAACGGAATGGATGAAGATACAATTCTAGGGCCTTTAACAACAGAAAAAAGATTAAATGAAATAGAGGCATTAGTAGAAAAAACTAAAAATGAAGGAGCGACTGTTTTATGTGGTGGAAAAAGGCCTGCTGGTTTTAACAAAGGGTATTTTTATGAACCAACTATTTTTGATAATGTTAAAGATAATTTTACAATTGCTAAAGAAGAGCCATTTGGACCTTTAGTTCCATTGCTTACTTTTAAAGACACGGATGAAGTTGTGAAAAGAGCAAATGACAATGACCTTGGTTTAGCAAGTTATATCTATACAAATTCTTTAGAAAAAGCGCACAAAGTCTCAGAAAAAATGGAAACTGGAACATGTGCTGTAAACCATCCAACAATTGCTTTCGCTGAAGTGCCTTTTGGAGGAATAAAACAAACAGGCTATGGAAGAGAAGGTGGTTCAATGGCTATCAAAGATTATTTGAACGTTAAGTATACTCACTTCGGTCTCAATTATTAATGAGAAAAAATAAAGTCAAACAAATGATGGCTGATGGTAAGCCTGTTGTAAATGGATGGTTACAAATACCAAGTACTGTATCAGCAGAAGTTATGGCGCATCAAGGTTGGGACTCTCTAACTGTAGATATGCAACATGGACTTGTTGATTACACAAATGCACTTCCAATGCTTCAAACAATTTCATCAACTGATGTAACTCCTCTTGCTAGAGTAAATTGGAATGAACCAGGCCAAATAATGAAAATTTTAGACGCTGGTTGTTATGGAATTATATGTCCAATGGTAAGTAACAAAGAAGAGGCGGAAAGATTTGTTCAAGCTTGTATGTATCCTCCAAGAGGATATAGAAGTTTTGGTCCTGTTCGAGGATTGATTTATGGTGGAGCTGATTATGCCGACCATGCAAATGATGAAATTTTAAAATTAGCTATGATTGAAACAAAAGAGTCATTAGATAAATTAGATGAAATTATGTCTACAGATGGCGTAGATGGAATATATATTGGTCCAGCTGACTTAAGTTTAGCAATAGGAGAAAAGCCTGGGTTTGACAGAGCAGAAGATACAAAAGCTTATTCAGAAATATTAAGAATATTAGAGCATGCCAAAAAAAATAATATATGTGCAGGAATTCATAATGGAACACCAGAGTACGCACAAAAAATGATCGAAAAAGGATTTAACTTTGTAACTATTGGTGCAGATCAAAGAGCGATGAGTGCAGGTGCTAAAGCAATAGTTGAAAAAATGAAAGGCTCAATAAGCAAAAAAGAATCTGAAACTTATTAATCAAGCTTATCAAGAAAAGACTCGAACTCTTTTTTATTTAAATTTGAAGATTGTTTTTTTCCTGGAAATTTTCCTGCCATTGAATCTTTTTTGAATGCTTTAAGAGCTCGAACTCTCTCAACTTTTATTTCATTTTTTAATTTTAATAAATTTCCATAAGCTTTTGAATGTCTTGGAGGATTTAAAGTATCTCCACATATATCTTCCATGAACAGATACATTACGTCTGCTTTCTTTCCTGAACCTAAAGATACTGTAACTATATTTGTTCTTTTAGAGATTTCTCCCATTACATTTTCTGGGATAACCTCACATTCGGCAGAAAAAGCTCCTGCATCCTCTAATCTTTTAAATTTTAAAAAAAGTTCATGTGCCTCTTCACTATTTTTTCCTACTGCTCTTAAACCACCAATCCACGTAGATTTTCTTGGAACTAAACCAAGATGTCCCATAACTGGAACATCCTCATTAGCCAGTATTTCTATGATCTTCATACTTCTAGGTGTCATTACAGCATCAGCTCCATTTTCTAGGGCTTCAAACGCTCCTCTCATGATATCTTCCGAAGTGACAAACTTATTTAATACTAGCGCAGCAGTTAAAAATAGATTTTTTGATCCCTCTCTAACCTGTTTCACATTAAAAGCATTGCAGATTATCATGTCAAACCCAGCCTTCTCTGCGGCCTCAGCTTCATCTATTGTATTAGCTGTGACTTGAGTAAATTTTTTTTTTCCTTTTGCTTTTCTAAGATCATCAACTGTAAGAGTTCTGTTAGCAGGTTGAGCAGCCCAAGTATAAATCTTTTTCATTTTATATTTTTTAATTCTTTATAGATATTATTCACTCTATGTACTTCTTGTGCAATATTAAAATATCCTTCATATTCAATTTCATCTGGAGATACGTCAAAATGATAATGTCCAGCATCATTCTTATGCTCATATGAGTGAAAGTGAGTATGTTCGCCAGACTCTCTTAAATTTAATTCTCCCCCTGTTGGATCACCAGTCCATAAAACAGTATAGCATTGTAATTTTGGTCCAACAGGCTCATAAAATTGTAGAAAATCTTTTGTGCATTTCATCAATTGTGGGTCATAATATTCATGTTTTATATCTTTATAATCTGGTTGTACATGTGATCTTATTTTTCCATTCAAAACTCTAAATATGCCAGCAAGAGCAATATGATCTTTATTCCCAATTTTAAGATTTTCTGAAAGAACTGTTCTTATTGATTGAGGTAATGAACCTTGTTTTCCAATTCTTTTTTTTATCTTTAAATATATAACTTTTCCCTTAACACCATCTGAATAATAAACATTACCTAGCCCACCATGTTTGCTTGCAGCATAATCCTCTACTATACATTCTTTATCTTTTCCTACCCTAGCAATTAAAGATTTATTTTCTTTTGTAATAAAGTTTTCATTTATAACCAATTCTCCACAGTGTCCATCCAGGCAAGACATTGCTCCAGATCCTGCGCCAAGTGCGTACGATCTTTCTGATCCAATCATTTTAGAGATTTCTGAATAATCAAATTCAGTTCCAAGATATTTAGGATCATGCATGTAAGGCTCTCCTCCAACATCGATTATCCTTTGGTTACCACTCATGCCTTCAGACGGACAATCCCAGTTTCTTAAATTTGGACAATCAATTACTTCTGCTTTTACAATGTCATAATTCTTTGACAGACCTTTTTCTAATGCGTTTGATATTTCTTCTAACTTAAATTTTTTGAAAATTCCTTTTTCTATTTTTAATTCCATATATAAATTAGTTACATAATATATTGCATAATTTTTTTACATAAATATATTTCGATTTTAAAAATGAATAATAAAGATTTAAAAGTTGCAGTTCTTGGTGCAGGGGCAATGGGTTGTCTATTTGGAGGCCTACTAGCAGAAAAAGGTCTAAATGTAACGCTCATTGACGTTTGGAAAGAGCATGTTGATGAAATAAATAAAAATGGTCTAAAGATGGATGGTCATGGTGGTGATAGATTTATAAAAGTACCAGCAACATCAGATCCATCTACAATTGGAAAAGTTGATTCTGTGATAGTGATGTGTAAAGCAACAGCTCTAGAACCTGCTTTAAAAAGTATTAAAAACATTATAAACGATAAAACAGTTTTTATGTCTTTTCAAAATGGAATTGGACATGAAGCAATAATCAAAAGTATTGTTGGCGATGAAAAAGTAATCGGGGGAACAACAACTCAAGCATCAAATATCTTAGGCCCTGGTCATATTATGAATCATGCTGCTCTACCCTCTTGGATTGGAGAATATGATGGTGGGATTTCAGATAGAATAACCGAAATTGCAGACACCTTTACTGCTCATAATTTAGAAATGATTGCAGCTGAAGATGTAAAAAAAAGAAAATGGATGAAACTTTTTGCTTTAACCGCAATAGGCCCACTTTCTGCTATTTTTGATTTACATCATACAGATCTTTACATAAATAATAATGCCAACGACGTTTCTAGAAGTTTAGGAAAAAAGATAATATTAGAAACAAGAGACGTTGCTTTAGCAGATGGTGTTAATGTTTCTGAAGATGAGTGTTTATTTATGTTTAATAAAATTGTTGACTCAAAACAAACAAACAAGTCTTCAATGGCTTTTGATGTGCTTTATAAAAGAAAAACTGAAATTGATTTCATAAGTGGCGCCGTATCTAAAATAGGAAAAAAACATGGAATAGCTACACCATTAAATGACCTTATGTACAAAATGATTAAAGTAAAAGAGGGCATGTACAGCTAAATGCTGAAAATTAGTAAACTAAAGAAAATTAAGTCAAACTTCCCAGTCATTGTTGGAGAAAAAATAATCAGTAAAAAAGTCTGCAATTCTTTAATTAAAGAAATAACTCACTCAAAAAGTTTTGATGATATGATTATGGGTGGCAGAAGTAGGATTAATAAAGGATCAAATAATTTCAACAAATATATCTCAAGTTCTAAAATTTCAAAAAAACTTTTTACTACTTTCAATACACAATCGTTTTATAAGAAAATTGATAAGAAATTTAAAACAGAGTTTAAGGCAAATACATGGGAAAGTTTGTTTAAACCAAAAAAATTTAATAAAAAAAAATATACACTAAAAAGAAAAGTAAATTCCAAAGAGCTAAAAAAACTACTAGGTAAAAATTATAAAAACCCAAATTTAAATTTAGATATTGATTTCTCAGTATCTCAAGGAGGATATAGATTGAGACCACATAGAGATGATGTGAATAGGCTCTATAATTTTTTGATCTATTTAACCGATATACCAAAAAAAAATGGAGGATCTCTTACATTATATAAGAAAAAAACAAACAAAAACCTTAGAAAAAACTTTAGAAGGTTTCCTAAGATTAATGAACTTGATAAATTAAAGGAATTTACACCAAAACGGGGAAGTGTAATTTTCTTTAAATCTACTCCTAATTCTTATCACGGAGTAAATAGATTTAAGGAAAAAAACTGTCCAAAAAGATATTTTATTTATGGAAGTTATGCTCTCAACAAACCAGTGATATGGAAATATAAAAATTTTGAATATCATCCACATATTGTTGCGACGAAAAAAAGAATGCTTACATCTTTTCATGATTCAAATTATTTGCTAAAATATTAGTAATTATGCAAATTAAGACTAAATTAAAGAGTATTTTAGATAGAGATGGCTTCTTAAGAGTAAGAAATGTTCTTAACTTCAATAAAGATTTAAAACCAATTTTAAATGACATGGAATATGTAATGGACAATTTAGTTCATAAATTTGCTCCTGAGCACATGAAAGAAAAAATTTTTAAATATAACTTTAGAAAAAAATACACATACATTTCAAAATTAAAAATTTATGATCTTGATCAATATTTTAATACTAGACTTCCAAGAGATCACGTGAAGAAAGATAGTGATTATTTTGCATCTCAATCTTTATGGAATTTAATAAATCACAAAAAAATCTTGGATGTGGTTGAAAAATTATTAGGTCCAGAAATACTTTCAAATCCAGTTCAAAATACAAGAATTAAACAACCCGAAAATAAATTACCTAAACATTCCGTTCACGATGGCCTCTCAGGTAGAACACCATGGCATCAGGATGCAGCGGTATTATCATCTTTGGGACAAAGATTAACTGATATGGTAACTGTTTGGATTCCATTTACTAAAACTACTAAAAAAAATGGATGTATGATTACAGTAAAAAAAATTAATAAATTGGGATTATTGAATCATATATCGGGATATAGGGGTCAAGTTGAAATAAAAGATAGTGAAATACTTGATAATTACAAGCCAGTTTTTCTAGAGGCTAATGTTGGTGATATTATTATTTTGCACAAACACTCCATTCACTGCTCATTGCCTAATAGATCTAATGATTTTAGAATTAGCGCTGATTTAAGATACAATAGAGCTGGAACCCCATCTGGCAGGAAACCTTTGCCCAATTTTTATGTAAGAAGTAAAAATAAAAAAAATATTACGATCCACAACTATAAGCAATGGATTGCTTTATGGGAAAAAGCAAAGAATAAATGTATTCCAAGAAAGTATGCATTTAAATATCCACTTCCAACATTTAGAAATAGTAAAAGAGATCTTGCTAGACTAGTATAATTTCTTTTTTAAAATTATGAAAAAAATTCTCATTGTCCAACCTATCCATGAAAAAGGTATGGAATTATTAAAAAGTAATAGTGACTATAGTTACGAAGTTATTGAAGATTTAAGTGTTGAAAACGTGAAACAAAGAATTGTAGATGCAGACGCAGTTTCTTTAAGAACTTCGATGTTATCTGCTGAGGCAATTGAAAATGCAAAAAACCTTAAAATAATTTCAAGACATGGAGTTGGTTACGATAATATTGATTTAAATAGCTGTAAAAAAGGAAATATCGATGTAGCAATAACTGCAACAGCAAATGCTGTGGCAGTTGCAGAACATGTTCTTTTCATGCTTTTAAGTATCTCAAAAAGAAAGAATATGTATGACCATTCAGTCAAAAGTGGAAAATTTACTGAACGAAATAAATTACCAAAAACTATAGAGATTTGGGATAAAAACATTCTTATTGCTGGATTTGGAAGAATAGGAAAAGCGTTGATTAAAAGATGTTTAGGATTTGAAATGAACGTTTTTGTTTACGATCCATTTGTAGATTCAGAAACAATAAGCAAAATGGGTGGTAAAAAAGTTGAAGATTTATCAGAGGCTATTAAAGATATGGATGCTGTCTCACTCCATATACCTTTAACTGATCAAACTAAAAATATTATAAATTACGAACTTCTAAAAACGATGAAGAAAAACTGCATCATCATAAATGCTGCAAGAGGCGGTATTATAAATGAAAAAGATTTAGATAGGGCTTTGAATGAAAATTTGATTTTTGGAGCAGGAATTGATGTATTTGAGGTAGAACCTCCAGAGGCTGATAATCCTCTATTAAAAAATGGCAAAGTTTTCCTTAGTCCTCATGCTGCAGCATTCACTGAGGAATGCATGACAAGAATGGCAAAAGAAACTATTCAAAATATTTTTGATTTTTTCGATGGTAAACTTGAGGATAGTAAAAAAATAAAATTATAAATTATTAATCTCTAAATTTGATTTCTTTAAAGTATCAGTAATATATTTGTAACCCTTAATAGCATATTCAAGTGGATTAGCTTTTTTAGGATCTTGTTCAGCTTCTACAACAAGCCAACCCTGATAATTATTTTTTTTTAAAATATCAAACAGAGGTTTATAGTCGATGCATCCATCGCCAGGCACGGTAAATGCACCTTCTAAAAAAGCGTCCCTAAAACTCAAATCTTCAGAAATAGCCTTTTTTAATACTTCTTCTCTAATATCTTTGCAGTGAATATGGATTACTCTTTCCTTAAATTTATTAATTAAATTAATTGAATTTCCCTGAGCAAATAACATATGCCCGGTATCTAAGGTTAATTTTACACTATCATCTGTATTTTCTAATAATCTAATAGTTTCTTCTTCTGTTTCTATTACTGTACCCATATGATGGTGGTAAGCTAAAGGCATACCTTCATCTTCAAGATACTTTGCAAGTTCAGAAATTTTTTTGCAATAATCTTTCCATTCTTGGTCCGTCATCTTCGGCCTTCTTGAAAGTTTTACTGTTGGATCGCCTTGTATTGAACCAAAAACTTCAGCAAAAACGATACATGGAGCTTCACAATCTTTAAATAATTTCAGTTGGTCTTGAATTAAATTTTTTTCTTGTTTAACAGAATTTTTTCTAAGATTCCCGCTATACCAACCAGAACATAATTTTAAGTTATACTTATCTAATTTTGGTAATAGTTCTTCAGATGTTTTTGGGAATTTACCACCTGATTCAATACCAACAAATCCAGCCTGACTTGCTTCTGACAAACATTGCTCTAGAGGAGTATCTCCGCCTAGCTCGGGCATGTCATCATTACTCCATGCAATTGGTGCTATACCTAATTTTACTGACATAAATTTTTTATTTGTTAAGATATATTTAATCATGAGATTAATTAAAGGAAAAAAAATTCAGCTTGGCTTAGTTGGAGGTGGTCCAAAATCTTGGATTGGTCATGTTCATAGAATTTCATCAAGATTTGATAATCAATATGAGATAGTTGCTGGTGTTTTTTCGAGAAATTCAAAGCTATCTAAAAGCTTTGGTCAAACCCTAGGTATTTTAAAAGAGAGATGCTATTCAAATTTTAGAGAGATGGCTGAAAGAGAAGCGGAAAGAAAAGATGGTATTAATGTTGTGGCAATAATGACACCTCCTTCAAGTCACCAAATTATTGCAGAAAAATTTATTGACAAAAATATTCATGTGATCTCTGATAAACCGTTTGCTGGAAATCTTACTCAAGCTAAGAAATTATTTAAAAAAATAAAATCAAACAAAAAAATTAAGTATGCTTTGACACATAATTATACTGCTTATCCTATGGTTAGAGAAGCAAAAGTATTGGTTGAAAAAGGTAAAATTGGAAAAGTTGAATATGTAAATGTTGAATATGTTCAAGATTGGTCAGATGGAGAAAATATCTCTCAAAAAAATGCGAAGAGAAAGTTTAAATGGAAAATAGATAAAAATATTGTTGGAACTTCAGCAGTCCTGAATGAAATTGGATCCCATGCATATCATATGGCAACTTATATATCAGGTTTAAAAGGTGAAACTATTTTTGCAGATATTAAACAAGTTTCAAATAAAGTTAAAATGGACAATAATGCTCAAGTAATGATTAATTTTAATAATGGTGCTAAAGGAATGTTTTGGACTAGTGTGATGGCTAGAGGCGGTGTTTACGGATTAAGAATAAGAATATTTGGAACAAAAGGAAGTTTGGAATGGGTTCAAAACGATCCAAACTATTTAAAACTTAATCCATCTAATGGTGCTGTTAAATTTATTGAAAGAGGTTTTTTTAATGCCGAATTGTCTAAAAAATTTTCTAGATTAAAATTTGGACATCCTGAAGGATATTTGGATGCATTTGCAAATATTTATCGTGAATTTGCATTTTCTTTGAAAAATAATGCAAAAAAAAGGTATTTTTATCCAAATGAGGATGAGGGACTTGAAACTGCAAAATTTATTGATGCATGCAAAGTTTCAAACAGAAAAAAAAGATGGGTAAAAATAAAATAAAAACTGCTCTGTTTGGCCTTGGTAGAATTGGCCAGATGCATGCTAATAATTTAAGAAAAAATAGTGAATTTGAATTAAAATATGTTTTTGATTTAAATAAAAAACTATCAAACAAAATTTCAAAAAAATTTAATGCTATTTCATTAAATAATCCAAATATTGCTTTTAAAGATAATGAAATTAAATGTATTTTTATAGCTTCTTCTACTTCTACGCATTTAAAATTTATTGAAAAGGGTGCTAAGTATAAAAAAGTAGTCTTTTGTGAAAAACCACTAGATTTAAATTTAAAAAAAATTAATTCATCTCTAAAGAAAATTAAAAAACTTAATCCTAAAGTTCAAATAGGCTTTAATAGAAGATACGATCCTGGACATAATTTACTTAAAAAAAATTTGTTAAAAAATAAAATAGGTAAATTAGAAAAAATTATTATAACTAGTCGGGACCCTGCTCCTCCTTCGTTGTCTTATTTAAAAAGTTCTGGAGGTATATTTAAAGATATGATGATACATGATTTTGATTTGGCAAGATACTACTTAGGTTCGGATGAATTTATATCAGTATTTGCTACTGGCAGTAACATATCAGACCAAAGATTTAATAAGATAAAAGACTATGAGCTTGCAACAACAGTGCTTAAGTCGAAAAAGGGAGTGCAATGCATTATAACTAATTCAAGACATTGTAGTTTTGGTTATGATCAAAGAGTTGAGCTTTTTGGAACAAAAGGAATGATGATATCAGATAATAAAAGAGACACAGAAACTAATCTCTTTTTTAAAAATTCGACAAATAATAAATCCCCTCTCCTTCATTTTTTTATAGAGAGATATGTAGAAGCCTTTAGGTTGCAGCTGTCTGACCTTGCAAACTTTTGCAAAAAAAATATTAAACCTAGAGCTGTTTTTGAAGATGGAAGAAAGTCTATAATGTTAGCAGAAGCTGCACTAAAATCAGTTAAGTCAAAAAAATTTGAACAATTAAAAATAAATTAGAAATTTTTTATATACCTTGTATTTTTTTATCTCCTGCTTTTTTTACAAAATAAATTCCTAAGACAACAGCACATAAAGCAATTAAAATTTTAGGTGTTACTAATTCGTTTAGGAAAATAAATCCTAAAATAACACCAAAAATCGGTATTAGATAAGCGACCTGACTTTGGAAAACTAAGCCATTTTTCTTTAAAATCATAAATCTTAATAACCATGCAATTCCAGTTGGAAAAATACCGAGATAAATCAAAGATAATGTGGAGTCTAATGATGGATTTAAATTCCACGGTTGCTCAATTATTAGTGATATTGGACAAGCAATTATAGCTCCCCAAATAAGAATTGATGCTGTTACATTTTCATTTTTCTTATTACTAATTTTTAACGTTAAAATTCCTCCAATAACATAAAAAGTAGATCCCAATAGAATCATAAGAGCAGAAAATAAATTTTCATTATTTATAAGTAAATTTTCTGAGAATAAATAAACAATTCCTGAAAAGCCTAATACTATTCCAAATATTTTTATTGCGTTTATTTTCTCTCCATCTGCAAAGAAATGTGCGAGTATTGTTGCACTTATAGGTGTAGTTGACATTAAAATTGCCGCTAAGTTACTTTGAACTTTTTGAACCCCGTATGCTATAAGGAAAAAGGGTATAACTAAATTAATGATACCAATTGCTGCAAACCATTTCCAATCTTTAGAAAACGCTTCAATTTTTATTTTTTTTAAATAACAAAGTAATAATAATGGTATCATTCCAAAAAAAATTCTTAAAAAAGCTATAGTAATTGGTCCATAAGAATATGTTGCAATTTTAATATTAAAAAAAGCTGAAGCCCAAAGTAAGGCTAAAAAAGTAAGAATGAAATAATCGGTAGCGTTTGGAGATTTCATTCAATTATATCTTCTATTGATCCATTAGTTATTTTAATAAGATCTGCAAAATTTATTTTAAAAATACAGTTTGGATGTCCAGCCGCAGCAAATAAATCTTTAAATCTGTTCAAAGAACTATCAACCAATATCTGCAAACTATTTGTGTGTCCTATCGGAGATACTCCTCCAATTGTATACCCTGTTTGTTCTTTCACATCATCAGGTGACGCCATGCTTAAGTCTTTACTATTAAAAAACTTTTTTAATTTGTTTAACGAACATCTTTTGTCACCAGAGACCAAACATAAAAAATAATTATCACCATTTTTAAAAAGTAAGCTTTTTACGATTGCACCCACTTCACAATTTAAAGATTTTGCTGCATCAACCGCTGTTCTTGCGGTATTTTCTAATTCTGTGACTGATAAAGTCTTATTGAATTCTTTTAATGCTTTTTCAGCTCTTTTAACTGGCTCTTTATTTAATAAACTCATTATTGCAACTTAAGATTGATTGAAAATTCCAATTTTTTAAGGTTAATATACATGTAAAAAAAGCATAAGTGATATCTATTTAATAGGCATTATTTATCTTTTCTTAACTGATAAGAAAATTAAAAATTATAGGAGATAATATGAGCGCTAAGGACGTACTAAAATTAATGAAGTCTAAGAATATTGAGTTTGTAGATCTTAGATTTACTGACCCAAGGGGTAAACTTCAACATTTAACAATGGATACAACTATTGTAGATGAAGGAATGTTAAATGACGGTGTATTTTTTGATGGATCGTCAATTGCAGGATGGAAAGCAATTAATGAATCTGACATGATATTAAAGCCTGATTTAAGTAGAAAAGTAATAGATCCTTATACATCTCATAATACTTTAATTTTATTTTGCGATATTTTAGATGCAGTTAAGAGGGATCCCTATGAGAGAGATCCAAGAGGAATTGCAAAAAAAGCTGAAGCTTATTTAAAGAAAACAGGTATAGGTGATACAGCTTATTTTGGGCCAGAGCCTGAGTTTTTTGTATTTGATGACGTAAGAATTAAAAACGATATGAATGAAACAAGTTTTTCAATTGATAGTTCAGAAGGTCCTTATAACTCTGGAAAATCTTATGATAATGGAAACATGGGTCATAGACCTGGAGTAAAAGGAGGATATTTTCCTGTACCACCAGTAGATAGTGCTCAAGATATGAGAGGTGAATATCTTAAAGGACTAAGGGATGTTGGAATTACTGTAGAAAAACACCACCATGAAGTTGCTCCGAGTCAGCATGAACTTGGAATGTTATTTGGAACTTTAGTTGATCAAGCAGACAACGTTCAACTATATAAATATGTAGTTCAAATGGTTTCTCACTCTTTTGGTAAAACTGCAACTTTTATGCCTAAGCCTGTTAAAGGAGATAATGGTTCTGGAATGCATACTCACCAATCAATTTGGAAAGGGAAAACTCCGGTATTTTCTGGAAATAAATATGCTGGATTATCACAGACTGCTCTCTACTATATTGGTGGAGTATTAAAGCATGCAAAAGCAATTAATGCATTTGCTAATGCTACAACAAATAGTTACAAAAGATTAATCCCAGGATTTGAGGCTCCAGTTTTACTTGCATACTCTGCAAGAAACAGATCAGCATCATGCAGAATTCCAATCACATTAAGTAAAAAAGGTGCAAGATGTGAAATAAGATTCCCAGATGCTTCAGGAAATCCATATTTAACATTTGCTTCTATGCTTATGGCTGGAATTGATGGAATAAAAAATAAAATTGATCCAGGTAAATCGTTTGACAAAGACCTTTATGCTTTATCAGAAAAGCAAGTTAAGAAGGTACCAACTGTTTGTGGTTCTTTAAGAGAAGCAATGGAGTCTTTGGATAAAGATAGAAATTTCTTAACTCAAGGTAATGTATTTACTGATGATCAAATAGATGCGTACATTGAACTTAAATATGAAGAAATTCATAATTTTGAACATACACCGCACCCTATTGAATTCGACATGTATTATAGCTGTTAAAAAGCTTAATTTTATGGGATTACCTGTGGTAATAGCAGGTATTCCCATATTAGAATTCTAATTTTACTAAATTTTGTTAACTAAGGTTATGATTAGGTTCATATCAACTTTAAAGAATATTATAGGTTATAAAAAACCTGAAATCAGGAAGTCTAAGAGAAGAAAAAATAAGACTTATTCTATGAATAAAAGAGGCCAATATTGGTTTATTTCTTATTACCAATAATTAATTAAACTTTAAAAGATTCTCCACAACCGCATCTTTCAGTTTCATTTGGATTATTAAAAACAAATTGTGATGAAAATTGCTCTTTTTTGTAATCCATTTCAGTTCCAAAAAGGTACATTACAGCGGCTGGATCTATGAAAACTTTCACACCTTTGTCCTCAATAACTTCATCATTAGGATTAATTTCCTTTGTATATTCCATGATATAAGACATTCCTGCGCATCCACCTGATTTTACTCCAACTCTAACACCAATAGAGTCATTTTCAGCAGAGCACATAATTTCTTTTATCCTTTCTGCTGCTTGATCGCTCAATGATATAACTTGTTTTGTCATAAGTTTAATTCTAATTTTGCTGCCTCTGACATCATAGACTTATCCCATGGTGGTTCCCAAACTAAATCTAAATCTACTTTATCTACCTCTTCTAATTGCATAATACTATCTTTAACTTCTTTTGGCAAACTTTCTGCAACAGGACAGTTTGGAGTTGTTAATGTCATTTTTACACTGATATTTTTTCCATCTACATTAATATCATAAATTAATCCAAGTTCGTAAATATTTACTGGTATTTCAGGATCGTAAATTTTTTTTATTTCTTCAATTACTTTTTCTTTTAATTCCATAAAGTTAAGACTCGGTATTAGTGATTTCCTTTGAATTATCCATTGCAGATGTAAGAGTATGCCATGATAATGTTGCGCACTTAACTCTCATTGGATATTGTTTAACACCAGATAAACACATTAATTTAGTTTTCTCATCTTCTTTTAAGTATTCTGATTTTAAATCTGGATTTTCTTTTATCATTCCTAAAAAATCTTCAACTATCTCTTTAGCCTCGTGTTCATTTTTGCCTTTAATTAAATCAGTCATGATTGAAGCTGATGCCATTGAAATAGCACATCCACTTCCCTCAAATGAAATATCCTCGACTATTTTTTGTCCATTTAATTTAAGATAAACATGAACATTGTCTCCACATAAAGGGTTATGACCTTTTGCATCTTTATTAAACTCATGTACTTTTCCAAGATTTCTTGGATTTTTTCCATGTTCTAAAATGATTTCTTGATAAAGTTCTTTTAAGTTCATTTTAAATTAAATATTTTTTTACAGTTGTTAATAGATTCATTTAATTTATCTAAGTCATCTTTAGTATTATAAATTCCGACTGACGCTCTTGCACTAGCAGGTATATTTAATTTATCATGTAATATTTGACAGCAATGATGGCCTGCTCTTATTGCAACACCATCTTCATCAAGTATTGTTGCAATGTCGTGTGGGTGAACACCCTCTAAAGTAAATGATAAAACTCCACCTTTATTTTTTGGACTACCAATCAATTTAACTGAATTATTTTTTTGTAACAATTCTTGACCATATTCAACTAAATCAGCCTCGTGTTTCATGATATTCTCTATTCCAACACTCTCCATAAACTTTATTGACTGATCAAATGCAATAACTTGAGCTGTAGCCATGGTGCCAGCTTCATATTTATTCGGCAAATCTCCATAAGATATTTTATCTTTTTTGACTTCTCTAATCATTCCACCTCCACCTTGATAGGGTGGCAGCTCTTCTAACCACTTTTTTTTACCGTATAAAACACCTAGTCCAGTTGGTCCGTACATTTTATGGCATGATATTGCATAAAAATCACAATCTAGGTCTTGCATATCTAATTTTAGATGAGGGGCTCCCTGACAACCATCAATGACAACTATTATTCCCTTTGAGTGGGCAAGATCTGTTATTTCTTTAACAGGCAATATTGCCCCAGTAACGTTAGATAGATGAGTAATTGCAATTACTTTTGTCTTAGAAGTTATTTTTTTTTCAATATCCTCCAGAGAAATATCTCCATCTTCATTTACCTCTGCAAAATTAATTTTTATATTCTTTGATTTTCTTAAGAAATGCCAAGGCACATAGTTTGAATGATGCTCAAGCTCTGTAATTAAAATTTCGTCACCCTCATTCAAATATTTTTGTCCTAAAGTATTGGCTACTAAATTTAATGCCTCAGTTGCTCCTTTGGTAAAGACTATTTCATTTTTATCTTTAGCATTAATGTATTTTTGCACAGAGGACCTTGTGTTCTCATATAAGTTAGTTGCTGCAACTGCTAAATAATGAACGCTTCTTCCAACATTTGAAAATTGTTTAGTATAAAATTCATTTATTTTATCAGCTACAACTTTTGGTTTTTGTGATGAATTAGCGCTATCTAAATAGACTAAATCATTATTTTGGATTTTTTCATCAAATATAGGAAACTCAGTTTTTATATTTTCTATTTTCATTCCTTTATTCCAATCATATTTTTAATTAAATTTTTTACCTCGGAGTCTGTAATTTTTTCAACTACGTCAAGCAGAAAACCGTTTATCAAAAGTTCTCTTGATTGTTGATAATTTAATCCTCTAGACATTAAATAAAATATCGAGTCTTCATTAAGACTACCTGATGCAGAACCATGTGAACATTTCACGTCATCTGCATAAATTTCCAACTCTGGTTTAGCATTAAACTCGGAGTCTTTATTTAATAATATTGCTTTACTCAGTTGATAGCCATCCGTTTTTTGTGCTTTAGAGTTAACAAATATTTTTCCTTGATATATTGCTCTAGAACTTTCTTCTAAAACACTTTTTATAAGTTGATAGCTTTTCGTATTTTCAGTTAAGTGATTTATTATTGTTCTAATTTCATGATGTTTGTTATTATTTAAAGAGAAAATACCGTTTATAAAAGCTGATGAATATTTTCCATTTAAGTTACAATTAATTTCATTCTTACAAAAATTCGATCCCGACGATAAAATAAATGTTTCTGAAATACTATTTTTATCCTGCTCAATATTGTTAAAGGAATACTTAATATTTTTATTCTCAAACTTATCTACTTTGTAATTTTTTAAAATAGAATTTTCTTTTAATTCAAAGTTGTAAAAAATATTTAGGAAATTTTTTTCTGAAGTATCTCTAAATAAATCAATTAATCTTAAGGAACTATTCTCGTATAATTCAAAATTTAATCTTAAATTAATATTTTTAGACCAGATTTTAGAGTTGGTTGTATGATAAATGATAAGAGGCTTTGTTAATTGATAACCCTTTTTAACCGCGATTTTAAAAGACTTATTAGTAAAGGCGCTATTTAAGTCAGATAAAGAACTATTATTGTTGAATTTACTAATAGTTTCCGACTGATCAATTATCTCTATTTGGTCCTTTTTTTCGTAATCAAAATCAATTTTTTCTATTCTACCATTGATAAACACTATTTTATTATGCTCTAAACCGTCAACAAATGCAGAAGAATCAACTTTATTTGTGGATGTATAGTCACTATAAAAACTTAGCTCTCCTATATTTTTTTTTATTATTTGGTTAAGGTCAGAAAATTTCCAGTCTTCTTCTTTTCTGTTTGGAAAACCTTTGTTAATAAAATTATCTAAATAGAATTTTTTTATTTCAATATCATTTTGAGATAAAGTTAAATTTCTAATAGTATTATCAAAATCTTTTTGTAATTGCTCTTTCATCTAATGAAAATTTTCATACCCCTTTTTTTCTAGTTCTAAAGCTAACTCTGCTCCACCAGATTTAACAATTTTTCCGTCCATTAAAACATGAACAAAATCAGGTTTAATATAATCCAGTAATCTTTGGTAATGTGTAATTATTAAAAATGAATTTTTATTATCCCTTAATGAATTAACACCATCAGCTACAATTCTTAATGCATCAATATCTAGACCTGAGTCTGTTTCATCTAAAATTGATAGTTTTGGAGCCAATAACGACATTTGTAAAATTTCATTTTTCTTTTTCTCTCCGCCTGAAAAACCAACATTCAGTTGTCTATTTAATTTTTCCTCATCAAATTTGAGTTCTTTGGATTTTTCTTTCACTAATTTTAAAAATTCTATTGCATCAAGCTCTTTTTCGCCTCTTGCTTTCCTTACTGCATTTAGTGAGGTCTTTAAGAATATATTTGTATTAACACCTGGGATTTCTAATGGATATTGAAAGGCAAGAAAAATACCTTTATGTGCTCTTTCCTCTGTTTCAAGCTCAAACAAATCTTTTTCCTCAAAAAGTACCTCTCCTGAAACTTCATATCCTTTTTTACCTGACAAAATATTTGATAGCGTACTTTTACCAGATCCATTTGGTCCCATAATAGCATGAACCTCTCCAGGGTTAATATTTAGAGAAAATTCCTTTAAAATTTCTTTGCTATCAATTTTTGCGTTTAATTTATTTATTTTTAACATTAGCCAACACTACCTTCTAAACTAATACCAACTAGTTTTTGAGCTTCTACAGCAAACTCCATTGGTAATTGTTGTAATACCTCTTTACAAAATCCATTAACAATTAATCCTACCGCCTCCTCAGCACTCAAGCCTCTTTGTTTACAGTAATGTAATTGGTCTTCACTGATTTTAGATGTTGTTGCTTCATGAGCAATATTGGATTCAGAATTTTTATTTTTAATATATGGAACTGTATGGGCCCCGCATTTGTTACCCATTAATAAAGAGTCACATTGAGTATAATTATTGGAATTTGCGGCTTTTGATGAAATATCAACTAAACCTCTATAAGTCATATCAGAAAAACCAGCGCTAATGCCTTTTGATATTATTTTGCTTTTTGTGTTTTTTCCTAAATGTATCATTTTAGTTCCAGTATCTGCTTTTTGATGATTATTTGTAATAGCTATAGAGTAAAATTCTCCTACAGAATTATCACCCTTCAAAATACAACTTGGATATTTCCAGGTAATGGCAGAACCAGTTTCAACTTGTGTCCAAGAAATTTTTGAATTCTTTCCTTTGCACAAACCACGTTTCGTAACAAAATTATAAATTCCACCTTTTCCATCTTTATCACCAGGATACCAATTCTGAACTGTAGAATATTTTATTTCAGCATCGTCTAATGCAACTAATTCAACATTTGCAGCATGTAACTGATTTTCGTCTCGCATTGGAGCCGTACAACCTTCCAAATAACTCACATAGCTTCCCTTGTCAGCAACAATTAGTGTTCTTTCAAACTGTCCTGTGTTAGCTGCGTTAATTCTAAAATATGTAGAAAGCTCCATTGGGCAACGTACACCTTCAGGTATGTAGGCAAATGATCCATCAGTAAAAACTGCAGAGTTTAGAGTTGCAAAGAAATGGTCAGTAACTGGAATAACTGAACCTAAATATTTTTTAACTAATTCAGGATGATTTTGTATAGCTTCTGATATTGGACAAAAAATAATCCCTTGTTTTGTAAGTTCTTCTCTAAAAGTTGTTGCAACAGAAACAGAGTCAAATACTGCATCAACTGCAATCCCATTAAGTCTTTTTTGCTCTTGCAGTGGTATACCTAATTTTTTGTAAGTTTCTAAAAGTTTAGGGTCTAAATCATCCAAGTTTTTTGGTTTATCTTTCATACTTTTAGGGGCTGAATAATAATATAAATCTTGGTAATCTATTTTTGGGTATTTTGGTTTTTGCCAATCAGGTTCTTTTAACTGCTTAAATCTTTCATATGCTTTTAATCTAAAATCAAGCATCCATTGTGGTTCTTTTTTTACATTAGAGATAAATTTTATCACATCTTCATTTAATCCCTTGGGCGCTCTCGTGTTTTCAATATCAGTTGTAAAACCGTACTTATAATCTTTTAGATTATCAATTTCTTTTTGTCTGTTATCCATTTAAAGTTCTCTTATTAATTAAATCACTTAATGTTTTTTGCTGAAAAAAGTTATTTATATAATCTTCTAGCTCATCCCATAAATCATGAGTGATACATTTCGAGGACTTACCATTACATCCACTATCGGAGTGTTTTTCACACCCAACTGTTTTTACTTTTTCGTCAACAGCAATAAACACATCTGAAATTTTTATCTCAGAAGCTTGTTTTGATAATACGTAACCACCTTTATTACCTCTAACGCTTGTAACAATTTGGTTCTTTTTTAATTTTGAAAAAAGCTGTTCCAAGTAAACAAGCGATATACCTTGTCTTAAAGATATATCTCTTAATGATACAGGCTCGTTTAAGTTAAATTTTGCTAGATCTGCTAGAGCCATCACAGCATATCTACCTTTACTTGACAATTTCATATTTTCCGCAATTCACGGGATTTATATATACCCGACTATTTTAGTCAAGATTAATTGATATTTAAAAACTTGCATTTTGTCACTCAATTTTGATAGAAAAAACCTTATTTTTTTTTGAGAGTAATAATCAATGGCATCTATAGATAATAAAATTATAGAAATATTTATTCCAGGTCCTGCTGGAAGATTAGAGGCTAAATATTTTAAAAGTAAAAAAAATACTTCGCCAATTGCATTAGTTTTACATCCACATCCTCAGTATGGTGGCACAATGAATAATAAAATTGTTGTCGATATCTTTCAAACGTTTGTAGATAATGATTTTTCAGTATGTAGGGTAAATTTTAGAGGAGTTGGCAAAAGTGATGGAGAATTTGATAATGGACAGGGTGAACTTGCTGATGCTGCAGCTGCACTTGATTGGCTTGAGAGAGAAAACTTTGATAATTCTCAATGTTGGATTTCAGGTTTTTCTTTTGGGTCTTTAATAGCAATGCAATTGTTAATGAGAAGACCAGAAATAAATAGGTTTGTAGTTGTTTCGCCTCAACCTAACGTTTATGATTTTTCTTTTTTATCACCATGTCCTACCTCGGGAACTATGATTTATGGAAAAAAAGATGAACTAGTACCAATAGAACATATAAATGATTTAAATAAAAGACTGAGTGAACAAAAAGGTATAAAAGTAGAGTTTGAAACTATTCCTGATGCTAACCATTTTTTTTCCAAAAATGATTTAGCTTTGATAAAGTCTCTAAATAAATATATAAAAAAAGAAACTGCACTATATTAGTTAAAAATTTTTAATTATAGTTCCTCCTATAGTAGGTTCTCTACAGTTAGTGGTGAAAGGAAACGAAATAGGTAATCCAAAATAAGATCTTATCGCAAGGAAAGCAAATGCTTGGGATTCAATATAATCACCATCAATATTCAAATCGTCGATAGAAAAAATATTATTATTAATTTTCTTTTTTAATGAGTCTATTAAAAATTTATTTTTCCTACCGCCTCCACAAACATAAACATCATTAGTTCCAATTTTTTTTGATAATAATTCAGATGTTATTTCAGTAATTGTTGCTGTTCCATTTTCTAAAGAGAGACCTTTGGCAAAAGAAATATCAAAATCATTTGTATCAAGGGATCTTTTAGAGTTAACTTTGCTATAATAGTAATTTTCCAAATATTGATCAAAAATAAATTTATCTGTTTTTCCTTTATCAGCCAAAGTTCCATTTTCATCAAAAAATTTATCAGAATTTTTTCTTATCCATTTATCTATTAGACAATTTCCAGGTCCTATATCTCTACTTGTAATTTTAAAATCTTTCTCAATTTCGGTAATATTGGCAATTCCACCAATATTTAATATTGAAATTGGAATTTTAACTTTATTTTCATTAAACAGTGATTTTATTAAAGCTAGATGATAAATAGGAGATAATGGTGCACCCTCACCTCCATTTTTAATATCGTTTTGTCTAAAGTTATAAACTACATCTTTATTTGTTAATTTTGATAAATTAGCACCAAGTCCAATTTGTTTTGAAATTTTTTCATCTGTATTGTGATAAATAGTGTGACCATGAAAACCGATTAGGTCATAATCAACCTCTTTAATTACCTTAATTGCTATATCAACATGAAAATCAGTAATTTCTAATTCTAATTTATCAATTTCAGAAGAATATTTTAGCAAGTCTTGCATTTCTAAAATACTTTCTTTTACTCTATGGATTTTATTTGAAAGGCTTGTCGGATAAGGATCAAATCTATTATATTTGATATTAATAGTATCTTTGCCATTAGAACTGATGACAGAGGTATCAACACCATCACCAGATGTACCACTCATAAATCCAAGTGCAGATAAGTTTTTTTCCATTCTTATTTTTTTTTATTAAAATATGTATATTGTAAGATTATAGACCTATGAATAATTTTTTAAAAGAATTTAAAGAGAGAGGGTACTATTATCAATGTACCAATGAAATAGAATTATCAAATCTCTTAAATAAAGAAAGCACAAATGCTTATATTGGATTTGATAGTACAGCTCCAAGTTTACATGTTGGAAGTTTATTGCAAATCATGTGTCTTAGACTTTTACAAAAGTATGGCCATAGACCAATTGTTCTTTTGGGTGGGGGCACGACTAGAATAGGAGATCCATCAGGCAAAGAGGAAACTAGAAAAATCCTTTCTGATAAGCAAATTGAGAATAATATTAATAATATAAAAAAAGTTTTTAAAATTTTTCTTAAAACAAATAATTCAAAATTAAAACCAATTTTTGTGAATAATTATAAATGGTTAGGCAAACTCAATTATATAGATTTTTTAAGAGACATAGGTAAACATTTTACAATAAATAAAATGTTAACATTTGATAGTGTTAAATTAAGATTAGAAAGAGAACAATCTTTAAGTTATATGGAATTTAATTATATGATTTTACAGGCATATGATTTTTATGAACTAAATAAATCAAACAAATGTAATTTACAAATTGGTGGATCTGATCAATGGGGAAATATAGTAAACGGTGTTGAACTAATTAAAAGAGAATCTGGAAATCAAGCATTTGGCTTAACTACTCCACTAATAACATTAGCATCAGGTACTAAAATGGGTAAAACTGAAAAAGGAGCAGTATGGTTAAATAAAGAAATGTTATCTCCATATGATTATTGGCAGTTTTGGAGAAATACTGATGATAAAGATGTATTAAAGTTTTTAAAAATGTTTACTGATCTGTCTTTAGATAAAATAGAGAAAGAAAAAGATAAGGATATAAATGAACTAAAAATTTTACTCGCTAATAATGCAACAGAAATGCTACATGGAATAAAAGAAGCTGAAAAATCCGAGAAACTCGCAAGAAATACTTTTAAGAAGAATTCTAAAGGAGAAAATCTTCCTGGGATTAAAGTCAATAATGATATTTTATCAAAAAATATAGTTGAGCTAATTTCTTTTGTAAATAAAGATATTTCTAAATCAGAAATAAGAAGATTAATTAAGTCAAACGGGATAAAATTAAATAATGAAAATGTACTAGATGAAAAGTATATAATTGATCCTAATTTATTCTCAGATAAAGGTTTTATTAAGCTATCTATAGGAAAAAAAAAGCACTTTAAAATTACAAATTAATTACCTTTAAGATTTTCTAAAGTCCTAGTGATAAATCTCGGTGTTAAAGTTTTTATTGGATTAACTGTACTTTTTAAGTCATCAGGTGGTCCTTTAATTTTAAAACTGACACCAAATATACCTTCACCAGTTTTGCTGCCTACTAAAATTTTACCAAGTAAAGGTATTTTGGCTATGTTCTTATTAATAGTTGTTGCAGGCACTAAGGTTCCTCTTAAACTTGTTATCCTGTCTTTCTCAATATAACCCTCCATCATTATTGAAATAGCTGGTCCTATTGCATACATCTCATCTATCTCTGTAAGATTATTTTTTGTCCTATAATCCATCTCAAATTCATTAAATCTTATTCCCTCACCCGTCAAAAGATCAGCAATTCCTTGTAATGATGCGAGTGTAAGAATTTTTGCTAAAACTGGCACTTCTTTAACTTTAAAATTAGTAATTTTGAGGTTTGACCTAGATGTATTATCAATTTTGGTTGAACTAAGTTTTAATTCACCCTCATCAAAACCTTTTATAAATTTATAATTATTTATAAATGGTCTTGGTTCTTGAATAAATATATTTGTAATTTTTTCATTCTTAGTGGTAGTTCTATAAGAATAAGAGAATTGATTTTCTTTATCCAAAACTCCATTAGCTTTAGCTAAAATTAATTTATTATTTCTTATATCAAATTCACCAACAAATTTTTTAAGATATTCATCTTTTTCTAAATATACTTTTTCTAAATTAAATATTACTGAAGTATTTAAATTATCAAAGAAGTTAGAAATCTTAGTTTTGTTATTGCTCCTCAATAATTTTTCAACTATTTTTTCTCCATCGATTTGGTTTCCAACAAATTGATAATTGTTTGAATTTTTTTTAATTTGGAAATTATTTTGAACTCCTTTGCTATTAAAAAAATTAACATCGATTTTATCCACACTCTGTAATTTTAAATCATCGGATATATAGAGATTATTCAATGAAATATAATTTTTGTTTTCTGTAAAACTGATTTTCTGTAAGTTAAAGTCATTTAAAGATTTATTTAACAAAATTTCTAATTTTGATGGAATATTTTTTTTCTTGAGATATTGAATTTCATCAATCTTAAAATCACTATCATCTAAATCCAATAATGTATAAAGTTCAAAATTATTTTCGTTACCTTTATATTTAATAAAAAAATTATCCTCTTTATTTTGTAATAAATATTTTCCATCCAGTTGTAAATTAATTATATCATTTGAATATTCAAACAAGATTTGAGGATTTTTGATAGCAATCTTATTGTCAAAACTTGTTAAATATTTTTTTATGAAATTTGATCTGTAATTAATATTTAAATTATCAAAATTTAAATTTGATTTTATAGCAAATTTTTTAAAGTTAAATGTATCGTCAATTGATACATTTATTGTAAAATTTGAATTTAGGTTAATTATTTGATCCTTTATTAAATTATCTTGTTCTTGAATATTTAAATATTTTTTAAGCTCTTTAGTATTGATTGAATTATTATCTGACTGCACAAATATTTCCACATCAGAGATTTTATCGTCTTTTTTGTCTAATTTGAGATTTATAATATTATTTTCAGACTCATTATCAAAATTTTTGTCTAAAAATGAGTAATTACTTTTTAAATCTACTTTTAATAATTGATCTCCAAAAATTATTTTAGTTTTAATATTTTTTAGGTACAGAATGTCTTGGATTTCTTTATTAAGTTCTAATTTGTCTAAATAAATTTCAGAATCGACTAGGTAATTTTTTATTTTCTTATTATTAATTTCAAATTTGAAGTTATTATCTGATTCAAAATTAACTTTTTTATCAGATAGAATTTTTGGATCTAAATCTATAAAGTTTAAAAAGATTTTAGGATCTAAAAGTGCTTTTCCATTGCTTATAATTCCTTTTATCATTATTTTTTGATTATTTTTGCTATTTAAAGATAATTTTAAATTATTATTTTTAAATTCATTTTTTGATTTTAAATCTTCTAAAAAAGCAAAATGGGTATCAAGCTCAGAAGTAAATTTTTCATTTTCAAATTTAGAATTAATTGTACCCTCTTTTAAAAAAATTAAATTTTGGTATTTTTTATTAAAATGAATTTCGTCAAAATTTAAAGCTGATACAATTTTAATATTATTAATTTTCTTATTTTTATTTAATTTAAAAGAGAATGAATTTTGACTCTGAAGCAAAATATCCTTATTAGACAAATAATCTTGTTTTATATTTGTAAATTTAAATATTAAGTTTGGGTTTATTAATGCTTTAGTATTTTCTATATCTCCTTCAACATAATATGCACCAGATTTTTCTACTGTTACATCTATTTTTTTTGATGCAAATTTTATCTTCTGATAAATGAAATTTAAATTTGAAATTTTAGTTATTGTATCCCTATTCTGAAAGTTAAAATTTAAGTCATTTAAACTTTCATATCCTGGTATATTTAGTTTTGCTTTTCTCACTGAGCCTGAAATAAAATAAGAAAGAGACTCTTGTCTTTTACTATCTAATTTAGCATCTATTTTAAAATCTAATAATCCTTCTTTGATCTGACTATAAAATATATATCTAGATAAATTATAGTCTATTGTATTTAAGAATGATGTAACGTCCTTTATTAAATTACTTGCAGATTTTATTTTTATATTTTTTATTGAACTTTCATTCTTTAAAAATTTTATCAAATTTAAATTAATATCTATATTTGAAATTTTAATTGAATTGGACTCTGCGATTAAATTTGCATTCTTAGAGTTAATAATAATCGCTCTCTCACTTAAATTTAACTTAATATAAACATTCTCAGTTTGAAGTGTTACTTTTGAGTTAAAATCTTTAACTTTATTATTTATAAAATTATTAAATTTATCTGTTTTTATTCCATAAATACTTAAATATGTAATGCATATACCAAAGATTAATAAAATTGATATTACTGTAATTAATATTTTCTTAGGCATTTATTTTATATAAAGAGTTTTCTAAAAATTCATCAATTTCTCCATCTAATACCTTATCTGGATTTGAATTTTCGTAGTTCGTTCTATTGTCTTTCACCATTCTGTAAGGATGTAATACATATGATCTTATTTGATGTCCCCAACCAATTTCTGATTTTGAGCTTTCAATATTATCACTTTCTTTTTTTCTCTTTTGTATTTCGTGTTCATAAAGTCTTGCTTTAAGCATGTTCATGCAAGTTTCTTTATTTTTATGTTGCGATCTTTCGTTTTGACATTGAACAACAATTTTACTTGGAATATGAGTAATTCTTACTGCACTATCAGTTGTATTAACGTGTTGTCCACCTGCTCCACTAGATCTGTAAGTATCAATTCTTAAGTCTTTATCTAATACCTCAATATCTATATTTTCACTTATTACCGGGTAAACCCAAACACTAGCAAAGCTTGTATGCCTTCTTGCACCTGAGTCAAAAGGGGAAATTCTTACCAAACGGTGTATACCTGACTCTGATTTTAAAAAACCATGAATATATTCACCAGAAATTTTAATAACTGATGACTTAATTCCTGCTTCATCACCTCTATGTTCGCTAATTAATTCAACATTATGTCCTCGATCAGATGCCCACTTCATATACATTCTTCTTAACATTTGAGCCCAATCTTGACTCTCGGTACCTCCTGCGCCTGCATGAAATTCTAAATAACTATTTAAAGTATCGTTTTCATTTGAAAGAAAACATTTAATTTCTAATTTTTTTAAATCTTTTTTTAAATTTAAAAATTTATCTAAAGTTTCTTGAATTAGCTGTTTATCATTTTCTTCGCTTGCAAGCTTGAAGATATCATATAACTCATCAATCTCTTTTTCTGATTGTTTATGAGATTCTAATAGGTCATCATATCCTTTTTTTTCTTTTAATATTTTTTCGGCTTTTTTTCTGTCATCCCAAAATTTTGGGTCTTCTATAAGATTGTTAAGTTTGTTTCTTTTTGACTCAATTTTTTGCGTTTCAAAGAAACTCCTTGATTCTTTGATTAATTTTAACTACCTCGGATTTAAATTTTTCGATTTCTTGTTCCATTAATAAAATTTTAAAATATTTTTTCTTAGTTTTTTAGAATTATATTTATCATTACTAATAAATATCTGTTTTTCAATTTTTTCTTTCTTATAAGACTCAATAATAGTTTTTTTGGATCCAAAATCGGCTTTTTTACCAGTCTCAGCATCAATTACCATCATTTTAATACCTTTGGCAATTTTAAAAGGTCTGGCCTCATAATTGTTTACTACATTTTTTATGAACTCTTTAAATACTGGTAATGCTGTTTTAGATCCTGTTTCATATTTTCCTAATCTTTTTGGGGTATCGTGTCCTACATAAACTCCAATTACTAAATTAGATGTGAAACCAATAAACCAGGTATCTGTATTATTATTCGTTGTACCTGTTTTTCCAGCAAGTTGTAAATTCAAGTCCCTCAATTTTTTTCCAGTACCTCTTTGAATTACCCCTTCTAATATCGAAGTCATTTGATATGCAGTTTGGGGCGAGAATATTTGTTTAAAATTACTTTTGATAGTTGGCACATTATTTCCTTCAAAGGAAATTTTATCGCAGTTTTCACAAAACCTTTTTTCATTATTAAAAATAGTATTTCCCTCACTGTCCTGAATTCTATCAATTATAATTGGTGTAACTAATTTGCCACCATTAACAAATGAACTATAAGCACTTGTAATATTCAATAGTGTTGTTTCTGCTGATCCTAGCGAGACTGATAATAGTTCATCAGGATTTTCATAGATATTAAGTTTTTTTGAAAAGTTTATAATCTTATCTATTCCCAAGTCCTGTGAAATTCTCACAGTCATTAAGTTTCTAGACTTTTCAACGCCCGTTCTTAAAGTAGAAAGACCATAAAATTTTTTACCATAATTTTCAGGTTTCCACATTTTAAGATCTTCTCCTTGATTAAGAACAATAGGAGCATCTAAGATTAGAGATGATGGTGTATAGTTATTTTCTAATGCAAGAGCATATATAAATGGTTTAAAAGCAGATCCAGGCTGCCTTTTTGCTTGAGACACTCTATTAAATTCACTTTTTTTAAAACTAAAACCTCCTGACATCGCTAATACTCTACCACTGTATGGATCCATAACAACAATTCCACCATTTACGTTTGGTAACTGTCTTAAACTAAATATTCCATCAGTAATTTTTTCTACGTAAATTAGATCATTAATTTTAAATATTTGCTCAAAATTTTTCCTTGTCCAATTAATATCTTCATAGCTTATGATACCATTTTCCTTATTTGACGTCTGAATTACCGTCTCGAATTTGTCTATTCTTTTTACAATTGCTATTTCCCAACCTATTGTTTTTTCTAAATTAAACTTATCTAAATTTTTATGCCAATCTTTATTCTTTCTATTATCTAAAGGTCCCCGCCATCCTTTTCTCTTATCATATTCAATTAATCCTTTTCTTAATGATTCTGAAGCTAAATTCTGAAGCTCTAAA
>CACLST010000008.1 GCA_902609675.1 uncultured Pelagibacteraceae bacterium | reverse complement strand
CTTACTTTATGATAGAGGTACAAAGTTTGGTTTACAAACAAACGGTAATGTTGAGGCTATTTTAATGTCACTACCACCTGTCGCTAAATGGAAATAAATTATGGAAAAAGAGCCGATCACAGTTAGAGGTTTGGAAAAATTAAAAGAGGAATTGATTTTTTTAAAAGAAAAGAAAAGACCTGAGATAGTTGCGGCCATAGCTGAAGCAAGATCACATGGAGATCTTAAAGAAAATGCAGAATATCATGCTGCAAAAGAGCAGCAATCTCACAATGAAGGAAGAGTTCAAGAAGTTGAGGATATTATAGCTAGAGCAAATGTTATTGATGTTTCAAAATTAGATAATGACGGAAAAGTTATATTCGGTTCAACTATAATGCTACAAAATTTAGATACTGAAGAAAGTTTGAAATATAAGATTGTTGGAAAGGATGAGGCAGACTTAAAAGAAAAACTAATATATTTTAAATCACCGATAGGTATGGGTCTAATTGGTAAAAATAAAGGTGATTTAGTTGAAATTAAAACTCCTGCAGGCGTCAAAAATTTTGAAATAAAAGACGTTAAATATATTTAATTATTTAATACATTATCAATTTCTTTATTACTTAATTTAAAGCTGTTATTTAACCACAAGTCCTCTAGTAATCTAATTTTTTGTCCAAATTCTTTACCTTCTTTTAAATTGTATTTTTCAAGTAAATCCTGTGCTTTTAACGGAAAAATAGGTTTTTCAAATTGTTCAAAATATTTTTTTAATTGAATTAGTTTTTTTGGTACTGTTTTAGAGTTAAAAATTTTCAAATCTATTAAATCAATAACGTAAGATTTATTATTAAAATAAAAAATCCTTTGAAGATTTTTTTTATTGAAATGGTCTTTTTCAGAGAATAATTCATAATTTTCAATAAGAAACTTTATTCTTTTTTTATCTTCATTTGATAAATTATACTTAAATAAAAAATAATTTGCATTATCAGTTTCATCTATGATTAAGTAGGAAATCAAAAAAATAAATGTTTTGTTTTTAAATATATTTTTTGAGTAGTCATTCATTTTTTCTAAATTATTAAGATTAACAAGCTGAGGAAAAATTGTTGTTAAAATTTCTAATGAAAAAGAATCTTTTGATAATTGTAAAAAATTTTTAGATAAAATAATTTTCTTTAATTCGCTCATTAATCTTTCTTTTGAAAGATTGGCTACACCAGCAATGTTTTGCTTAATTGATTTTTTTACTGATGAATTATGGGGGTGATTACTATAATTTATAAAGAATCTCACATATCTTAAAATTCTTAAATAATCTTCTTGAATTCTATTATCTGCATTACCAATAAAAATTACCTTTCCCTCTTCTATATCTTTGGCACCTCCATTTGGATCAAACAAATTACCTTCTTTATCAGCATAAATAGAATTAATGGTAAAATCTCTTCTTGATGAATCCTTCAACCAGTCTGTTGTATATCTAACGTTTGCATGTCTTCCATCTGTATCAACATCTTCTCTTAATGATGTGATCTCAAAATTTTTTTGTCCTATATTTGCAGTAATAGTTCCATGTTTTATGCCAGTTTCAAAGAATTTAATGTTTTTTGATTGCAAACATTCTTTAACTTGGTTTGGATTTAAATTTACAGCTAAATCAATATCATCCACATCTTCTTGATTTAAAACTTTTCTAACACATCCACCTACATATCTAAGTTCACTTGTATTATTAAAATTTGATATGGCTTCAAAAAGTTTTGAAACTTCAGTGTTGTTGTATATGCTTAAAAAAGAGCTATCTTTCGGTGTAAGTTTTCTGTTTGTTTTAAATATTTTTCTAAAAAAATTGTACATAAATGGCTGGGGTGCTAGGATTCGAACCTAGGATGGCGGTACCAAAAACCGCTGCCTTACCACTTGGCTACACCCCAAAATTAATTTCATATATCACAAAAAAAAAGCTTTATATAGTTTTTGATAAATTACACCAATAGTTTTTATAATTTTTTCTTAATAATTTCTTTGCATTTAGTGCGGCTTTTTTGGACTTAAAATACCCAACGATTGTTGAGCCAGATCCTGACATTCTTACATATGAATTTTTATCAATATTTAAAAAATAATCTCTAAGTTTCCGAAGTCTAGGATATTTTTTTGTAGATATGATTTCTAAATCATTTTTTAATTTTGACATTAAATTAAAGTCAATATTTTTTGAGTTTAATTTTGATAATTGTGGTTTTGAGTAATGTCTAACTCTGTTAAAGATAACTTTTGTAGAACAGCCAAAATTAGGTTTAACCATTAAAACGAACATTTTTAAATTTTTTTTGATTTTTGTAGTTTTTTTTTTGTAAGAAATAATTAAATTTTTTTGATCAATACCCAAAATTACATCTGACCCTATTTTTGAACATAAATTGTATCTCTCCTTTAATGTTAAATTGATTTTATTTTTTTTTTCAAAGTAATTTATTAAAGAGGCAGCATTCATAGAGCCTCCGCCAAGTCCAGCTTTTTGAGGAATATTTTTTTTTATTAAAATTGAATATTTATGATTTTTTAATTTTTTTTTTTTATCTAGGATATTTAACAAATTACTAACAGTATTTACTTTTGGTACTTTATTAGAAAAATGTCCTGAAAATCTTACTACATGATTTTTATTGTTTATTCTTTTTATAAAAATTTGATCATGTAAATCGACAAAAGCAACTAGAGTTTCTAAATTATGAAGTTTTGACTTTCGTTTTCCTAGCACGTTGAGAGATAAATTAACTTTTGCATGTGACTTAATCTTTTCAAATCTCATTAATTATGATTTTTTTAAACCCTCTAATAACTTAGATTTTATTTTTGATTTCATTTTATCTTCTGTTTCCTCAAGCTCTAAAACAGCCCGCCAATAATAATTTGCTTGTAGTTTTTTATTTAGTTTCCAAAGAACATCACCATAATGATCGTTAACAATTGGATCGTCTGGCATAAGCTGCAAGGCTCTTTTTAAATATTTTTCAGCATTGATATAATCACCTATCAAATAATATCCCCAACCAACAGAATCTGTTATATACGGATCGTCCTCTTTTTGTTTGTAGGCTGACTGTATCATTTCTATTGCTTCATCTATTTTGTGGTTTCTCTCTAGCCAACTATAAGCAAGATAATTCATAGTATATGGTTCATTTGGATATATTTTTAAACTCTCCAACATGTCTTTGTCCGCTTTTTCATAATTTCCCATCCTTTCATAGCTGCTACCTCTTCTGTAAAGAATGCGAGAGAGTGCATAAGAATTCTTTTCAACCTTTTTCATTAATTCGGTGTAATATTCGATAGCAATTTCATAATTTTCAAAACCTTTATTAATGTTTGCATAGTCATAAAGGATTTTTAAAGTTGGAGACTTTATAGAATTGAAATGCTTCTTAATATAAATTGTAGCTTCTTCTTCTGAATTATCTTCAGATAGTATTCTCCCAATCTTTTTTGTTTTATACCAAAAGTATAATTTATCTTTTTTTTTGAAATCTTCTAAAATTTTATTAGCTTGGTAATTATTCTTATTTAAGTAATAATTTTCAGCAAGCAAAGTCCGATTGAAATAAAATTTAGGATTTAAGTATTCTGATATTCTTAAATAAAAATTTGACTGATCAAAAATATTTTGCGTGGAAAATAAATTAGATACCAAATAAAAAATCTCAGCCAAAATATCATTTTCATTTTTACAAGAGAAATGAGTTTTAAATTTTTTATAATCTTCATTATCAATCCAATCTTTGATTTGATGTAATAATATACTATCTCCTAAAGGTTCAATTCTTTTTGATACTTCATTTACTTTTTTAAGTTCTTTATTCTCAATGAGATTTGAAAAATAAAAATACATATATCTCGAATAATCTCCATCAGAACTATTTAATAACCTTTCAAAATATGAATTTGTTTTTTGTGAGTTTAAATAACAATTCTGAAAAGCAGTTGAAATTAAACTTAATGATCCATATTTATTATCTTCAATAGCCTCTTTTTTAATAAACAGATAATTAAAATCTTTTAAAATTTTGTAAATTACGTATTCGTAAGTTCCATCATCTTTATCCATTTGAAATTCTTTGATTCTTTTATTGGCTTGTTTAAAATCTTTTTTCTTAAAGCTATCAACTAAAAGGAGAAGGTTAAGCTCAAAGGTATTTGAATTAATATCATTTTTTGAAATTTTTATTTGGTCTATTCCTTTTTTAACTTGTCCATTTAAAACTAGTGAAAATACATACTTTTTTAAAAAATTATCATGTTTTTGGATAAGAAATTTAGATGAATTAAAATAATCAAGTGCTGCCTCATTTTTTTGATTACCTGATGAAACTAAAGCAGAAAAATAATTAGAGAGATACTTTTGATTGAATTTATTATCTTCAGAAGTACTTGAATATGTACTGGTCTGCAGTGCTAAAAATGATAAAATTACTAATAAAATTTTCATATTTAAATTTATGACTTTAAATCTCAAAAATCAAAATGACATATTAAACCTTGAAAATCTTAACTCAAATGAAATTGAATATATATTTAACGATAAGCCAATTAACAGACTTAAAACTAAACCACAGCTAGAAGATAAAAAAAAACTTCTTTTAGAATTAAAGAATGAAATCGAAAATATAGATAATTGTGAACTGAAGAATAATTCTACGCAACTAGTATTTGCTGATGGGAACTGCGAAAGTAAAATTATGATAATCGGTGAAGGTCCAGGCCAAAAAGAAGACGAGCAAGGGAAGCCATTTGTGGGAGACGCTGGGGTATTATTGAATAAAATGTTAGAGGCTATTCAAATAAAAAGAAATAATATTTATATTACTAATGTAGTTAACTATCGACCACCAAATAACAGAAAGCCTGAACCTTCAGAAATTAATAGATATTCGAATTTTCTTCGAAAACATATTTCAATTATTGATCCAAAAATTTTAATTCTGATGGGTAGTACAGCCATGGAATCTCTTTTTGGATCTAAGATAAAAATTTCAAAAGAAAGAGGTGTTTGGAAAGATTTAATTATTCATAATAAAACATACTTGACAATGATCACATTTCACCCAGCATATTTATTAAGGCAAGCTGAACAAAAAAAATATTCTTGGGCTGATTTAAAACAAATCAGGAAGAAAATTGATGAATTAAGAATATCATCCTAATTTTACGATGATAAAAATACATAAAAAATATATAAATTGGTGGAGAGAAAAACTTAATCTTTCAAATTATGGATTATTATGGATTACTTTTATTAAAGGTTTGATAATTGGAGTACTTTTATATCATTTTTTTATTACTTAATGAGAAAAATTATAGCTGGAGTTGATGAAGTTGGTAGAGGAAGTTTAATTGGTCCAGTGTATGCTGCAGCTGTTATTCTTAAAAAAAATATTAGAAAGAAAGAGATCAAAGATTCAAAGAAGTTAACTAAGATTGAGAGAGAAAAATTAGCAAAATTTATAAAAAAAAATTCTACTTGGGCAATAGGATCTGCCTCAGTTAAGGAAATAGAAAAACTAAATATTTTAAGTGCTAGTCTATTAGCCATGAAGAGAGCTATAAAAAAACTAAAAGTTAAACCTAATTTAGTACTTATTGACGGGAATAAATCGCCAGAATTAAGTAATTATCTTATTAAAACAATAATTAAAGGAGACCAAAAAATTAAAGAAATATCAGCAGCATCAATAATTGCAAAAGTTACAAGGGATAAACTGATGCTCAAAATGTCAGAAGGTTTTAAAAAATATAAATGGGATTTAAATGCTGGTTATGGAACTAGAGATCACATTAATGCTATTAGAAAATATGGAGTAACTAGATTTCATCGAAAAACATTCAATCCAATACACAACATATTGAGTCACAGAAAAAAATAGTAACAAGTAGACTCAAAATAATTCAATCTCAGGTTGACGAAGACTCTACTCTGGAGTCTAATTAATAATTAAAAAATGAGTAATCAGACTTTAAAAAACAAAATTATTAATGGAGATAGTTTAGAGGAATTAAAAAAAATTCCTGATGAAACTTTTGATCTTATTTTTGCTGATCCCCCTTACAACCTTCAATTAAAAAAAGAATTAAGTAGACCGGATACATCTAAAGTAGATGCTGTAGACGATAAATGGGATCAATTTGAAAGTTTTAAAAGTTATGATGAATTTACTTTTGATTGGTTAAAAGAATGTAAGAGAATTTTAAAAAAGAATGGATCGATTTGGGTAATAGGTAGTTATCACAATATTTTTAGAGTAGGTGCTACAATCCAAGATTTAGGTTTTTGGATACTAAACGATGTAATTTGGAATAAAAATAATCCAATGCCAAATTTTAGGGGAACAAGGTTTACTAACGCACATGAAACACTTATTTGGGCATCAAAAAGTGAGGGGTCGAAATACACTTTCAATTATCAATCATTAAAATGCTTGAATGATGATCTCCAAATGAGATCTACATGGAACCTTCCAATCTGTAATGGCAAAGAAAGGTTAAAAAACAATGGAAAAAAAGTCCATTCTACTCAAAAACCAGAAGCGTTACTCCATAGAATAATATTAGCCTCATCAAATAAAAATGATTTTATTTTAGATCCATTTTTAGGATCAGGTACAACGGCTGTTGTTTCTAAAAAATTAGGTAGAAAATATTTTGGAATTGAAAAGGAAAAAAATTATTTTGATGCTACAAGAAAAAGATTAAACAATACAGATATTATAAAAGATGAATATCTAGATACACTTCAAAATAATAGATCAAAACCAAGAATTCCTTTTGGATCATTAGTTGAAATGGGCTTAATTAAACCTGGAACAGAAATTTATGATCAAAAGAAAAAAGTAAATGCTAAAATTATGGTGGATGGAAGTATCAAATATCAACAATCAGAGGGTTCAATCCATAAAGTTGCAGCAAAAATTATTGGTGCAGAAAGTTGTAACGGATGGACATTTTGGCATTATAAATCTGGAAATTCTTTAAAGCCAATTGATGATTTGAGACAAAGATTAAGGCCTGCAAATTAAGCTTTGTAAATTTTACCCAAATAATTTTCAAGAAATTTTTTATTTTTTGAGAGATATTTCAAAATTTTATTTCTAATAAAAATATTGATGGGATTTGATAAGTGAAATGTAAAATGGTTTAATTTTGATTTATTATTTATAGAAGAAATACTACGAATCCTTTCTTGATAGAATTTATTTGTACCACTAAAAATACTTTTAAATATATCGTTTGCAGTTTCAATACTTTGGGAAGCTCCTTGAGCAAATGATGGAGGGAATGTAAATAAAGCATCGCCTGACAAAAATATATTTTTTTTATTTAGACTTGGAAATTCGCTGCTAACGTGAATAGGAAATGATTTCAATTCACTTAAATTTTTTGAGCTTATTTGCGTCGTTTTTTGTAAACCTGATACTAACGATGCTAAAAATTCTTCAGATTTGAATAAATCATGATTTTGCAATTCATCTGAGGATAATTTTTTTTTTATAATAGCTACAAAATTGTATTCATTATTTTGATTTACTGGGTAGATCACATAGTGACTATTTGATCCCATGTATATTGAAATATCACTACCATAATCACCATTTAATTTACCTCGCAGTGCAACATTAAGATTATATTTTGGATATATGCTTTCATTAAAAATTAGTGACCTCGTTTTTGAAAAAATACCGTCCGAAATAATTAAGTAATCGAATTCTTCATTTTTATTATCTCCAAAAGAAATTCTGATGCCATTAGAATTATCTACTTTTGTTATATTTGAATTAAATTTTATTTTTTCTTGTGGGATGTTTTGAAATAAGAATTTTAATAATGTTGATCTTTTTAAGGTAGTGTATCGATTTAATGAATCATTAAATTGTGTAAGGTCTATATCGCAAATTTTTTTGGAATTATTTGCTTGTATGAAATTCACTTTTGACGGAAAGCTAACTTCAGATGCAGGTAGATTTTTAAATCCTATACTATTTAATAATTTTATACTATTTACTGATAATTGAATTCCATAACCTTCAAGGAAATTATAATTATCTTTTTTTTCAAATATCTTATATTCAAAATCTTTTTCATTATTTAAAAGATTTGCAAAATATAAGCCTGATATCCCTCCACCAATAATCGCAATTTTTTTCATTAATTTATTTGATAGTATTAAGTATTTTCTTTGTAAACGCAGGTAAAGTCCAATTGTTTAAATCTTTAACATTAATAAAAAATCCATCGCTCTTTTCTGGTAAATTATTTTTCATATTAATTGCAATTTTCATATCCATATTTGACATTTTTATATTGATCCTTTTGCCTAAATGATTTTTAAATTTTGTCTTAGGTATCTCATTCATGGGGAATATAGGCATATCTTTTAAAAAGTTAAATTTTCTGTTTTTTAAAAGATAGTAATTATTCTGCTTATTTTGAAAAATATTTGCTTCAAAAAACTTTTGTTTATTAAATTTATTTATTTTAATTATTTCAAAGTCATTTTTTTTAAAGGATTTGCAATTTGTTGAGATAGGACATTGATCACAAAGTGGATTAGATGGTTTACAGATTAATGCACCTATTTCCATTATAGCTTGAGCATAATCACTAGCTCTAATTGTTTCTCCGAAAAAAATTTTTTTTTGGTGTAAATTTTCTTTAGAAATTTCTTTTTCTTTTTTTAAATAAAATATCCTTTTTAAAATTCTTTCAACATTTCCATCTAAAGGAATTATTTTTTTATTGAATGCAATTGCCATAATAGCATTAGATGTATAATCCCCTATTCCAGGTAGTGATTTTAAATCGTCCTCATTTTTTGGAAGCTGGCCCTTAAATTCATTTATAATTTGTTTTGCTGATTTTTTTAGATTTCTGGCTCTTGAATAATACCCTAATCCTTCCCAACATTTCATCAATTTAGCATCTCTAACTCTTGATAAACTTTTTAAATCTGGGATTTTAGAAATAAAATTTTCAAAATATGGTATTACAGTCTTCACTTGTGTTTGCTGCAACATAAATTCACTGACTAGCGTAAAATATTCTTTTTGAGTTCTAGAGACTTTTTTTCGCCAAGGAAGGTCTCTTTTATTATTATCGTACCAATTCAAAATTTTATTTGGTATGTTTTGACTTGTCATATGAATTTTAAATATAATACTAAGCAGAGAACTAAATCTGTTCAAGGACTAAGATCTTTTAAAGATACTTTGCCCCAAAAAGCAAAAAGAATATTGAATAAAAAAGGTCAAATTTTTTCAAATACTTTGGATAATTGGAAATTTCTTGTTGGCAAAGAATTATTTAATGTATCCTATCCAAGATCATTTAAAAATTCGAAATTAAATGGAAGCTGTTTAAACATAATGGTCAAAAGAGGAAATGAAGTAGATCTTGAATACTCTAAAAAAGAAATTATAAAAAAAATGAATATATTTTTTGGTTATAATGTAGTTGACGACATAAAATTAAAGACTTTTGAGGGAGAGTTTGAAAAAATTAAAGAAGACAAAATAAATAATGCGACAAATAATAAAAATATTAAGAAGATTACCAATATTAAAAATGATAAAATAAAACAATCACTATTAGAATTAAATAAATTATTAAAATCGAGATGAAAAAAATATTAATACAAACATTTATAATATCTTTATTTTTTATTAGCCTTTGTGCAAAAGCAGATATTAAATCGATCACAGAGGGTGATGTAGATGCAAAAGTAAAACTTATAGTTTTTGAGTCTTTAACATGTAGTCATTGCGCAGATTTCCATAAAAATGTTTATCCTAACTTGAAAACTGATTTTATAGATAAAGGTTTAATTTTAATCGAATTTAGAAATTTTCCATTAGATATGGCAGCATTTAATGCATCAAAAATAGCTCATTGTAAAAATGATGGAAATTCAGAGATACTTCATCATTTGTATAAAAATCAAAGTAGCTGGGTAAGAGGAAGCACTATTGAAGATCTCAACAAAAATCTAAAGAAGGTGATTCAAGAATCAAATTTTAAATTAGATTTTGAAAAGTGTATAGCTAACTCTGAAATAGAAGACTTTATTTTAGAAGACCGAATCAATGGAGCTAAAAACTACAAAATAGAGGCAACACCAACACTTATAATCAATGGTGAAAAGTTCGAAAATGCATCCAACTATAAAAAGTTAAAAAAATATATAGAAAAACTGATATAAGTCATTGAATGGAGTTTAAAAAAATCCAATTAAATGGCTTTAAGTCTTTTGCAGAGAAAACTAACTTTTTAATTGAAAAAGGTCTTACAGGAATTGTTGGTCCTAACGGTTGTGGAAAGTCAAACATAGTTGAATCTCTTAGATGGTGCATGGGAGAAACTTCAGCAAAAAGTATGAGGGGCTCTGGAATGGAGGATGTAATATTTTCAGGCACATCAAATAAACCATCAAAAAATATTGCTGAAGTAGTTTTAAGTTTAAATAATGAGAATAAAGATGGACCACACCAATACAATGATCTAGAGGAAATAGAAATTCGAAGAAAGATTGAGAAAGATAAAGGATCAAAGTTTTACATAAACAACAAAGAAGTTAGAGCAAAAGATGCACAAATGTTTTTTGCAGATCTGTCTACGGGGGCTCATTCACCATCATTAATAAGTCAAGGCAGAATTGGAGCTTTGGTTACAGCAAAACCGTCAGATAGAAGGGCTATACTTGAAGAAGCTGCTGGGATTGCAGGTTTGCATGTTAGAAGACATGAAGCAGAAATTAGATTAGGAGCAGCAGAAAATAATTTAAAAAGAGCCGATGAACTTAGAAGACAACAAGAAAAACAATTAGCAAACTTAGAAAAGCAAGCTGAGGAAGCAGCAAAGTATAAATTAATTTCCGAAGCAATAAAAAAAGTTGAGGCAGGGCTTTATTATTTAAGACTTGTAGAAATTGATAAAGAAATAACTTTAGAAAATGAAGTAAATGATGAGGCAGATGGGAAAGTAGAGGAATTTAATAGACAAATTGAAGAACTAGAAAAAAAAATTAACAATGAACATGAAAGAGTAGAGCCAATACGACAAAAAAATATAGAAAATTTATCTAAGATCCAAAGATTAAATCTTGAGCTAAAGGCTTTAGATGAGGAAAGTACTAGAATAAATGAGGAAATAGATACAATAAAAAGTTCTATAAAAGTTATAGATGAAGACATAGATAGGGAAAAAAGCATTGTAATTGATGCAAATTCAAACGAAAAAAGATTAAAAGAGGAGAGAAATATCTTAATTGATACAGATTCAAAATATTATGAAACAGAAAAACTTTCCAATCAAGACCTCGAAAACTCTAAATCAAAATTAAAAAGTGAGCAAGATAGAATGGATACATTATTAGAGAGTTTCAGTGCTGAATCTATGCAAAAAAATAATGAAATTATTAGCAACATAAAAAGCCAAATCGAAGAAGTTAAAAAACTAATTTCAGAAAATAGAAATCATCAGACAATTAAAATTTTAGATGAATGTATAGTTAATTTGTCTTACTTAACTATTAAAGTTAAAGAAGTTGAGAATGATGATGTAGTTTCAACTCTAACCTCAAAAAGTGATCAAATAAAAAAATTACAGGACGATTATGCTGAAAACTATAGTAAAAACCAAAACATAAAAAAAGAATCTGTCAAAAGAAAAGAGAGAATAAGTATAATTGATCAAGAATTTGAAAGTTGGCAAAATCTTTTAATTAATTCTGAAAAAATGGTAAATGAACTCAATGCAAGAAAGACTAAGCTTGTAGATAAATTAAGTGATCTAGAAAAACAGCCAGAGTCTCAAGCAGAAAAAAAAGGAAAGATTTCCGAAAACTTAAGGATTTCAGAAAATGAAAAAAATGAAAATGAAATTTTAGTTGAAAAAATTGATAATAATATTGCAGAAATTAGAGTTCAGTTAAATAATACAAAAGAAAGTTCAATAGAAATTAGAGAGAAAAAAGCTAGCTCAGGAGCTACAATTGAAGGTTTAAATAAAAGAAGAAATGATCTTTTGGAAAGAGTTATGACAGAGTTGAATATAGAAGAAGACGACATACTTAATTATTCAAATCTTGAAAAACATGATGAATTTCCTGACTTAGTTACTCAAGAAGAGTTACTAGATGAAAAAAAGAGGGAAAGAGAGAAGCTTGGATCTGTTAATTTAAGAGCAGATGATGAAACTGAAAAATATAAAACTGAAATAAAAAAAATGGAACAAGATAGACAAGATCTTGTTACAGCAATATTAAAATTGAAGGAAAGCATAACAGAACTTAATCAAAAAGGTCGAGAAAGATTGTTAGATGCTTTTGAAAGAGTGAATAGAAAATTTAATGAGGTTTACACAAAATTATTTAATGGGGGTAGCGCTAAGTTAGAACTAGTAGACTCTGACGATCCACTAGATGCTGGTTTGGAAATGCTGGTCAGTCCTCCAGGAAAAAGACTGCAGTCAATTACTTTACTATCTGGTGGTGAACAAGCTTTGACAGCATTATCACTTATATTTGCGGTATTTCTTACTAACCCATCCCCTATTTGCGTTCTGGACGAAGTCGATGCACCACTAGATGATGCAAATGTAACAAGATTTTGTAATCTATTAAGTGAACTGACAAAGATTACTTCTACAAGATTTATAATAGTGACCCACCACGCATTAACTATGTCAAAAATGGATAGATTATACGGGGTCACAATGCCAGAGAAAGGAATAAGTCAACTAGTTGCAGTTGACCTTCAAAAAGCTGAGAGCATGGTAGCTTAGGCTAATGGAAGACGAAGATTTTAAAACTCGCCTTAAAAGTGCAAAAAATAGAGCAAAATCAAAATATTCTGAGAGCAAAGAGCCTTCTACATCAGGAATGGGTCATGCTTTTAAAATGAGCACTGAATTAGTTGCAGCAGTAGCTGTTGGGACAATTATTGGGTTTATTTTAGACAATTGGTTTGGTACTAAGCCCTGGTTAATTTTAATTTTTTTTTTTGTAGGAGTAATTGCAGGAATTATGAATGTAATTAAATCAGCAAAAAAAATGCAAAAAAAATAAGAGAATATAATGGCATCAAATCCAATGTACCAATTCAATGTTTATAGAATTGGTCCAGAAATTAAATTAGGCTCAGTTGATATCTCTTTCACTAATGCGAGTTTATTCATGGTCATTAGTTCTTTAGCTATTTTGATAATTTTTAATCTAGGAGCAAAGAAAAAAACTCTAATACCTGATAAACTACAATTACTATCAGAATTAAGTTATTCCTTTGTTGCCAAAATGATTAATGATACAGCAGGATCAAAAGCAAAACCCTACTTTTCATTTATTTTCTCATTATTTATGTTTGTACTATTCTGTAATATGTTCGGAATGATACCTTACGCATTTACAGTTACAAGCCATATTATAGTTACATTTGTACTTGCAGCATTTATTTTTGTTGGAGTTACAATTATTGGATTTATGAAACATGGATTGGGATATTTGAAATTGTTTGTACCAAGTGGGGTTCCAATGGTTCTACTTCCACTGATAGTTGTTATAGAAATTATTTCGTATTTAAGTAGACCAATTAGTTTATCAGTCAGACTATTTGCAAATATGATGGCTGGTCACACGATGATGAAGGTATTTGGAGGCTTTGTTATAAGCTTAGGAATTGTAGGTGGATGGCTTCCACTTAGTTTTTCGGTTGCACTTACAGGTTTGGAGATACTAGTTGCTTTTCTTCAAGCATATGTATTTGCAATTTTAACATGCATTTATTTAAATGATGCATTAAATCTACACCATTAATAAAAAAAGGAGGAAAAATGGAATTAGAAGCAGCAAAAATGATAGGAGCAGGATTAGCAGCTATCGCACTAGCGGGCGCGGGAGTTGGTATAGGAATTATCTTTGGTAATTACTTATCTGGTGCTATGAGAAATCCATCTGCAGCTCAAAAACAATTCCCTAACTTGTTATTAGGATTTGCTTTAGCTGAAGCAACAGGATTGTTTGGATTAGTAGTTGCGTTGATTATTTTATTTGCATTTTAGTTAATGTTAAAAAAAATAGTTTTTTTATTATTCGTTACATGCTTTGCGTGTTTTAATACAGTATTTGCCGCTGAAAGTGGTGGTATGCCTCAACTTAATCCAGAGTTTTGGATTTCTCAAATCTTCTGGCTTATCATCACGTTTGGAATACTTTTTATTATTTTGACTAAAGTTATATTACCTAAGATTAGCGATAACCTGGAAACTAGAAAATCACAAATACTTGAAAACATTGAGACAGCAGATAAACAAAAAGAGGAAAGTCAAAAAAAAATTGACGAATATGAAAAGATTATTTTAGACAGTAAACTTAAAGCTAAAAGTTACTTTAATGAGGCTAGAGAAAAGATTTTGGATGACATAAATAAAAAAAGAGCTGGATTAGAGAAAGATCTTGATGAAGAAATAGGTGAAGTAGAAAAGGAATTATCTGATCTAAAGAATAAATCAGGAGAAAAAATAAATAAAATAGCAGCTGAAACATCAGCTGAGTTAATAAAAGAGCTAATTGGTGAAGAAGTAAATAGTAGCAGCATAGCAGCAATTGTAGAAGACCAATCAAGAATAAACAAAGAGAGAAAAGATGTTTGATGCAACTTTTTGGGTAGCAATATCGTTTTTTATTTTTATAGGTCTATTGATATATTTTAAAATACCTCAGAATATAAATAATCTCCTAACAAAAATGATAGGAGATATAAAAAAAGAAATCGATGAGAGTGAAAAGTTAAGAGTTGAGTCAAAAAAACTATTAGATGAAGCTCAAGCTAAACTTAATTCTGTTGAAGGGGAGTCAAAAAAGATCCTTGATCAAGCTAAAACTGAATCTGAACAACTTGTTATAAGTATGAATGAAAAATTTCATAGAACTTCTGAAATAAAGAAGAATTTAACTCAAACAAAAATAAATCAGATGAAAGATGCAGCAATTAAAGAAATCAAAGATACTTCGATTAAAATTGCCCTGGAGTCAGTGAAAAAAATTATAACAACAACAGTTGATAAATCTAAACTAGATAATCTTTTTGAAAAAAATCTCGAAGAAGCAAAGACTGAATTAAAAAAAATTAATCCATAACTAAATTACGTTACATTTTCTTAAAATAATATAAAATCCAAATTATGAATTCGATAGTAATAGGATCAGGTTTTGGTGGTATGGCTGCAGCATTAAGGTTAAAAGCTAAAGGCCATAATGTAACCTTAATTGAAAAACATAAAGATTTAGGTGGACGGGCAAGAGTCTTTAAAAAAAATGGATTTACATTTGATGGTGGCCCAACCGTTATAACAGCACCCTACTTGATTGATGAATTATTTCAGCTTTTTAACAAGAATTCAAAAGATTATTTAGAAATAAAATCTTTAAAAACTTGGTATCAATTTGTTTTTGAAGATGGTTTTAAGTTTGACTATTCTGGCGATGAAGATGAAATGATTAATCAAATAAAAAAGATTAATGAAAAAGATGTAAACGGATATAAAAATTTAGTTAATTTTACAAAAAAAATTTTTGATAAAGGTTTTACTGAACTATCAGATGTCCCATTTGATAAACCCTCTTTTATGTTAAAGCAAATACCTTCTTTATTAAATCTAAAGAGTTATAAATCTGTTTATGGTTTGGTTTCCTCTTATATAAAAAATGAAAAATTAAGAAGATTACTTAGTATGCATCCACTATTGGTCGGTGGTAATCCATTCACAACGACATCAATATATGGGTTAATTTTATATTTAGAAAAAAAATGGGGAATTCATTATTCAATGGGTGGTACTGGTCAAATAATAAATGGTATGGAAAAACTAATGAATGAAGAAAATATAAAAATATTAAAAGGTTGTGAAGTAAATCAAATCATATCAAATAAAAATAAAATAACTGGGGTTGAACTAAACAATGGGAATAAAATAGAAACAGATAATGTTATTTGTAACGCAGATCCACCTGCAGTTTACTCAAAATTAGCAAACACAAATAGTAGTAATTCTATTTTTAATTGGAAAATGAAAAGAATGGAATATTCAATGGGTTTATTTGTGTATTACTTTGGAACCAAAAAAGTTTACGATGATGTTGAACATCATACAATCAAATTTGGAGATAAGTACAAGGAACACTTGGACGATATTTTTAACAATAAAAAATTAAATGACGATATTAGTTACTATTTACATAGACCAACAGCTACAGACAAATCTATGGCGCCTGATAATCATGATTGTTTTTATGTGTTGGTGCCAGTTCCTAACAATCAATCTGGTATAGATTGGTCTATTGAGGGAGATAAAATGAAAAACTTAGTTATTAAAAAAATGGAGGAAAGTTTACTGCCTAATCTAAGTGAAAATATTGTTGAGGATTTTTACTTAACTCCTGATTATTTTGAGAAAGAGTTAAATACAAAATATGGCTCAGGTTTTTCTATTCAACCAAAATTTTCCCAATCAGCTTATTTTAGATTTCATAATAAATCAGAGATTTTTGATGGTTTATATTTTGTTGGAGCAGGTACTCATCCTGGAGCAGGTGTGCCAGGAGTACTATCTTCAGCAAAAGTCTTAGACAAAATTCTATAATGGAGAAAAAGAGTTTTCTATCTATATACGCAAAATCATTTAACTGGGCTGGTTTTTTTCTTCCAAAAGAAACTTATTTGAAATGTTCTAATTTATACGATTTTTGTAGAACTTTAGACAATATAGCTGACGATGAAGGTGCGATTGATGTTAAATCAAGAAGATTTTTAAACTTCAAAAATAATTTTATCAATAAAGAATTTCAGAACCGTATAATTAAAAACATGTGGATATTAATGGATGAATATAATATTTCTACAAAAATTGTAGAAGACTTATTTGATGGTGTAGAGTCTGATATTAAAAATGAAGTAAGATTAAATTCAAAAAAGGAATTATTAATTTATTCATATAGAGTAGCAGGAACTGTTGGATTAATGATGGCAAAAATTCTAAATGTCACAAACTCTGATTCTCTTAAATCAGCTATAGATTTGGGTATAGCCATGCAACTTACAAATATTTCAAGAGATGTAATAGAGGACTCTAAAAATCAAAGGTTTTATATAAAACATAATTTTGAAACTATAAAAGAAACATTGGCTACTGCAGATTTATTTTACGATAGTAGTTTTTCTTCAATAAAGGATATTCCATTAAATATTAGATTTTCAATTTTAGTGGCAAGAAGAGTTTATAGGCAAATTGGTAAAAATATTATTAAAAAGCAAACAATTCAAAATTATAACCAATCAGGTAAAATTTTTGTTAGCAATAGTGGCAAAATTTTTCAAACATTATTATCTATATATGACTTGCTAAAACTATCATTGATAAAAAAACATTATCATCTTAGAGATAAAGAACATGAATTAATTAATGAAGAAATAAGTTTAAATGAAAGATTTTGATTTTATAATAATTGGAGGAGGTTGTGCAGGATTATCCTTGGCTTATGAGCTAGAAATACACGATAAATTAAAAAATAAAACTTTAGCGATTATTGAACCAAGAGATGAATACAAAAAAGATAAAACATGGTCCTTCTGGAAAACATATTCACATAATTTTGATGATTGTGTAAAAAAAAACTGGAAACATTTTTCAATAAATATACCACAAAAAACCAAACATCTAGAGTGTGATAGTTTTCCATATCAAACTATAGACAGTGGATTATTTTATGAGAAAATAAATACTAAATTAAAAGAAAATAAGAATATTTATTTTTATAAAAGTGATGAGAATATAAATCTAGAAAATTCATTGGTTTTTAATAGTGTCCCAAATTTAAACAATCAAAATAATGGCTTATGGCAACATTTCTGCGGTGTGGAAATAGAAACAAAAAAAGATTTTTTTGACGAAGAAATAATGAATTTAATGGACTTTGACTGTGAACAAAGAGGAAGTGTTCACTTTTTTTATACTCTTCCCTATTCAAAAAAAACAGCATTAATTGAAACTACTTGGCTATCTGAAATGAAAGATAACTCCCAAAAAGATTATGACAAGCAAATTAAAGAATATATTGAAAACAAACTAAATTTAAAAGATTATAAGATTACTTACAAAGAAGAAGGTGCAATACCTCTATTTTATCCTACTAATAAAAAAATCAAGAATAAAATAAATATTGGAACAGCAGGTGGAATGACAAGACTAAGTACCGGTTATACTTTCCTAAATATTCAAGAACAAAGTAAATTCATAAGAAAAAATATTGAAAGTATTAATAAATTAAAAATGTTTAAAATTAAAAGAAAATATCAATTTTTAGACAAAATTTTTTTAAAGGTACTTAAAAACAATCCATCTAAAATGCCCAATATATTTTTTAGAATGTTTAATAATAAATCTAACAAAATTATAAAATTTTTATCTAACAAAAGTAATTTTTTGGAAGATTTTTCTATAATATTAAAAATGCCTAAATGGATTTTTATAAAAGCTCTTTTCTAAATAAATGACTAAAATTAATTTTTATCATTCCTTAATTTTTTTTAATCTGTGTATAACACTAGCTGGAATAGAGTATCTAAGGGAGCAGAGTTTTTTAATAATTTCTTTATTTTTAATTTTAACAATTGGGATATCGCATGGATCATTAGACCATATTAAAGGAAAGAAACTTATTAAATATCTAGGTTATAAATCAATTAGTGTTTTTTATTTAGGTTATATTTTTGTAGGTATAACCACTATAATTATTTGGTTAATATTTCCAAAGTTCTTACTATTTTTGTTTTTAATTATTGCTGCCTTTCATTTTGGTAAAGAAGATTCCGAATTTATTAATAAAAAAAAAAAATTTGAACTCATTTATTTTTTTAAGGGATCGTTAATTATTATTGCTCCTTTATTTTTTCATAAAAGAGAAACACTTGAAATTTTTGAAACTTTAAATTTCAATATTTCAAATAGTATTTTAATAACTAATGAAATATTAATTATATTTATTCTTTTATCTCTGGTTTCTGGTTTTTTTTTATCTTTAAAAAACAATATTGAGGTAAAATCTCTTTTATTGATGGATAATTTATCAATATTAGTACTTAACTATTTCCTTAATCCTATTATCGCTTTTACAGTTTATTTTTGTTTTTTGCACTCCGTTAGACACTCCATGTCTTTAATAAATGAAATTAACAAAAATCTTAAAAAGGGTTTGCCTATATTTATTAAGAAAGCACTGCCATTAACTATTTTAACAATTATTGGTTATATTTTGTCTATATTAGTTCTTAATAATTATAACGAGCTTAACGAGACCATATATCAAGTTATTTTTATTGGATTGGCGTCATTAACTTTTCCACATATATTGCTCGAGTATTTAATTGAGAAAAATGAGCAATAGAAAAATTAATTTCATTGGATGGATTTTATTTATTATTTCAGCCATAGGTTTTATTATATCGAGTATAGGAAGTTTTTGGGCAATGTTTGGTAGTCTTTTTTTTCTTATTGCTTGTATTATTTTTTTAATTCCTTTTTTTAGAAAAGAAGAAAATGAAAAATAAACATTTAAAAATTTTGTTAGCTGCTCCAAGAGGTTTTTGTGCAGGGGTTGATAGAGCAATTGAAATTGTTAAAAAAAGTATAGAAAAATATGGTGCGCCAGTTTATGTGCGCCATGAAATAGTCCACAATAAACATGTAGTTGATAGTTTAAAGAAAATTGGAGCTATCTTTGTTGAGGAGATTGAGGAAATTACTGACAAAACAAGGCCAGTAATTTTTTCTGCTCATGGGGTCCCAAAATCAGTACCTGAAGAAGCATCAAATTTAAAAATGATTTTTGTAGATGCTACATGCCCTTTAGTTTCGAAAGTTCACAGAGAGGCAGAAAATCTAGATAAGAGAGGTATACATATTTTACTTATTGGTCACAAAAATCATCCTGAAGTTATTGGAACTATGGGTCAACTCCAAGATGGAAAAATCGATTTAATAGAAACAATTGAAGATGCACAAAAGTTTAAAAGAGAACAAAATGAAAAACTTGCTTATATAACTCAAACAACTTTATCTGTTGATGATACTAGAGATATCATAAATGTTTTAAAAGAAAGGTTTCCAGATATTCACGAACCTAAGAAAGATGATATTTGTTATGCAACAACAAATAGGCAAGCAGCTGTAAAAAAAATAGCTAAAGATTGTGATAATTTTTTTGTTATAGGTAGTAGAAATTCTTCAAATTCAGTAAGATTAGTTGAAGTTGCTAAAAATAATGGTTGCAGTAATGCCGAATTGATTCATTCAGAAAGTATTTTTCCTATTGAGAAAATTTCTAGGTGCAAAACTATAGGTATTTCATCAGGAGCATCAGCTCCTGAAGTTTTAGTTAAAGAATTTATAGATAATATTAAACAAGAATTCACTGTACAAATTGAAGAAGTAGAAATAGTAAAAGAAGACGTAACATTTAAAATCCCAGGAAAATTAAATTAATGGCAGTTTATACTAAAATAAATAAGGGTGATTTAAACTTAATAGAGAAAACCTTTAAAATAGGAAAAATTCTATCATTTTCTGGGATAAAAAAAGGAATTGAAAATACCAATTATTTAATAAAAACAAAAAATAGAAAAATAATACTGACTATATTTGAAAAAAGAGTTCAAAAAAAGGATTTACCTTTTTTTATGAGCCTTATGTTTGGTTTATCTAAGCAAAAAATTAAATGTCCAGAACCTATTAAAAATAAAAAAGGTAGATATTTATTTAAGATTAAAAATAAAACTGCATGTTTGGTCAGCTTTCTTGAAGGAAAGGATAAAATAAATTTATCAAATAAAGATTGCTATGTTGTAGGAAAAAATGCAGCTTTATTACATATGGCTGCTAAGAAATTAAGGTTATACAGAAAAAATTCTTTATCAATCAGTTCTTGGGGGCCTTTATTGAATAGAATAGATAAAAGGATTAACAAACTATCAAGTGATTTAATAAATACTATGCGAAATGAATTAGTCGATATCAAAAAAAGGTGGCCAAAGAGTATGCCAAATGGAATAATTCATAGTGATCTTTTTATTGATAATATTTTTTTCTATAAGAAAAAATATTACGGTTTTATTGATTTTTATTTTTCTGCAAATGATTTCTTAGCTTATGAATTAGCCACATGTGTAAATGCATTATGTTTTAAGAAAAGAAATAAAGTTTTTGTTCTAGACAACATTAAATCTGCTCAATTATTAAGGGGTTATCAATCAATACGTAAACTTACTACCAAAGAAAAGAGTAATTTTAATACTTTATGTAGAGGATCAGCTTTAAGATATCTTCTTACAAGATCATATGATTACCTAAATACTCCAAAAAAGGCATTGATAAAAATAAAAGATCCAAAAGAATATTTAGATAAATTAAATTATCATAGAAAATTAAATTCTTTTAAGGATTATGACTAATGATAAAAATCTATACTGATGGATCGTGCTTAGGTAATCCAGGAAATGGTGGATGGGCTGCAATTATTATGGATGATAAAAAGAAGATCCATATAAAGGGTAGCAAAAAAGATACCACAAATAATCAAATGGAATTACTTGCTCCAATAAAAGCTCTTAAAAAAATTCCTAAAGGAAGTAATGTTCAGATTTTCACAGACTCTAAATATGTGAAATCAGGAATTACTGAGTGGATACATAATTGGAAAAAAAATGGCTGGAAAACTGCAAATAAACAACCGGTTAAAAATAAAGAGCTCTGGACTGAACTTGATAATTTGACTAATGAATTTAAGATAAAATGGAGTTGGGTTAAGGGTCACTCAACTGATGCTTTAAACAACGAAGTAGATTTAATAGCTAGAGAAGCTGTAAACTCCTAATGGGGCACCTGGCAACAGAACGCCCCTTTCCAAAGGTTTCCTGCGTCTCCAGTCTATTTCCAAAAGGAATTTACATTGAAGTTTGCATTGAAGTTACATTGAAGTGATTAATCAATAATTAACCGTTATACTTGCATATGCAAATGTAACATGTCAGACAAATACTTATTTTTCAATTCCAATAAAAAAATTATCAAAATAGACAGTTTGTTCATAAGGAAGGGCGTCTCTATAAATTCCAATTCTTGCTAACATTTTTTTTGTTCCATGAATATTGTCATAATTACTTATTTCAAATATTGTTTTATTATCTACTGATACTTTACAATATCCATCCTTTTCACCCAATTTCATAATTATTTCAAAATTATGCCAATTTCCATCTAAGACATCTATTTTGTTATTTGTGGCACTTTTAATTCTAGTGTGATTTTGTTTAAAGTAATTAGAGGGTTTATCTTTACCTCTAAAATCTACACATTTCATTACCCCACCTTCATACAAATAAACTGCTGCTGCAGGACTGCCGGGCATTTTATTTTCTGCTCTAATTTGTGCTATCATAGTCCTTTTGTCTGCTTTAAAATTCTTATCAACTCTGGCATCAAAACTCACAACAAATTTTTTATTTGATTTAAATTTTTTTGAAAAAAAAATTTTCTTACCATATTCTGCTCGTTCTTTATTATTTTTTTTATCAGATGATGCTCCATACATCTTAGGTTTAACTGTTACTTTTAAATAACCATTTTCAATTTTTTTTGCTTTTGATGAGGTGTTATGCTTATGAGGTAATTCATATTTAAATTTCTTATTTGAAAAATCTTCAAAGTAATATAATTCAAATTTATCTTTAACATCTCCGTAAACTATTGTTGAATTTGAAATCAATATTATAATAATAAAAACCAATCTAATCATTTAAGTAAATTTATCTTTAAACTTTAATTAAGTCGAGAAACAAGGTTTCTACCAAATATGAGAAACTTACATTGAAGAATACATTGAATTGTTTCAAAAAGTCTTTATTTTCTGTTAGTATTTAAATTATAGGGGGAAACAGAACGCCCCTTTCCAAAGGTTTCCGTTGTACCAAGTCAATTTCCAAAAGGAATTTACATTGAAGTTTGCATTGAAGTTACATTGAAGTAACAAATAGAATTTAACCACATAACACTTGCATGTCTTTGAAAATAAAATTCTAGATGTTGTAAGAATTAGTTTATATTTAAACTTTATTCTGGATACTCTCTAGTTGCTTTTGCTTTGCCTAATTTTTTCTTCTTTTCTCCAATGGCAGTTATTGTCCACTCATATGTGTGAGATCCACTTGGAGGACAAGGACTTTTATATTTGAAAGCACCAGGTTTTATTGTTGTTTCACCAGTATAGTTTTTAATTTTACCTCCACCATGGTTATATCCAGGTACATCTTTATCTTTCATCTTAAATCTTAACTCCTTAGTTCCTTCTGGTACATCTGTAAGATTAAAAATTGGGTTAGAAACTCTATTAGGATTTCCAGTTGTGCATTTTTTTATATCACCCCATTCAAAAGTAAAAGAAAACTCTGCAAAAGCGCTTATTGTTGATATGAGATAAATTGTTAAAATTAAGATTACTTTTTTCATAGTTTAAATAAACCATAAATTATCTTAAATTTCAATAAAGTCGAAAATCAAAATTACCAGTTATACGCGCATATGCGTCTATAACATTTTTAACTCTTATTTTTAATAGTTTCTCTTACTAAGATTTCAATTCTCTCAAAGTTTGAATTAAGTACAGCATTCTCTAATTCTGAAGAGATTTTAAATCTTTTCTTACAGTTACTATATTTTCCAAATTTTCGAAATTTTTTACCTTTTTTTTTGAATTTGTTGTCCTTTAAAAAAAGATAAACTTTATTTGCTTTTTTATCGTTTCTATCATGACAGTTAAAAGCATCATGTTTAATAGATATAAATTCATTGTTTAAAAAAACAACGGCAGTAAATTCTGAACTATCAGTTTTTTCTATATCGAATCCCTGCTCACAATTTTCCAAAATATTATTATAAAAAACAAGCAATCCATTTTCACCTTCAACACACTTATTTTGAGGTGAGAAAGAAAATTTACTATCTTTAATTATTGCATTTGAATTTCTAATTTCAAAAGCATTATCTGAACCTCTACTAGCATTAACTGATGATATAATTAAATTTAAATTCCATTTAGCATATATTACATTCTGAAGACTGCATTCAAATGTTCCACCTTTAATTGTAGAGTTTTTTGAATAAAAGATATTTAAAACAGACTCTTTATCTCGGTTACCTTTTTGGTTTTTTTGCAATCCACAACCTTCTTCATTACGTTTAAATTCTTTCCCAGTGAAGTCGGTACTTTCTTTTACGGTTACATTTATTTTTGAATCACTCTTAACTATTGATGAACTAAATAGTAAATAAATTAGTATTAATGCTATCTTTATCATTTTCTAAATTTAGCTACTTATAACAATGAAGTCGAGAAACAAGGTTTCTGCCAAATATGAGAAACTTACATTGAAGAATACATTGAAGTGTTTCAAAAAGTCTTTATTTTCTTATAGTATTTAAATTATAGGGGGAAATAGAACGCCCCTCTTACTAAACAATATTTAAAATTCCCTCTGCTGAGGATATTCCGCAATTTTTAGTTTCTTCCTCTTCTTGAACGTTTTGTACTTTAAGGTTTTCTATAATCATGGCATAACGGCTTGATCTCATTCCCATACCTTTTGAATTTCTATCAACTTCAGCACCAATTAGCTTTGTAAATGACAAATAAGGATCAGCTAACATAGTTATATTTTCCCCTATGTTGTTTGCCTCTCCCCAAGCATTCATTACATACGGATCATTTACAGCTAAACAAAATATTTTATCAATACCTTTATCTATTATTTTTTTAGCATTTTTAACGTAACCTGGTAAATGAAACTTAGAACATGTAGCTGTAAAGGCTCCAGGTAAACCAAATAATATTATTTTTTTTGATCCTAAAATCTCAGATATATTTTGTTCCTTAGGTTCGCCATCAACTAAATGAAAGATTTTTACATCTGGTATTTGGTCATTAACTTTTAGCTTCATAATTTACTTTTAACGAAATTTTTTACTGCCTCTGTGTCATTTTTTAATAGTTGAAAATTTTCTTCTTTACTATGAACATATTGTAGCTCTTTAGGCAGTTCTTCATGTTTATTTATAGCCTTATCAGTGGCAGCTGGAAATTTGCATGGATGAGCAGTAGATAAAACTACACAATCATTTAAATCAAGCTTATTTGCAGCCCCTACTCCAACTGCAGTGTGGGGATCTAATATGATATTATTTTTCTCATAATTTTCTTTAATAATTTTTAAAGTTTCGATTTCATCGCAACTTTCTGAAACAAAATCTTTTTGAATGATATCCAGGTTTGATTTTTCTATTCTATATTCATTTTTCTTAACTTTTTTCATTATATTTGATGTAATTTCAGAATTAAAATTATTTACATAATAAATTAATCTTTCAAAATTGCTTGCTAATTGGATATCCATACTTGGAGAAAATGTTTCTTTTACTTTTTTAGAAATATAATCACCATTAGAGATTGCCCTATGCAAAATATCATTTTCATTAGTTGCAACAATAAGTTTATCTATCGGTAATCCCATTTCTTTTGCAAGGTAACCTGCAAAAACGTCTCCAAAGTTTCCTGTTGGCACTGAAAATGAAATAGGCTTATTTTCATTAAGTTTAAAATAAGTATAAAAATAATATACAGCTTGGGCAATTATTCTTGCCCAGTTAATTGAATTTACTCCAGACATATTAATAGATTTTGAAAAATCAAGATCTGAAAACATTTGTTTTACTATATTCTGACAATCGTCAAAATTTCCATCAATTGCAATATTGAAAACATTTTCATCCTCAACTGTTGTCATTAACTTTCTTTGTACCGGTGAAATTCTATTATTAGGATGTAAGACAAAAATATTTAAGTTTAATTTGCCTTTAATTGCATCTATAGCAGCAGCTCCTGTATCACCTGAAGTTGCAACTACAATATTAATTTTTTTATTATTCTTGCTTAAATAATACTCATACAAATTTCCAATGAACTGCATTGCAATATCCTTAAATGCTAATGTTGGACCATGAAATAACTCTAATAACTTCAAATCACCAACATTTGAAATTTTAACAACGTCTTTTTCTCTGAAAGTTGAATAAGATTTATTAATTAATGATGAAAGATCATCTTTAGAGATAAAATCTGATGAAAATTGATTAATTATTTCAGTAGATAAGTTATTAAAATCTAAGCTTTTGAGTTCAGATAACTCTTCTGAACTAAATTTTTTTAGAGATGTAGGCACATAAAGTCCACCATCATCAGCTAATCCTTTGATGAAAACATCCTCAAAAGTGTATTCTTTTGAATTATCTCTTGTACTTACATATCTCATGAATTTTTTTTACCATTTTCTTATAAAATAAATAGGATTATTTATTTAATGATCTGGTCTACCAAAAATAAGACAAAAAGCAAAAATAAGTAAAAAATTGAGTAAGAAAATACCTTTTTAGCCTTCTTTATTTCAAATTTGTTTTTTTTGAACTTAAGAAGATCATAACAAACATAGTTGTAATAAAAGGTAAGTAATAATGAAACTATTAAGAATGTTTCACCTGCAAAACCAATATAATAAGGCAAAATAACTACTGGTAACATTATTAAAGAATAAACAAATATATTTTTCTTCGTTTCCTCGATACCGTTAGTAATAGGTAACATTGGAATTTTGGCTTTTTCGTAATCATCTGCCTTATAAAGGCTAAGAGCCCAAAAATGAGATGGCGTCCAAAAGAATATGATCAAAAAAAATGTAATTGGTTCTAATGTTAATGAGTTAGTTGCTATAGTCCATCCTATAACTGGTGGCAGTGCACCTGATGCACCTCCTATCACAATATTTTGTGGAGTTTTTCTTTTTAACCAAATCGTGTAAACAAAAACATAAAATGTGATTGTTATAGATAAAAGTATTGCAGAAGTTAAATTTGAAAAATAATAAAGTCCAACAATAGATAATATTGTTAATACTGTTCCAAATAATAAAGCGTGTTCCCTATTAACTTTTCCTGTTGGAATAGGTCTAAGGCATGTTCGTGTCATTAATTTATCAAGGTCAGCCTCATACCACATATTTAGGGCACCAGCCGCACCTGCACCCATTGTCACAAATAATATTGCAACTATTGAATTAAGGAATGAAACTGAAACTGGGGCTGTTAATAATCCAACAGCACAAGTGAAGATGACCAAAGACATTACTCTTGGCTTCATTAGTAGTAATAAATATTTAGAATAAGATAGAAAACTTATATAAACAGATTTTTTTTTAATTATATTTGTAGTCACTATTACTCAACATTCAGTGAAACAAATATTACTAGTAATATAACGCCTGCTATTAAAATATGATTCCCAAGATCGAATATACCTACTTTGCTGTTTTTCTTATCAATTAATCTTCTACTTAAAGGTATTTGATCATAAGGATTTATTGTGACTTTATCACCTTGTTCTTTTTGGTTTTCAACTTTTACCGAATAACCAAACCAAACTATATAAATAAAAAAAACAAATAAAATTAAGAAAAAAGCTAAATAGCCGTAAGCGTCCATATTAAGCTCCACCTACTACAAAATAAAAGAATCTTGAAAATAGTGTATATTTGAATTCTGCAGTCATTAAAAAAATAAAGCACGCAATTGCAGTCATCGGCCATAACAGAACATTTACTAAAGCGTATCTTTCCCAAAATAAATGCATGAAAAAAGCCATAATTAATCCTGCTTTTAAAAACATAAAGAATAATATTAGTGACCACCTCAACATTCCTTGAAATTGATACCAGTCAACCATGTAAGAAAAGAAACTTAGAACAAATAACAACAACCAAATCCAAAGATAAATACCTATTTTTTGAGTGCTTGTTTGTTCTTCTTTTTTAGTTGTCTCGTTCATTTTATTAGTCTCTTCCATATTTTATTTTACCACAAGTAGAAAAATGCGAAAATGAAAACCCAAACTAGATCTACGAAGTGCCAATAAAGACCTAATATTTCAATTTCAACATAATCTCCTTTCATTTTAGTAAACCAGCCTCTTTTTTTACTCTCATAATGACCAGCAAAAACTTTATAAGTGTATATAAATAAGAAGATTACCCCAATCGAGACATGGAAACCATGGAAACCTGTTATCATAAAAAAGAAAGAACCAAACTGTGATGCACCAAAAGGATTTCCCCAAGGTCTGACACCTTCATGAATTAGTTTAGACCACTCAAACACTTGCATTCCTACAAAAGTAAGTCCACCTACAGCAGTAGCTAAAATGAGCCAACCACACATTTTACGATTTTTTTCGTAACCATATTTAACTGCTAATGCCATTGTTCCACTGCTAGTGATCAATACAAAAGTCATTATCGCAATCAGTAAAAGTGGGACAGGCACACCTCCTACATGTAATGAAAAAACCTCACTCGTATTAGGCCAATCAACAATGGTTGATCCTCTACCTTTCATATAAGAAATTAAAAAACAGCTAAAAACAAAAGTATCACTTAATAAAAAGATCCACATCATAGCTTTGCCCCAATGCACACCTTTAAACATTGTTTGGTCTGAACCAGTATCCGACGCCATGCCTTTAAACCCTGGTTTAAGTTCAAAGCCGTCTATTTTTTGTTCAGACATTATTTTTCTCTTAAGTTTTTTCTACTTCAGTATGTGCTACTTCGCTTGGAGCAGTTGTTTGCGGAATAAAATCATCTTTTGCTCCTGGAACACTAAAATCATAAGGCCATCTGTGAACAACTGGAAGCCTTTCACCAAAGTTACCATGTTCTGGTGGAACAGTAGAAGTATACCATTCTAGTGAATTAGCTTTCCAAGGATTCTGTTCAGCTTTTTTTCCTGTTTTTAATGTTTTAATGATATTGAAAACTAAAATAAATTGTGCTGCGCCAACTATAAATGCTGCAATACTTATAAATTCATTCATTCCTACTGCAGATGTCATATATGGACTATCATACATTTCAAAATATCTTCTTGGAACTCCAATAAAACCTAAATAGTGCATTGGGAAGTATATTGAGTAAGCTCCTAAGAACGTAATCCAGAAGTGCCATTTTCCTAGACCTTCGTGCAACATTTTTCCAGCTACTAATGGGAACCAATGATAAACCGCACCCATAATAACCATTAATGGTGCAATACCCATAACCATATGGAAGTGAGCTATTACAAAATATGTATCTGATAATGGAACGTCAACTGAAACATTTCCTAAAAATATTCCAGTAATTCCACCATTTACAAATGTTACGATAAATCCTAGACACCATAACATTACAGTATTAATTCTAATATTACCTCTCCACAAGGTTAGTATCCAGTTATAAACTTTCATGGCGGTTGGTACCGCAATAATCAAGGTGGTTGTTGCGAAGAAAAATCCGAACCAAGGGTTCATTCCACTAACATACATGTGGTGAGCCCATACGAAGAAACTCAAACCTCCGATACCAACAATTGCCCATACCATCATTCTGTAACCAAATATGTTTTTTCTGGCATGAACTGATATCAAGTCTGAAACTATTCCAAATGCCGGTAATGCTACAATGTAAACTTCAGGGTGTCCAAAAAACCAAAATAAGTGTTGGAAAAGTATTGGACTTCCACCACCATATTCAAGAACCTCTCCTGCTTTTAATATTGTTGGCATAAAGAAACTTGTTTGTAAAACCTTATCTAATGTCATCATTATTGCACTAACTAGTAGTGCTGGGAATGCTAACATTGCTAGTACAGTCGCTGTAAAAATACCCCAAACTGTTAATGGCATTCTCATTAAAGTCATTCCTCTAGTTCTAGCTTGAAGAATAGTAATCATATAATTTAGTCCACCCATTGTGAAACCAATTACAAATAAAGATAAAGATATAAGCATTAGAAGTATTCCCATGCCTGATCCTGGAGTTCCTTCTAGAATTGTTTGTGGAGGATATAATGTCCATCCGGCTCCTGTTGGTCCACCTGGAACAAAGAAACTTGCCATTAAAACCGCAACTGCAACAAAAAACATCCAGAAGCTAAGCATATTTACATATGGGAAAACCATATCTCTTGCTCCTACCATGAGTGGAATTAGATAATTTCCAAAGCCTCCCAGAAATAGTGCGGTTAAGAAGTAAACCACCATTATCATTCCATGCATAGTTACAAACTGATAGTAATGCTCTGCTGTCATGAAACCTGCTAACTCAGGAAAACCAAGCTGAAGTCTCATTAACCATGATAAAATTAATCCTACAATTCCTGTGAATACTGCTGTTAAAAAATATTGAACACCAATAACCTTCGCATCTTGGCAGAAAATCCATTTTTCAATGAAACTATGTGCATGATATAAATCTTGTTCAGGTATTTCCGCTGGTCTTACATAATCCATATCAGGATTAATTGATCCAGCTGAACCATCTAAAACCTCTGATGATTGAGCCTGGTATGATTTATTGTTATCGTATTCGTCTGACATATTTTTATCCTTTATATATATTTTTTTTTAAATTAATAAATTGTTATTTTTTAGCTAATTTGTTCCCATCCACGTTTAATTTTTCATATCTGGCAGATAATTGCTCAAAAGTTTCTTGTTCGCTTAACCACACTTCGTAGTCAGCTTTATCCTGAACTTCAACACCACCTCTCATTGCGTAATGTCCAACTCCACAATATTCAGCACACAAAACCTCATATTCTCCAACTTTATTTGGTTCAAACCAATAAAAAGTAACTGTTCCAGGAACTGCATCCATTTTTGATCTAAATTGAGGCACATACCAATTATGAAGAACATCGACTGATCTTAACAAAATCTTTACAGGTCTGTTATTTTCTAAGTTTATTACATCACTCTCAATCATCACATCATCTTTTCCAAAAGGATCATCTGGGTTGATACCAAAAGGATTATTGTCAGCAATGTTCCTAACTTGTGTAGTTCCTAGTTTTCCATCTGCTCCAGGTAGTCTATATTGCCATCCCCACTGCCAAGCCATTACATCTACTTCAAGTGCATTCTTTGGAACATTTACATATTGATTCCAAATTATTAGACCAGGGGCAAGTAAAGCACACACTCCAAGGGTTGTTGCCCATGTTAAAATTTTTTCTAATTTTTTATCTTCGGGTTTATATTCTGCTCTTCTATCCTCCTTGTGTTCGTATTTAAAAACGCAATATATCATAAATAAGCAAACTGCTACAAACACTCCTCCACCTACCCAAAAAGTAAGAGTGATTGTACTGTCCATTCCACCCCAATTTGATGCGATATCAGTCCAATACCAAGGTGTAAATATATGAAATAAGATGGATCCGATGATTACTAATAAAAATATTATTCCTACATGCATAATGCTTATATAGAAGAATAATCCTGTAATTACCTATGACAAAATGTCATAAAACATATTAATTATACTAATATAATCAATATCTTTATGCTTGGTAAATTAGGTATTTTAATCACAATTCTTACTTTAGTATTGGCCTTCTATTTTGTAATCTCTTTAGGGGCAGGAAGGTTTTCAAAAGGAGAGACAAAACCTGAAACTAAAAGATATCTTAGATCAGTAAATATACTTTTAATTATAATTGCAGTGTTCGGATCAGTGTTAGTTTTATTTATATAAACTATGCAATCAAAGATTTGCAGAATTCTATAACGGTATCATTGTATGCAAACATTATTGTAAAGAAAACTAGCCAAACTATAAATAAAAATAACCAGTACAATGAAAGAGCATTAATACTTTTTTCTTCTTTATTATAATCTTTCTCATCTAGTTTAAAAATTTTTGAACTTACTTTACCCCAGAAATAGAGACCTCCTAGAAGATGAATGCCATGTAATGCAGTAAAGAAATAATAAGATGAAAAATATGTATTAGTTGAAACAAAGTTTCCACTTTTCATAAGTTGGTACCATAAAGCTAACTGTAAAAATAAAAATATATAACTTAGACCACCTACATAAATTAAATTTCTTTTTATTGTATTTGTAATTCCATTTTTTAAATCTTTACTTATTCTATTAAAAAATATTGTTACTAGAATTAAGACTAATGTGTTTATCCAAAGTAAATTTGTCTTCAGTATAAAAGTTGTATCTTGTTCTGGAGGTAATGAGTAAAGATAGCCAGTAAAAATTAAACTAAATAAAGTTGTGCTTACTCCAAAAATTATAATAACAGCTGACATTTGATTTGAAATTTCAAATGTTTTTCCAGAGTGACCACTATCAATTACTGCTTGATCTTTTTCCCAAGGTTTTTCAGTTAATGTGCCAAATATTTTCTTTAATAGAGACATAATGTTTATATAGTTCCTATATATAATTTTACAATAATGAAAATAAAAACCTCAATTGCAGTATTAACTGGATGTTTAACAATATTCTTTTTTTTGATGCTTCCAGTATTTCTTTCTATGAAAGAACAGAAAGACCAATCAGTCGCAGCATTTAAGGGCTCAGATTTTGAGCTTAAAGATATGAACAATAATATTATAACTCAAGAGTCTTTTGATGGACCTTTGACTGCAATTTTTTTTGGTTTTACAAATTGTCCTGATATTTGTCCAATGACTTTAAATAAAATGGATATCGCAATGAATAGAATAAAGAAAAATAAAAAAAAAGATTTAAAAGTTTTTTTTATTAGCGTTGATCCCAAAAGAGATACTCCAGAAGTTATTAAAGATTACCTAAGAAATTTTGATAACGAGTTTGTTGGGATCACAGGAGATCCAGGTGAAATTTTTTTATTGTCACAATCATGGGGAATAATCAGTCAAAAGATTTTTTTTGAAAATGGAGATTACAATGTTGACCACAGCTCACCAGTGATTCTACTTAAAGATGGAAAATATATTGCTAAAATTTCTCACAGAGACGATATTAAAAAATCAATCAAATTAATTAACAAATATTTATAAATTCAAAATATAACTAAGTATTGATATTGACGATATTACTGCTGTCTCTGATCTTAGAATATTTTCATTTAATTTAAATGATTTTACACCTTTAAAATTTAAAATATTATTTCTTTCTTGTTCTGAAAAATCACCCTCAGGTCCAATTATAATACATAATGGTTTACTTCTGTCTTTATTTAACTCAATTTTTTTATTTTTAGTATTTAGGTCAGTAAAAATTAAATCTATTTTATTTTCATTTTTTTTTAAGAAACTTTTCAAGTTTTGAGATTTTTCTAAAGACGGAAGGTTTATTCTATTTGACTGCTCTGTTGCCTCTACAATTATTTTTTCTAACCTCTCAGAATTAATCTTTCTGACAATTGTTCTATCAAAAATAATTGGAATAAATTTTGTTACACCCAATTCCGTAGCCTTCTGTATCATGAAATTTGAATAATTTGATTTAATTGGCGAAAATGCCAACCAAATTTCTACTGAGTTTTCTTTATTTCTTAATTTTTCTCGAATACTAAATTCAACCTTGCCACTACTGATATTATTAATTTTAGCTAACCACTCTCCATTTTTATTAAATAGTGAAAAATTTTCACCAATTTTAACTCTCATTACTTTTGTTAAATAGTGTGATTGTGGTTTTTCAAGCCAAGAATTTAAATTAAGAGATAAACTTTCAGGAAAAAATATTCTAATATTACTCATATCAAGAAAGTAATTTATGAAAAATATTAAAGCAATAATTTTCGATGCCTATGGAACTTTATTTGATGTCAATTCTGCAGCAGAAAAATGTAAAGATAAAATTGGCAGCAAATGGGAAAGTTTTTCAAATTATTGGCGAACAACTCAGCTAGAATATACTTGGCTTAGAAGTCTAATGAAAAGACATAAAGATTTTTGGAAAATTACTGAGGATAGTTTAGATAAATCAATGAAAGTTTTTAATATTAATCCTAATATGAAAAGTGAGTTACTTGATCTTTACAAAATTCTTTCACCTTATCCAGAAGTAAAAGAAACTCTAAAAGTATTAAAAGAAAAAAATTACAAATTATCAATACTTTCAAATGGAACTCCTTCCCTTCTCAATGAATTGGTCTCCATTAATAATCTTAAAGTTTTTGATGATATTTTTTCAGTAGAGGAAGTAGGTATTTTTAAACCAGACTCAAAGGTATACGATATTCCGATTAAAAAATATAAGATTGAAAAACATGAAGTCGCTTTTTTAAGCGCAAATACATGGGATGTTTCTGGGGGTGGTAATTATGGTTTTAATGCAGTTTGGGTGAATAGAAATAATATTATTTTTGATAATCTAGATTACTCTCCTGAAAATCAGATAAATAATCTTAAACACTTGCTTGATATTATTTAAACAAGTCATTATTTTAAAATTATGACAAACATTTTAGATCTTGTTGCAAGAATTTTAATTTCAGCTTTATTTCTTCTTAATGGTGTTTTTAAAATTAGTAATTATGATGGAACAGTTGGCTGGATGGAGGGTTTTGGAATACCAGGAATTTTAATTATACCAGCAATAATTTTGGAGATAGTTGGACCTATCTTAATTATATTAGGCTATAAAGCAAAAATTGCAGCAGGTTTATTAAGTCTATTTTGTATTGCTACAGCAGTAATTTTTCACAACGATTTTTCAGACCAAATGCAATTAGGATCTTTTTTGAAAAATATAGCATTAGCAGGTGGGTTTCTATTTATATTCATAAACGGAACAAAAGATTTTAGTTTAGATAAGAAATTTTAAATAAATAATATGTCAGACATAGAAGTAAAAAAAATTATTGAACCTACGCCAGCTTCTGACGGGGCTGGAGTTAAATTAAAAAGAAGTATTGGTGTAGAGCCAAATTACTTTGATCCATTTTTAATGCTAGATGAATTTGGATCAGAAAATAGTGAAGATTATATAGCAGGTTTTCCACCTCATCCTCATCGAGGAATAGAAACAGTAACCTATATGTTAGCTGGAGATTTTGAACACAAAGATAGTACAGGTGGCGAAGGTAGAATGACTGCAGGAGATGTTCAATGGATGAAAACTGGAAGTGGAATAATTCACTCTGAAATGCCAGCTATGAAAGAAGGTAAGCTACATGGATTTCAATTATGGATCAACATGCCAGCTAAACTTAAAATGAGCAAACCTAATTACATCTATATAGATGCAGACCAGATGAAGTCATATAAAGATGGAGAAAAAATTGTAAAAGTCATTGCTGGTAAATATGAAAATGTTGAAGGACCTGTAAAAAAACATAATGTTGAGCCTGTTTATTTTGATGTAGAATTAAATGTAGACAAAGAGTTTAATTTTGAATTACCATCAACTCACAATTCATTTATTTATTTAATTGAAGGAGAGATAAAAATTGGAAATCATCAACATCAAAAAGTTGAAAATTCAAAACTGATTATTTTAGAAAAGGGAGATAAACTCAAGGTTTATGGCTCAACTAATGCTAAGTTTCTTCTAATTGCGGGTAAACCAATAGGCGAGCAAATTGCTAGAGGTGGTCCATTTGTTATGAACACTAAACAAGAAATCTTGCAAGCAGTCGAGGATTATCATAAAGGTACATTTGTAAAATGAAATCTATTAAAGTAACAAATACGGGTGGACCTGAAGTTCTTAAACTAGAAGATATAACTTTAGAAAAACCTGGAGTAGATGAAGTCCAAATCGAACATGTGTCAATTGGTTTAAACTACATAGACACATATCATAGGTCGGGTTTATACCCTCTTCAATTACCAACTGGAATTGGAATGGAAGCAGCAGGCATAATTAAAGAAATTGGTTCAAATGTTTCTAATTTTTCAGTTGGAGATAAAATTGCATATGCTGCAGCTCCTTTAGGTGCTTACTCAACTCACAGAAATTATACATCAAAAAATATTGTAAAAGTTCCTGATGATATTGATTTAGAGCAAATTTCGAGTGCAATGACAAAAGGAATGACAACATTTTATTTATTACACAAAACATATGTTCCAAAAGAAGGTGAAACTGTCTTATTTCATGCAGCAGCTGGCGGTGTCGGACAATTCTTTTGTCAGTGGGCAAAAAGTTTAGGACTGAAAGTTATTGGAACAGTTGGTAGTGATGAAAAAGTTGGAATAGCAAAGAAGTATGGTTGTGATGAGGTTATAAATTATTCTAAGGAAGACTTTGCAAAAAAAGTGTTGGACCTCACAAATGGTAAAGGTGTTTCAGTTGTTTATGATGGTGTGGGTAAAACAACATATGATAAATCTATTGAATGTTTAAAATTAAGAGGAACAATGGTTTCATTTGGAAATGCATCAGGTCCACTTGACCCAATTATTGTTTCAAAATCTTTGCAACCAAAAGGTATTTATTTTGTTAGACCTGCAATGAATCAATACTTCACAAATAGTGATGAAATACAAGAAGCAGCTAACATGTTATTTAAACAAATTTCATCCAAAAATGTAAAAATAGAAATTTATAAAAAATATAAATTAGAGGAAGCTGTTCAAGCGCATAAAGATTTGGAAGGAAGAAAAATTACAGGTCCGGCTGTAATTATTCCTTAAATTGAACATCCATATCAGAAAGATGGAGTTTTAAAGCCTTAGTAGAAATTTGTATTTCTCTAATAAAAAATATTATTGAAATCATCATTGATAAACAGCACGACCCAAAAATCACTCTGGCTACAATTAAACTTTCTAAATAAAGAGCAAATACAGTCAGCATATTAAATAGAAAGCCAAATGCTGCTGACATGATTGCAAACTTTAATACACCAATTCTACTATTTAGGTTTATAAGTTGGTCTTTCCATTCTGGGGGAGTGTGTTTTTCAAATACGTATTCATCATGAATTTTTCTAATTAATCCACTGAGGGTATGAAATCGATTGCTGTATACACTCATTATAAGCGGTATTGCTGGAAACATTAATGCTGTAACAGTGTAATCAATATTCATTCGAATCAATTTGATTATGAGACTCTGCTTTGCTATTTACAAGTAAATTGTTATGCAAAACATCAAATTATTCATTGAACTTACAAGATTAAATAGACCGATTGGTTACATGCTTTTATTTTGGCCTTGTCTATGGGGTCTTACAGTTGCTTTTAATTTTAATTCTGAATTAGAAAAATTTTATTTTTATACTTTGCTATTTTTACTTGGTTCAATGCTAATGCGATCTGCTGGTTGTATTGTAAATGACATAGTAGATAAAAATTTCGACAAAAAAGTTGAAAGAACAAAAAATAGACCAATTGCATCGGGTAAAGTTTCTGTGAAGCTTGCAATAATTTACTCTTTTGTTTTATGTGGATTAGCATTTTTAGTCTTGGTAAATTTTAATAAATTCACAATTTTAATGGCAATGTTATCAATGCCATTTGCATTTACTTATCCGTTGATGAAAAGATTTACCTACTGGCCACAATTATTTCTAGGAATTACATTTAATTATGGGCTTGTTCTTGCATGGATATCTACAAATAACAGTATATCTATTGTTCCAATCATATTTTATTTAGGAGCCATATTTTGGACACTGGGTTACGACACTATTTATGGATATCAAGATATAAAAGATGATGAGATAATAGGAGTAAAATCTACCTCAATAAAATTTAAAAATAACCCAAAAATATTTATTTCTTTATGTTACTCATTTTTTTTTATTTCTTTAATAATAATAGGAATTTTAATGAATTTTAAAATATTATATTTCCTTACTTTAATAATAACATTTTTGCATTTATTAATTTATCAAATAAAAAATCTTAATGTAGATGATGCAAATCAATGTCTACAAAAATTTAAAAGTAATAATTTTTTAGGATTTCTAGTTTTTTTAAATATTTTAATAGGAAAAATAATTTAAATGACAAATATTGAGATACTGAAAAGACTTTATAAAGATTATACCAAAAATTATATAAATAAAATTTTACTTGCAGTTTTATTTTCAATTTTAGTAGCAGCAAGTACATCAGCTACAGCATGGTTATTAGATCCAGCTATTGATAAAATTTTTTTGAATAGAGACCAAAGTCTATTGTTACTTATTCCTTTTTTCATAATTATTGCATTCGCTACTAAAGGCATTTCTCTCTATATGGCTAAAGTATTAATGATAAACGTTGCTGAGGAGGTAAAAAAAAAAATACAAATGGATATGCTTACCTCTTTTATTAAGGCTGATACAGAATACATTGAAAATAAACATACTGGAAAATATATCTCAAATTTAAACTTCGACGTAAATCAAATAACAATGATGCTCAGTACTTCATTTTTGAATTTTTTCAAAGATGGTCTAACTTTAATAGGTCTACTTATAGTAATGTTCACACAAAATTGGAGACTATCTTTAATAGCTATAATTATGATCCCACTAGCATCTGTAACTGCAAAAAGGTTGGGTAAAAGGATGGGTAAAGTAGCTACAGAAGCTCAAGAAAAATCTGGAGACCTAAATAAATATTTAATTGATTTATTTAAAAACCATAAAATAATTAAAATTTTTCAACGCGAAGAATTTGAGGAAAATAGATCAGAAAAATTTGTTAATGATTTGAAAGAAAAGTCGATTAAAATATCCACAATATTCATCAGGGCGACCCCAATTATGGAAATCCTTACTGGAATTATGATTGCTTTATTAATATTTTACTCCGGAAAATTAATTATGAACGATCAATTAAGCTTGAATAATTTTTTTTCTTTTTTAGCAGCAATGATGTTAGCTTACCAACCAGTAAAGTCATTGGCTACTATAAATGTAGGCATTGGACAAGGAATGTCGGCAGGAAAAAGAATACTTCCAATTGTAGATATAAAAAATCTGATTGAGTTAAATAAAGATAAATCAGAAATCGATTTTAAAAATGGAGATATAGAATTGAAAAATGTAAATTTTAATTATTCTTCTAACATGGAGAATAAGGTTCTGAAAAATATTAATATCAAAATAAATGGAAGAAAAATGACTGCATTAGTTGGTCAAAGTGGATCAGGAAAGTCCTCGTTATTGAGTTTAATCCCTAGATTATATGATCCAAAGTCTGGAATTTTAGAAATTGATGGACAAAATATTAGAGATGTTAATTTGTTTTCTCTCAGAAAAGAAATATCAATAGTTGACCAAAATGTAACACTATTTGATGACACAATTTTTAATAACATTAAATATGCAAAACCAGACGCCGCAGATGATGAAGTTTATAGAGCTGCAGAGCTATCTATGTGCCAAGATTTTATAGATAAGCTTGAAAATAAATATCAAACGATGATTGGGGAAAATGGAGTTCGATTATCAGGGGGTGAAAAACAAAGGTTATCAATTGCAAGAGCTTTTTTAAAAGATAGTAAAATAATTCTTTTAGATGAAGCAACATCCTCACTGGACTCCGAAACTGAAGAAAAAATTCAAAAAGCACTAGATAAATTAGTATTTAATAAAACAACTGTAGTTATAGCCCATAGACTTTCAACAATTCTGAATTCAGATAAAATTTATGTAATGGATGCAGGTAATGTTCTGGACTCAGGAAATCATGAGGAGCTTTTAAAAAAATCTGAAACATATAAAAACTTCTATGATAAGCAGATAAACAAAAACTGATGTTTTTTATTTATAATATTTTTTTATTAATAATATTATTAATCTCACCAATTATCTTAATAATCAGAATATTTTTAGGGAAAGAGGATAAAATAAGGTTTAAAGAGAAGTTTTGCTTATTTTCGAAAAAAAATTATGTGAATGGAACAATATGGTTTCATGGAGCGAGTGTTGGGGAAATTTTAAGTATAATCCCAATCGTGGAAAAATTTGAAAAAGACAATAAGATTAAAAAGATTTTGATCACTTCTTCAACAACTAGTTCTTCTTATATTTTATCTAAATACAAATTTAAAAAAACAATTCATCAATTTTATCCATTTGACTTAAATATTCTTACTAAATTATTTATTAATTACTGGAAGCCGAGACTGGCAATATTTGTGGACTCAGAAATTTGGCCAAATATGTACAATAATTTATACAAAAAAAAAATTCCTTTAATACTGCTTAATGCAAGAATTACTGAAAAATCATTTAATAGGTGGAAATATTTTCCCAATTTTTCAAAGAATATATTTGAAAAAATAAGTGTTGCATTGCCTCAAAATAAGGAGTCAAAAAAATATTTAAAACTTCTTGGTACAAAAAATATAAAAATTGCAGGAAATATAAAATTTTATGGATCAGCATTGTCAAATCATAATAATTCTAATTTAAAAAAGAAATTTCTTAAAAAAAATATTTTGTGCGCTGCTAGTACACATAAAAGTGAGGAATTATTTATTGGCAAAGCTCATCAAGAATTAAAAAATAATATAAAAAATTTATTAACTATTATTATACCTAGACATATCAACAGGAAGAAAGAAATAACTGATGAATTATCAAAGATTGGACTAAATTCTGAGCTTCATACTTCCTCTAAAACTTTAAAAAGAGGTACCGATATATATATTGTAGATACTTATGGAGATGCCTCTAAATTCTACTCACTATCTAAATTAACATTTGTTGGAGGTTCATTGATTTTGCATGGTGGGCAAAATCCTTTGGAACCTGCACGTGAAGGAAATTATATTTTATATGGTCCTCATGTTGATAATTTTAAAGAGGTTTATCAAATGTTAGAGGACTTAAAAATTGCAAACAAAATAAATTCAATAAAAAATTTAAAAAATTTTATTCTTAAAAAAATCAATTATTCAGAAAATAAAAAAGTAAAATACAAATTGAATTACTTAGGTAATAAAATAATAAATAAGAATATATTAGAGATTAAAAAATTTGTCTAGATGAAGATAAGTAAACCAATATTTTGGAATAACAAGAATCTTATTTCTTTGTTTTTAATTCCATTTTCAATGATAACATCAATCATAAATTTTTTTAAAAATTTCTCATCAAAAAAAAATTTTAAAATAAAAACAATATGTGTTGGAAATATTTATTTAGGTGGGACAGGAAAAACTTCTCTTACCATGGAAATAAATAATATTTTAAAAAAAAGTTTCAAAACTATATTTATTAAAAAGAAGTATATCGACCAATTAGATGAGATAGAATTGCTTAAAACTTATGGAAATGTTTTTAGCGATAATGATAGAAAAATAAGTTTGATTAAGGCTGAAAACACAAGAAAATATAATTTGGCTATCTTAGATGATGGTTTACAGGATAAAACTATAAAATATGATATTTCTATTGCCTGTTTTAATTCAAGTTATGGGATTGGAAATGGACTATTAATACCAGCAGGTCCTTTAAGAGAAAATTTGTATATGCTGAGAAATTACAGTGCAATTTTTCTGAATGGTGAAAAAAAAAACAAAAGGCTTTTTTCCATTCTAAAAGAATTTAATAATCATATTTTTTACTCAAATTACATCTCAACTAATATAAAAAAATTTAACAAAAAAAGTAAATACCTATATTTTTGTGGCATAGGGAACCCTGAGGAATTTGAATATACACTTAAAAAATATAAATTTAATATTGTAAAAAAATTTATATTTCCTGATCATCATAATTTTAAAAATAAAGAAATT
>CACLST010000007.1 GCA_902609675.1 uncultured Pelagibacteraceae bacterium | reverse complement strand
CAGCAAAGCTAAGTAAAGCAGATGGACAAGTTAGTCGTGAAGAATTAATTGCAGTTAAAGATAAATTGAAAATACCTGAAAGTGAATTAGATCAGGTTGGTAAAATTTTCAATAAAGCTAAAGAGGAAAGTACTGGATATGAACCATATGCAAAACAAATTGCAGAAGTTTACAGAGGTAATTTAAATATTTTAGAAGAGGTAATTAATACTTTATTTTATATTGCAGAAGCTGATGGACACGTAAGTGATAATGAATTAATGATGATAGAAGATATAGCAAGAATTTTTGGATTAAATCAGACTCAAATTAATGGAATTAAAGAAAGCAGAAAGTCATCAGACAAACTCAATCCTTATATTGTTTTAGAGAGTAAGCCCGACGACTCACTCGAAGAAATAAGAAAACGTTATATTAAACTTAGCAAAGAGCATCATCCTGATCTTTTATTAAGTAAAGGTGTTCCTCAAGAAGTGATAAATGAGAGCAAAGCTAAAATGAGGGCCGTCAATTCAGCATGGGACCAGATTCAAAAATTAAAGAATTAATCCTAATAAACTCGCCATAAAATACATAGAAAATACAAAAGCAAGGACCACAATAAAATACATTATTGTAACAATTTTATCTCTTTTCCTTCTTTGTCTTACAAATGGCTTATCATCCAAGTCACAGATATCTCTTATGCCAACAACTTTATAATCACAGGTATAACGCCATATTGAGTCAGGCATCCTAGGATCGGTTTGATTATAATATTGAATCCATTGAACTGTATATTTAAATAAAAGATAGCTTACTATTAAAAGAAGACCACTAGCAAACATTAATCTATCATCTAAAACTGTTCTGACTCAGTTGAGCCTTCCATTGCTGTAGTTGAGCTTTTACCTGAACTTATTGTATTTGAAACTGCATCAAAATAAGATGTACCTACTTCTCTTTGATGTTTCACACTTGTATATCCATCTTTTTCTCTAGCAAATTCATGCTGTTGAATTTTTGAGTAAGCAGTCATACCTTCTGATTTATATTTTTCTGCTAATTCAAATATTGCGATGTTTTGGGTGTGGAAACCTGCTAATGTAATAAATTGAAATTTATATCCCATTTCCCCAATCTTTCTTTGAAATGAACCAATTTCTTCGTCAGATAAATGCTTCTTCCAATTAAATGATGGTGAACAATTATAAGCTAACATTTTGCCAGGAAATTTTTCATGTATAGCATCAGCAAATTTCTTTGCCTCTTCTAAATTTGGAGTAGCAGTTTCACACCAAATTAAATCTGCGTATGGTGCATAAGCAAGACCTCTAGAAATTGCCTGCTCTATTCCATCTTTAACATAAAAGAAACCCTCGGGTGATCTTTCACCTGTTAAAAATGGTTTATCATTATCATCAAAATCATTTGTAATTAATTTTGCAGCATTTGCATCTGTTCTTGCTAAAATTATTAATGGTACATCTGCAATATCAGCTGCAAGTCTAGCAGCCTTTAAATTTCTAACCATTGTTCCAGTTGGAACTAATACTTTTCCACCCATATGACCACATTTTTTCTCACTAGCTAATTGGTCTTCAAAGTGAACCCCAGCAGCGCCTGCTCTAATAAATTTTTTAGTTAATTCAAATACATTTAGTGGTCCACCAAATCCTGCTTCACCATCAGCTATGATTGGTAACATGTAATCAGTTCTCTTACTTTTATCCATATCACCGTCTATCATTTCCATATGTTGAATTTGATCAGCTCTAACTAAAGAATTATTCATTGTCTCAACTAATTTTGGTGCACTATCATATGGATATAAAGATTGATCAGGATACATTTCTCCAGCACTGTTAGCATCAGCTGCCACTTGCCATCCACTTAAATAAATTGCTTTTAACCCAGCTTTTGCATGTTGTACTGCGTGATTTCCTGAAAGTGATCCAAGGGTATTAACATAAGCTTCTGTATTAAGCAGTTTCCAAAGCTTTTGTGACTGCATTTTACACATAGAATACTCTATTTTGATTGATCCTCTTAATCTCTCAACCTCTTCGGGGGTATAATCTCTTCTAATACCTGCAAATCTTTGTAAATCGTATGAAATATTTTCTGCTGACACTTAAACCCCTCTCTTTTGATTAAATGACTAGAAATGACTAATGACTATTTTGAGCTGTATTCTTCAGTAAATTCGTTCATTCCGCTAGATCCCCAATCGCAATGATCGTCTCTAATGTAAATACCTTTTGACTTGTGCTCAGAATGCTCTTCTTTATTAGTAATTTGGTAGTTATTTTCGATGTTGTTAATTTTGTTTTTTTCCATGTAAACTTTATAATTTACAATATTTACAAAATCTACAATTAAATTGATTTTGCTTGTAAAATCAAATAATTTTATGTAAATTAAAATTTACAAAATTTACAAATGGTAAAATGAGTCAAATTGATACAAAAATTGGTCCAAAAATTAAAGCATTTCGAAGGCAACTAGGAATTCAAGCTAACAAACTAGCAGAAGAAATGTCTATTTCACCAAGTTATTTAAATCTAATAGAGAGTGGAAAAAGAAAAATTGATGGAGATTTACTTTTAAGGGTTTGTGATAAGCTAAAAATAGAGCTTTCAGACCTCACAAGTAAAACTGACATAAATCTTGAGAACAATATTTCAGAATTATTGGGTGATGAACTTTTTGAGGATCTAGATATTCTTGGACCAGAAGTAAAAGATTTAGTTAATACAAATCCCAAAATTGCTAAAGCTTTAATTAAACTAGGTGACAACTTTAAACAAAAAGATCATGAAATTTTTAATAAATTGGAAAATATTTCAGGCAAAATTATTGATGGGAGAAAAAACGCATTTCCTGGAGAAGTAATTTCAGATTTTTTACAAGAAAATAAAAATTTTTTTCCAAAATTAGAAGAATTTGCAAATCAGATATTTGATAAAGTAAAACAAAATAATAGAACAAGATATATTGCCTTATGTCAGTTTTTAAAAGATGAATATGGTATAACTGTAAAAGATGTAATACCTAAAGAAGGAAAACCATTTTCAAAAATATATAAAGTAAGAGATAAAGAATTATTATTATCTGATTATCTTTCTCTTGAAACTAAAAAACTTTTTGCTGCAGCACAAATTTCACAAGAAGGTGCATCAAAAGAAATTGATGAATATCTATCAACTTTTAATTTTCCAACTGAAGAGTCTAAAAAATTAACAAGAGTTGCACTTTTGAATTATTGTGGTGCTGCAATATTAATGCCCTACACTCTTTTTCATAAAGAATGTAAAGAATTAAAATATGATTTAGAACTTTTACAAAATACATTTGCTACTTCTTTTGAACAAGTAGCTCATAGAGTTACATGTTTACAAGATCCAAAACTTCCTGGAATACCTTTTCATTTTTTAAGAGTAGATGTTGCTGGAAATATTTCAAAAAGATTTTCATTATCAGGTATAGAGATACCAAGATACGGTGGAGCCTGTCCAAGATGGAACGTTTACTCAGCCTTTTCAAGGCCAGGTGTTATTCAAGCAGCAGTTAGTAAGATGACTAATGGAGAGAAATATGTTTGCATAGCAAAAACTGTAGAAAAGGGTGTTGGAAGATATGGACAAAAAAAAAGTATGCTATCAATAGGTCTTGGTTGTGAAGCAAAATATGCAAAAGAATTTGTATACACTGAAAATTTAGATCTTAGTGACAAAAAATCGGAATTACCTATTGGAGTATCATGCAGAACATGTGATAGGCTTGATTGTTCACAAAGAGCTTTCCCTCCTCTTCATAAAAAATTTGATGTAGACATTAATTCTAGAGGTGTTTCAGTTTACGTAAATGAGTAAAAAATAGCTTACTACTGTTTTTGCCTTTTCTTTGAAATAAGCTGAGTAAGAGAGTCAACCATCAAGTCTGAAGCTTTAAATATTTCATTGGCTTTAAATTCATGAGACATATTTTTTTCCTCATTTGTCTTATCTTCTATTATTATTCCTTTATCAGGTGAATTATCCTTTATATATATTAGAATTAACCACTCATCATCTGAGGACTCGTCCCATTTAATAAATATTTCTCCTGTCTCAAACCTTTTGTCTATACATCTAAAAATAGACATGTGTCTCGTGATATATCTTTTATTTAATTGAAAGACTAAACTGTTGGCACTTCTATAAAAACTTTCTAAAGCAAACTCAATTTTCTGTCTTGCTAAATTATATTCTCTCTCTTTTTGAAGGAGAGCCGATCTATCATCAGCCTCTTCTGTCTTTACGCCAAGAGCCTCAACTCTCTCTCTAATTTTTTGGTCTCTTATAAGTCTGTACTTATTTTTTAAATTCTCTATTCTTTGCTGTAATTCTCCATAGTCTTCCCTTTTTTCTTTTAAGGAAATTTTTTCAAGTTTTTCTAATTCTTTTACTTCTCTAATTCTAAATCTTTCAATCTGTTTTTGTATCCTTAATTCTTGTAAAAATTTCTTTTGTCTCTCAGATTGCTCTTTTCTTAGGAGAGCTTGTTCTTTTCTCAAAAATAATTTTAAGTCTTTTGCTCTTAATTTTTCTATTCTTTCTTCATCTTTTAATTGTTGCTCCTTTAGTTTTAATTGTTTTTCTTCATGTAGGATTTTTTGTTTCTTAAGTTTTTCTTTTTCATTATCTTTTTTTTCAATTTCTATTAATTTTAATCTCCTTTTTTCATCTTTTCTTTGAGATTTAAATTCATTGATTTTTTCGTCTATTGAATTAAAAAATTTAGATATACGTCTATCAATTGCAAAAATATCAAATTTAACTTTGACGTTTAATTTTGATTTTAAATTTTCTTCTACTCTTACTGATTTTGTAATTAAATTATTTTTTATTTTTTTTTTTAGGATTGATTTTTTCTGAATATTTTTTTTTCTTTTAGCCTTGAGGATTTTTTTCTTTTTTACTTTTTTTTTAATTTTTAATGGAACTTTTATAACTTTTTTTTTCTTCTTAACTTTTTTTTTTTTATTTTTTTTCATTATTACTGCTAATTATTTATCAGTAATATTTTAATAAATATAGTCCCGAGTATTAGGAACTGAGGTATTATCTTTTGATAATTGAAGCTGAAATACAACCTGATCCCCCCATTTAAATGCCATTTCACAACTAGCTAAGTAAAATTCCCACATTCTAAAAAATTTTTCATCAAACATGTCTAAAACTATCTCTTTTTTTGATAAAAATCTTTCTTTCCAATTCCTAAGAGTATGTGCATAGTGCATTCTGAGAACTTCAATATCTGACACAATTAAACCTGAGTTTTCAATAGGGTTTGCAACTTCACTTAAACTAGGAGTATAACCCCCTGGAAAAATATACTTTTGTATCCATGGTTGTGGATCTCGTGGCGGCATCGATGAACCAATCGTGTGAATCAATGCTATTCCTTTATCGTTCAAGAGTTTAAAGACTTTATTAAAATATGTTTTATAAAATTTTCTTCCTACATGCTCAAACATTCCAACACTTACCACTCTGTCAAATTTTTCGTTTAGTTGTCGATAATCAATAAGTTTGAACTCAACCTGGTTAGATAGGTTCATTTCTTTTGCTTTATTCTTACTATATTCAAATTGATTTTCTGACAATGTTATGCCTGTAACGCTAGCTTTCGTTTCCTTTGCTATTGCTAAAGCTAAAGTTCCCCATCCCGAACCAATATCTAAAACCTTCTGATCAGGCTGTATATTTAATTTTTTTATTATATGATGAATTTTATTATTTTGAGCTTGCTCTAAAGTATCATTATCATTTTTAAAATAAGCACACGAATATTGTCTATTCTCATCTAAAAATAAATCATAAAGTTTTTCAGATATATCATAATGATGAGCAACGTTTTCTTTAGATTTTGCTATTTTGTTAAAACTTGTAAGATATCTATAAGTACCTCTCAATTTTTTTATTACCGCTCCATAAGAATTTATGTTTCCTCTACCAATATTTTTAAATGCTAAATCTAAAAATTCTGTAATCGTTCCATTCTGAATAACTAGAGATCCATCCATATAAGCTTCACCAAAATATAAGTCAGGATATAAAAGTAATTTTTGCATTAATTTTTGATCAAGTAATTTAAGTACTATTGGTTTTTCCTTTATAGGTTTTCCAATTACATATTTTTTTGAATTTGAATCAATAAGTTCGAAACCATCGTGTTTAAATAAATTATTTAAAAAACTTACTAACTTCATTTTATGCTGCTTTTAATATCTCCATATTAAAATTAAGTTTCTTTAAATTTGATAGAAGATTATTTTTCTCTGCTTCATCTAATAATTTTAATGGGGGCAAAAGGTTTTCATAAACTGAATTTTTTTGTGCCATTAGAGTATGCAGTCCTGAAATTAAGTTATATTTATCAAATGACATTCTTACATCACACAAATTTTGATTAGTATCTAGTGATAAATTATTGTTAAAATTATCATAAATTTCTCTAGCTAGGTGACCTGTAACATTTGTAGTTGCTGTAATTATCCCATCACATCCAAGCTCTAATCCTTTTAATAATTTTGCCTCAGATCCTGGAAAGATTGAAAAATTTTTTATTTTTAAAGTTTCAAATAAATTATAGCTACTATCTTTCACACCAACGACTTGGTTAGGAAATTTTTTAACTAAATTTTCAACACATTGAATACTAAATTTATATCCACAAAGCTTTTCAAAATTATATAAAATAATCTTACAATCATTGATTTCATTTATTATTTTAGAATAAAAATTAATTACTTCTTCATCACCATATTTATAATAAGCAGGAGGCATAATTAAAAAATTATTAAAACCCATTGATTTCGAAATTTTCATTAAATTGATCGTATCAATTAAAGAATTTAGTCCAGTTCCAATTATAAATTTATTTTTATACTTGCTTTTAGGTAGCTCATTTATTAATTGAATTTTTTCACTTAAGGATATCAGTTGAGACTGACCAGTACTGCCAAAGAAAACGACTCCATGGCAACCTAAATCAATAACATTTTCTGCGTGTTTAATGGTATTTTTAACGTCTAATGCAAGATTTTCATCCAACACTGATAAACCTGCAGCATATACACCTTTAATTTGTTCCATAGCTAAAATTTATATAAAAATTCAAATTAGTAAAGGTTATAAAAAGATATGAATATACTTGTTATACAAAACCGTATGGGTATTGGAGACATGGTAATTTTCTTACCTTTCGTTGAAGCAATCTCAAAAAAATATAATTCATCAGTAACGCTTTTAATAAAAGAAAGTACGAAAGCTAGCGAATATACAAATAATTTAAATTTTATTAAAAAAATAATTTATTTAAAAAGAGATAAAAAAAATGATTTTCATAATGGTTTATCAGGTTTTTTTAATTTAAAAAATGAGATCAAAAAAAATTCATTTGATAAAGTTTTTATTTTTAATTCATCCATAAGATACAGACTTATTTGCAAATTTGCAGGTATTAGAACTATATTTCAATATCCTTTATTTGAAAAAAAAGAACAACACCTAATTGAAGCTGCCCAAAAATTGTTAGAAAAAATTAATTTAAAAGTAGTAAGTAATCCTCAAATTAATATTGATGAAAGTTCAATTAAGCAAGCTGTTCAAAATCTCTCCATATCAAAAACTAAAACTAATATTTTATTAGGAATTGGTGGCTCAGGATCTTCAAAAAGAATACCAGCAGATAAATTTAAAAAATTTATAGAATTAGCTATTAAGGATTATGACTGTATTTTTTATTTAGCAACCGGTAAAAATGAAGAAGAGCAGCTGATACTTAATAATATCTTGTCGTCTTATAAAGAAATTTGTGTATCTTTGGATAATAATTCAATTTCAGAAATATTACCAATCATTAAAAATTGTAAAATATCAATTTGTAATGACTCAAGCTTTAGTCACCTATCCGCTGCTTTAAATGTTCCAACAATAGTTTTGATGTCTGACACCCCGTTACTGTATGGTAGTTACAGTCCGAATATGTATCCAATAATTCCTGATGGGATGGAGAATGTTTCTCATAATTCAAAGGGTAAAGAGAAAATTAATCCCGAGAAAATTTTTAAAAAATTTAAATCAATTATTAGCTAATATTTTTTATCACAATTTCTTTCGCTTCATTTACTATTGAGGCTAACCTAGTTAGCTCTGGGCTTACATCTGGATGAATTTTTTTCATGATAGATTTATATGACTGCATTACTTGGGTTTTAGTATATTTTATATCAGATTTTAAATTAAGTATCTTGTAAGCTTCATCTAAGGATAAGCTTTGTTTATTTACTGATTGATTAAAATTATTAAAATTAAATCTTCCCGAATTTCTTAAAACTCTAAAAAGACCCCATAATCTGAGGAGTTGAAATAAAGATATTCCAGCTTTAGTTTTTATCAATGGTAAGATTGCAAGTACAAAAGGTAATGAAAATATATATCTCCCAGCATAGGCCATTATAACGGCCAATACTATTGCAGAAAAAATAATTAATATTCTTATAAATTTTGAAATTTTTTTAGCTGAGGTCCTAGCAAACCAAGTCAGAAGAACATATACAATGACAAAAATAATCAGTGTTATAAAAAAAATATTCATATATTAATTCAATTCAAAATGAAATTACCACAGCTTGAAAAGAAACCTGAAATAAAATCTTGTCACAACAAGACTTGGACTGATGATTACAGTTGGATCCATCAACCGAATATTCTAGAGGTTTTAAAGGATAGCTCCAAACTTTTGCCTGAAGTAAGAAAATATTTGGAAGATGAAAATGAGTTTTTTTCTGATCAAATGAAAGATACTAAACATATTCAAAAAAAACTTTTTGATGAAATAAAAGCAAGAATCAAACTGGACGATGAGTCACTTCCTTACAAAGATAAAAATTATGAGTATTGGACTAAAACTACTGCAAAAGGAAATTACTCCATTAAATTAAGAAGAAAAATTGGTGAGGAAAAAGTTGAGGAAATATGGAATGGCGATAAAGAGAAAGATAAACTTAAAACAGAATATTTTGGTTTAGGAGACTTAGAGGTAAGTTTTAATGATGAGTTTCTTGGATATTCTTTAGATTTGCAAGGATCTGAGTATTACACAATTTATGTAAGAAACATAAAATCTGGAAATTTAGTAACTGAAAAAATTGAAGAGACGAGTGGTAGCATCGAATTTAGTTTGGATGATAAATATATATTTTATTCTAAGTTAGATAAACATCACAGACCTAGAACTATTTACAGACACCAAATAGGAACTGATACTAAAGATGATTTATTGATCTTTGAAGAAAAAAGTGAAGCATTTACTGTTGGTATTGGCTTAAGTTCAGATGAAAAATATTTTATGATTACAAGTTCCGATCATAACACTTCGGAACAATATTACTTTAGAGTTGATGAAAATAATCCCAATCCTAAATTAATCCAAAAGAGGAAAAGAGGTATAATTTACTCAGTGAATTCTTGGGATAACTATTTTTATAAACATACAAATGAAAATGCAGAGGACTTTAAAATTGATAGGTGTACTGATTTAGTTAAACAAAAATGGGAGACATTTGTTGCTGCAAAAGATGAGGTATTGATAGGAGGTTTAGTATTTTTAAATAATTGGGTAATTAGATCCGAAACATCTAATGCACTTGGAAAAATAATTTTACATGATCCAAAGACAAACAAAGAAGAAGAGATAATTTTTTGTGACGAAAAAGTAATTGTGCCAAGTATATCATTAATTCAAAAAGATAAAAATACGGACAATGTATATTTATCATATTCTTCTCCTAAAACACCAGGAAGGACTTATTTATATAATTTAAAATCAAAAGAAAAAAAACTTGTTAAGGAGCAAGAAATTCCTTCTGGACATAACCCAAATGATTATGTAGTTGAACGTATTGAATGCCCATCTCATGATGGAAGAATGGTGCCAATAACTATAACAAGACATAAGGATACAATTCTGGATGGATCATCAAACCTTTTACTATATGGCTATGGTTCTTATGGGAATTCGATGTCTCCTGGTTTTTCATCTACACGACTAAGTCTTATTGATAGAAATATAATTTGGGTTACAGCACATATAAGGGGAGGAATGGAAAGAGGAATGAAATGGTGGAAGGAAGGAAAACTTTTAAACAAAAAAAATACATTTGAAGATTATATTGCTGTTGGAAGATTCTTGATTGAAAAAAAATATACTTCTAAAGGAAAAATTATAGGAATGGGTGGTTCGGCAGGAGGGTTGTTGATGGGGGCAGTTGTAAATGCAGCGCCTGAGCTATTTTTAGGGTTAATAATGGCTGTTCCTTTTGTTGACTCTTTAACTACTAACCTTGACCATTCTCTGCCATTAACAATTGGAGAATTTGATGAATTTGGAAATGCTAAAGATAACAAAGATCATTTTGACTATATTTACTCATATGCTCCTTACAATAATATTAAAAAAATGGATTATCCAAATATTTTAATCACTACTAGTCTTAGTGACAATAGAGTTCTCTTTGATGAGCCTGCAAAATTCACTGCAAAACTAAGAGACTATAAAACTGATAATAATTTATTATTATTAAAAACTGAAATGAACGCTGGTCATGGAGGAAAATCTGGTAGAGATGGTGCTATTGAAGAAATAGCTCTTGATTATGCTTTTGTGTTAAAAATTGCAGGAAAAATTTAAATAATCTTTTATTGAAATTTTATATTTAATCACCATATAAGAATTGTAAGTCGCCTCATGGGGCTTACATAAATTAACTTGCTTAAACAAAAGGAGTAAATATGACAAGTAAGGATCTATCTATCTTTAACTCACTAAGGCCATTTTCTATTGGTTTCGACGACATGTTTGACCAATTTGAAAGTATGCTTGGTAATGGTGGCATGACAATGCAATCAAATTATCCACCATATAACATAAGAAAAACTGGTAAAGACAACTATTCAATAGAAGTTGCTTTAGCAGGTTTTAATAAAAAAGATGTCGAGGTTGAGTTCGAAGATAATATATTAACTGTAAGAACTAAACAGCTTAATAAGTCTGAAGATCAAAATGTAGATGGTGAAATAATTCATAAAGGAATATCACAAAGACAATTCGCAAGATCTTTTACTATTGCAGATGATGTAAAAGTAAATGGAGCTGAACTTAAAGACGGTCTTTTGACAATTGCTTGTGAGAGAGTTTTACCAGATCATAAGAAAAAAAGACTTATTGATATTAAGTAATAAAGTTTAACCTTGCTTGTGGGGTTCGCCCCACAAGTTTAAAAACATCCACTAGAACTGAAAGCAATAATAGTTCCGCCAGCGTTGACTTCAAATCTTCTTTCACACGGTACACCATATTTTTTTGTTTTATAAATTAAAACTTCATTACCAGTATCATTGACCATGTCTTCGTTAGGAGCCCCTAATTCTAACTTCATTTTATTAACATCTCCACCAACAAATAAACCATATTTTTTATTTTCCTTTTCTACAACCTCGTCAGTTTTATTCTGAATAGTTTGGCAGCCTACAGTTAAAAAAAGTATTGATATTAATGTAATGGCGAATCTAATTTTCATAACTTATTTATAATACTGAAATGTGACAAAAGATTAACTTAAAAGTTGAAAAAAAAATAAGTTTTCCATCAAAATTAGATAAATATAATGTATTTATATTACTTAATTCTTTATTTTTATTACTATCAAACCGATTCTAATGAATACAAAACTTAAAGTATCAGAAATTTCAAAAATTTATCCAGGATGTATTGCAAACGATAAGATATCATTAGAATTTGGAAGTGGGAAAATATATGCATTATTGGGAGAAAATGGGGCTGGCAAGTCTACGCTAGTTAAAATCTTGTCTGGAGTAGTAAAACCTGATGAGGGCGAAGTTTTTTTAAATGATGAAAGTATTAAACTTAACTCTCCTCTAGATGCCAAAAAAAATAATATTGGAATGGTTTTTCAACATTTCAACCTTTTCGAGACTTTATCAGTATTTGAAAATTTAAGCATCGATAGTGACAAAAAAGATAAAGATCTAAGAGTTATAGTTAAAGATATATTAAAAAAGTACAGTTTTAAAATTGATCTAGACATTCCAGTTCTAAATTTATCAGCAGGTCAAAAACAAAAAGTAGAAATTATAAGGTGTTTAATTAGAAATCCAAAAATATTGATTATGGATGAACCTACATCAGTTTTAACTGAACAAGAAACTGATGATTTATTTTTTTCTTTAAAACAATTTTCTAAAGATGGAATTTTAATTATTTATATTACTCACAAATTAAAAGAAGTTTTGTCACTTTGTGATGAGGTAGCCGTAATGAGAAAAGGCAAAGTAGTTTCAGTTAGTAATACAATCGACGAAAAAATTGAGAGTTTAGCTAATAAAATGGTAGGTGAAAATTTAAATACTATTAAAAAAAAAATTAATAATTTTAAGAATAGCGAGGAAATTTTAAAAATCTCAAATTTAAATTTTAAAAGTGACGACCCATATGAAACAAATTTAAATAATTTAAACCTTTCTTTAAAAAAAGGAGAGTGTTTAGGTATAGCTGGGATTTCAGGAAATGGACAAAATGAATTATTCCAAATACTGAGCGGAGAAATAATTACCGAAGGTACTTCTATAATGTTTAGAAATAAAGAAATTGGTAAGTTGAATCCTAGAGAAAGAAGAGAATACCTTATGGCTTTTTCACCTGAAGATCGCATCTCTCAAGCTGCTGTCCCTGAGCTAAAGATATATGAAAATGTTGCATTAAACAATTTTAAGTCATCAAACTTTTTTGAAAAAGGTTTAGTGAATGAAAAAAAAATAAAAGAACACTCCAAAAAGATACTTTCTAATTTTTCTGTTAATACAAACAATGTTGAATTAAAAAGTCAATTTTTATCTGGTGGAAATCTTCAAAAATTAATTATTGGAAGAGAATTAATTACTTCACCTGAACTGTTGGTATGCTTTAACCCCACATGGGGTCTTGATGTTGGTGCGATCAATTACATTCATGAAACATTAATTCAAATTAATGAACAAGGAAAATCATCAATATTAATTTCTACTGATAACGATGAACTATTAAAATTAAGTGACCGTATTTGTGTAATTTATAAAGGCAAACTATCTAAAATAATGAATGCAAATACTGTTACTGCTGAAAAATTAGGAATTTTGATGGGAGGAGGTTCAATTGATTAGAGTTGAAAAACGTAACGATGTATCTCGATCAATTTATTTTTTAACACCAGTTTTAGCGATTTTTCTCACATTATTTGGTGGTGGGATTATTTTTTTTATTTTGGGGTTTAATCCTATTGAGGCTTTAAAATTTTTTTTTATTACCCCAATTTCAGATTTATACGGATTGAGTGAACTTTTGGTAAAAGCTACACCACTTTGTTTAATAGCGATAGGTTTATCTTTTTGTTTTAAAAGTAATAATTGGAATATTGGTGCAGAGGGTCAGCTTATTTTTGGTGGAATAGTCGGTGGCGGAGTTGCTTTGTTATTTTATAATCATGATGGATTTTATGTTTTACCAATAATTATTTTGTCTGGAGCAATTGGTGGGATGCTATTTGCAATGATACCAGCGATTTTAAAAACCTATTTTAACACTAATGAAATTTTAGTCAGCTTGATGTTGGTTTATGTTGCAAAATTATTATTAGATTTTTTAGTGGTTGGCCCTTGGAGCAATCCTGAAGGTTTTAATTTTCCAGAAACAAGACAATTTAGTGAGTCTGCAAGAATGCCAATTTTATTTGATGGTATAAGAATTCATGCTGGAATATTTATTACTCTTATCTCTGTATTCTTAAGTTGGCTTATTTTGTACAAAACTTATTTAGGTTTTCAAATAAAAGTTTCAGGATTAAGTTTAAAGACTGCAAAATATGCAGGGTTCAAAGGCAAGACAATGATTATTATTGTTTTTATGATTAGTGGCGCATGTGCCGGTCTTGCAGGTGTAGGAGAGATAACAGGGCCAATAGGACAATTACATAGAAATATTTCTCCTGATTATGGCTTCACAGCAATAATTGTTGCTTTTTTAGGAAGACTAAATCCAATTGGAATTATTTTTGCATCTCTGATTGTTGCTCTAACTTATTTAGGAGCAGAAACAGCTCAGATATTTTTACAAGTACCAAAATACACAGGTCAAGTTTTTCAAGGAATGATTTTATTTTTTCTTCTTGGATCTGATTATTTATTATTTTTTAAAATAAAATTTTTAGGTTTAAAAAAAAATGAGCTTTGATTTAAATTTTATAGGTATTTTAATTGGTGCCATCATGGCATCATCTGTTCCTTTAATACTTGCTGCATCTGGCGAATTAATAACGGAGAGATCTGGTGTTTTAAATCTTGGAGTAGAAGGAATGATGATTATTGGAGCGATCTCAGGATTTGCTTTAATGGTAGTGACTGACAATTTATTTTTTGCAGTAATAGGCTCAATGCTGTCAGGTTTAATTATCTCTGTTATTTTTGGATTACTTACCCAATCTCTCCTCACAAATCACGTAGCTACAGGTCTTGCACTAACTATCTTTGGTATTGGAATGTCAGCAATGATAGGTAAGAATTTTGTTGGAATTCCAGGAAAGGAATTTCCATTATTATTTGTTAATTTAAAAGAAAGTATTCCTTTTTTGGGTCCTATATTCTTTGGCCATTCAATTATATTATATTTTGCGTTTGGATTACCTTTTTTGACAAATTATTTTTTAAAGAAGACTAAAACTGGTTTAATTATCAGAGCAGTTGGGGATTCTCCAACTTCGGCCTCTAATCAAGGAATTAATGTTACATTAGTAAGATATAGTTGCATTCTTTATGGAGGGGCAATGTGTGGATTAGCTGGGGCTTACCTATCATTAATATACACTCCCCAGTGGATTGAGAATATGACAGGTGGCAGAGGATGGATTGCACTAGCTTTAGTAGTTTTTGCAACATGGAGTCCAATTAAAGTTTTAATAGGTGCATTAATATTTGGTGGAATTACAATTTTACAGTTACATATGCAGGCAGTGGGCTTAAGAATTCCGGTTCAATTATTAAGTGCATTACCTTACATCATGACAATAATAGTTTTAGTTGTAATTTCTCGTGATAGTAGAAAAATAAAACTGAATACACCTACTTCCCTGGGACAAATCTTCTATAAGGAAAAGTGATGTTAGCTATTCCAAAATAAATATTTTTTTTTATTAGATTATTGACTAGTTTGTAGTATCACAAAATTAAATTTAAAGGGGAAATCAAATGTATAAATTTTTTTTAAGAAGTTTAATTTCTGTATTATTTTTGCTTGGCTTTAGCTTAAATGCAAATGCAGAATTTAAAGTTGGTTTTGTTTATGTTGGTCCAACTGGAGACCATGGATGGACATACCAACACCATGAAGGAAGAAATGCAGTGGAAGCTTTGGGTATAAAAACTACTTATGTAGAAAGTGTACCTGAAGGTGCTGATGCAGAAAGAGTTATAAGACAATTAGCACAATCTGGTCATGACCTAATATTTACGACTAGTTTTGGATATATGGATCCAACAAACAAGGTTGCTAAAGATTTTCCAAATGTAAAATTTGAACATGCAACTGGCTATAAAAGAGAGCATTCAAATGTCTCAACATATTCTGCAAGGTTTTATGAAGGTAGAACTTTATTAGGACATATGGCTGGAAAGATGACAAAGACAAATACTATTGGATACATTGCTTCTTTTCCAATTCCTGAAGTTATAAGAGGAATTAATGCAATGACATTAGCCGCTCAAAAAGTAAATCCTGATATTAAAACAAAAATTGTCTGGGTTTTTACTTGGTATGATCCAGGAAAAGAGTCTGAAGCAGCTCAAGCTTTGATTGATCAAGGTGCGGATATAATTATGCAACATACTGATAGTACTGCTCCGGTACAAGTTGCAGAAAAAGCAGGAGTTTGGTCATTTGGTCAAGCAAGTGATATGCAAAGATTTGCTCCAAAATCTATATTAACGTCAATTATTGATGATTGGGCACCTTACTATGTGGAAAGATCAATTGCAGCAAGAGATGGTACTTGGAAACAACAAGATACTTGGCATGGATTAAAAGAAGGAATGGTAGCGATGGCTCCTTATAATTCTGCAATGGGAAGTGATTTAATTAAAGAAGTTGAGCAACTTCAAAAAGACTTAGCTTCTGGTAAGGCACACTCTTTTACAGGTCCAATTTATGATCAAAAGGGAAATATCCTTGTTGCTGAAGGCGCAGTAGCTGACGATGGTATGTTAGCAGGAATGAATGTATATGTGAAAGGAGTAGAAGGAGATATTCCTCAATAAAACTCTAATAAAAATTAAAATTAAAGGCCAGATTAGTCTGGCCTTTTTTTTATTTAGAATACTTTTTTTTCAAACCATCAATATCGATTTCATCATAATACTCTGATGGTTGAACAATCCATGGATCATTATCTAATAAAATTGGACAGAAATCAGGTGTAAAAGTGGAAGATTTTTTTTTCCAAAGACACGCTGTTTTAATTTCACTTATGTGTTCCTTAACAGGTTCATATTCTTTAAGCCACTCTATACTTTTATTTAAAGTTAGTCCTGTGTCTGATAAATCATCTACTAACAATACATTTTTAAAATCTTCGTTAGTTGCAATTGCACTTATATCTCTTGCAAATATTAGTTCCCCTTGTTTATCTTGAACCGTGTCACCAGAGTAACTTTGAATTACAACATAAGCAGTAGGTAATTTAAAAATTCTAGATAAAATGTCTATAATTGGAGCCGCTCCTCTCATGATACCAACTAATACTGTTGGCTTATATTTTTTTTCAATTTCTAAAGCAAGTTTTTCAACTACCTTTTTATATTCTTCATAAGTAATTATTAATTTATCAGGCATAAAAATTTGGTATCATAAATAAAAATATTAAAAAAGGATAAATATGAAAACTTATTGGATAAGTCTATACTTAGAAATCTCAAGCCAGGATAACTTAAAAAAATATGGAGAAAAGGCTGTTCCTATAATAAAAAGTTATGGGGGTAAACCAGTAGTTAGAGATGGAAAATTAAAGTCATTTAGTGGGCCAAACGTTGTGCGTACTGTAATATGGGAGTTTCCGACTTACAATGATGCTATGTCGTGCCATGAATCAACTGATTATAAATCTGCTTGGACTCATGCTGAGGATACAACTAAGAGAATAATGTTTATTGTTGAAGGAATAGATCAAGAACAAAATTGATAAAGTAAAAATTAATTATATAATGTTAAATAAAGGAAAATTATGAAAGGTTACGTAGTTTGTGTGTGGGAAAAAATTAATAATGAGGAAAAATTAAAGGAATATGCTCTAAAAGCCAAGATTGCTGCAGATAAATACTCAGGGATATTTATAATTAGAGGTGGAAAAAATAGAACCAATGAGGGAATAAACTCTCCTAGAACAACTGTAGTTGAATTTCTAGATTACAACACAGCAATAGAATTTTATGACTCTCCCGAATATCGGGAAGCACTAGACGTTATTAAAGGCCATGCTGTAAGACATCATCAAATAGTTGAAGGCACTTAATATTGTATAGGCTCATCGTCTATGGAACGCCATAAATACCAAGTAGCTACGGAACAATATGGAGAAAATCTCATTTTCAATCGATTTACAAAGCTCATGGGTGGTAAATAGCTTTTATTATAATTGTTTGAAATTGCTCTAAGTAAACCAATATCTTGAACGGGCCATATGTTAGATCTATTGTAAGTAAATAGTAATATCATCTCTGCAGACCATCTACCTATTTGTCTTAACTCAGATAAATATAGAATTGCCTCCTCGTCTCCCATTTTTTTTATAACTCTTGGATTAAATGTTTTATTTACAAATTTTTTTGCCAACTCTTTAATTCCTCTAACTTTTTGTCTGCTTAAACCACAATTTTTCAACCGACTTGGTGTAATGGCATTAACTACTTTTGGATTTATCTTTCCTCTACATTCTTTTTTAAACTTTAAAAATACAGAATTTGCTGCTGCAACACTTATTTGTTGTCCTATTATACTTTTACATAGAGATAAAAAAATATCTTTTCTTGTTGTTAAGGTTTTATCTTTGTATTTAGAAATAAGTTTCTTCATTATCTTATCCTTAGAAAGATACTTTACTGCCTTTGACCAATAAATCGGAGGTTTACTCATTTTTAAAAATTAAGTTTGGTTTTTTCAAATAGATTTCTCGTCTGAATATAATTAATGAAGATAACACTACAAGTAATGAACCCAATAAAGTTTTATAAGATGGTATTTCATTCCAAATAAAGTAACCAAATACAATTGCAAATACTAAGCTTAAATACTTAAGTGGAGTAACTAAAGAAACTTCTGAAAGTTTGTAGGATTGTCCAAGTAGTAAATTAGCAATACCTCCAAGCAAACCAATCATGCACAAAAGAGTAAAATCTATTAATGTAGGCATTACCCATCCAAATGGAATTGTAAACAAACCTAAAATAGATATCGCTACTGAAAAATAAAAAGAAATTAGCCAAACTGGTTCGGATGAGGATAACTGCCTGATAGCAATTGCAACATATGACATTCCTAAACAAAAAATTATAGGGTAAATATAATAAAAATTTAAAGTGGAAATACCTGGTTGTGTAATAATTATTACTCCTAGAAAACCAATTAAAACTGCTAACCAACGATATTTACCAATTTTTTCTGACAAAAAATAAATAGATAAAATTGTTGCAAAAATTGGTGCTGCAAAAGAAATACCTACTACAGTTGCAAGTGGTAAATTTCTTAGTGCAATAAATACTGATACTATTGCCATTAATCCTGCAGCACATCTAAAGAAATGTAATTTAGGTCGATCTGTTTTATAAAAATTTGTGTAGTTTTCTTTTGGTATTAAAAAAAATATAGGTATTAGTCCACAAATTCCTCTAAAAAAAAGAACTTCACCAACAGGATAATTATCAGACCACTTAACGAGTACATCCATCATTGAAAATGCACACACAGACAAAAACATGTACAAAAAGCCTAATTGATTTCTAGATAACATGGTTTAGATTATATTATTATTATAACATTAATCTATGGAAATAGCAGTTTTAGCTTTAGGATGTTTCTGGGGTCCAGAAAAAAAATATGGAGAATTAGATGGCATCTACAGAACAGAGGTTGGATATTGTGGAGGAAACAGTCCTAATACAAACTATAGAGAAGTTTGTACAGGAACAACTAATCATGCGGAAGCTGTAAAATTAGAATTTGATCCTAAAATTATTACATACGAGCAAATAATTAAGAGATTTTTTGAATTCCATGATCCAACTACACTAAACTCTCAAGGTCCTGATTTTGGAACACAATATAGAAGTGAGATATTCTATCTTAATGATGAACAAAAAAAAATTGCTCAAAAAGTGATTGATGATGTAAATAAAAAATTATCTGGAAAGGTGGTAACTAAGCTATCTGAGTTGAAAAACTACTGTACTGCTGAAGAATATCATCAAAAGTATCTAGAAAAAAGATAGAATGTCACTTGTTACATCAGATTGGTTAGAAAATAATTTAGGTGACGTCAAAATAATTGACTGCTCATGGCATATGCCAGGAATTGACAGAAATCCTAAAGAGGAATACTCTAAAAATCATATTCCAGAAGCAATTTTTTTCGATTTAGATAAAAACTCAGATCAAAGCACAGATTTACCTCACATGCTTCCTACAAAAGAGAAATGGGAAGAGATAGTATCTTCAATGGGCATATCAAATTCTGATAGAATTGTAATTTATGATAACTCTGATGTTCTAAGTTCATGTAGAGGTTGGTACAACTTTATTTATTTTGGTCATGATAAACACTTAGTAAGTGTTTTAGATGGTGGTTTAAAAAAATGGTTAATTGAAAATAAGAAAACGACAAGTGATAAGACAATTTTAAATAATTCAACCTACAGAGCAAAAGAAAATAAAAATATGGTAAAAAGTATTTTTGAAATAAATGAAAATATTGAAAAAAAAAATTTTACAGTAATCGACGCTAGAAGTAAGGAAAGATTTAATGGAAGTGTTCCAGATCCTAGGAAGAATGTGAAGAGTGGATCTATTCCAAACTCTGTATGTCTTCCATTTAAAGAAATTATAAATAGCTCAGACAACACTTTTAAAGGGGTAAGTGAGATCTCAAAAAAGTTCAGCGAAATTATTGATTTAAATGATGATAAAAGAGTTTTTTCATGTGGATCTGGTATAACAGCATGTGTTTTAGGTCTTGCATATTCCCTAGTAAATAATACATATTCTCCTACAGTTTATGATGGTTCATGGGCTGAATATGGAAGAATATAAAAATGAAAAGATCTACTAAAATAACATCAATAATAGTAATTTTTTTTCTAATTATTGCAGGTGTGATCATTGCCAGGACAATGATTGGAAACCACTTTAAAAAAAAATTTAGCAAAAGACCACCACCGGGTATTATAGTTAAAACAGTTGAGCAAAGAAAATTTCAAAATATCATTGAAACCTTTGGAACAGCGGTTCCAATAAAAACACAGTCATACAATATTGAAAAATACGAAATTCTAGAAGAAATCAAATATAATACCAAAGTTAAGTCTGGTGATGTTATCGCAAAATTAAAAAATAGAACTTTAGTAGCACCTTTCGATGGAGTAATTGGTAAAAGAAACTTTTCTGATGATATTAATGTTTCGGAAAGTTCTGTTGTAATTGATATAGAGGACGCATCTTCTTTATTTATTGATGTTGATGTTCCAGAGGTATTCGCACCGTTCGTTAAAAAAGGACTTGGTGTTGATGTAAAATTTTCTGGTAATAAAGATAAAACTTATAACGGAATAGTAGATTCTTTAGCCAGCAAAATTGATGTTAGCAACAGATCTTTAAGACTTAGAGTTAAAATGCAAAATTCAAATTCTGAGATTTTACCTGGTGCTTTAATGGAAGTCACAATAAAATATAATGAGAGAGTTTCGTTAGGAATACCAGATACAAGTGTAATCTTAGAAGGTAACAAGTTTTATATTTATAAAGTAGACAATGAGAATGTAACTAAAAGAGTTGAGGTCACTGTTGGTAACAGAAACAAAGGTTATCTTGAAGTAGAGTCAGGTTTAAACGAGGGTGACATAGTTGTTGCTGAAGGATTAAAAAAAGTAAGACCCAATGGAAAAATTAAACCTATTAAAGATGGCGAAAAAAAAAGTAAGTCTAGTTGGGGAAAAAAAGAAAATAAAAGTAAATAATTAAATGTATTTAACTGATGTTAGTATAAGGAGACCTGCATTGTCATGGGTACTATCCTTGATATTGGTCGTCTTCGGAACTTTTGTTTTTTCGAAGTTACCTGTTAGAGAACTCCCATCTGGTCTGCAACCCCCTGTGGTTCAAGTTCAAGTAAAATATGCCTCAGCGTCAGCTCCTATTGTTGATGAAGAGGTAACACAAGTAATAGAGGAAGTCATAGGTGGTGCAGAGGGAATAAAAAATATAGACGCTAAATCAGAAAATGGAAAAAGTACTATAAATATCGAATTTGACACTGATATTGACCTTGATAATGCGGCAAACGATGTAAGAGAGAGAGTTGCAAGAATTGTTGGAAAATTACCAGCTGAGTCTGAGGCCCCTAGAATACTTAAACAATCTGCAGGTTTTACAACTACAATGTGGCTTGCTTTATCTTCAGAAACCTGGAGTGATCTTGAGCTTGGAGATTATGCAGAACGATATTTAGTTGATCAGTTTTCTAGCATTAAAAATGTTGGTCGAATAAGAACAGGCGGCCTTAGAGAACAGAGTATAAGAGTATGGATAGATCCAATCAAATTAGCTGCAAATAACTTAACTATTCAAGAAGTAGAAAAATCTTTAAGAAATGAAAATGTTCGATTACCAGCAGGTACACTTGAGGCTGAAAATATAGATTTAACAATCAATATCGATAAATCATATAATGACTTAGAAAAACTTAAAGAACTCCCAATTAAGAAAGCTAAAGATAACATCGTAAGACTATCTGATATTGCAAATTTAGAATTAGGTCCTGTCACAGAGAAAGTTTTATTTAGAGCACAAAGTAAAGGAGCACTAAATTTAAAAACCATGGGTATAGGAATTTATGCAAGAAGTGGAGCTTCAACTGTTGAATTATCAAAAGATGTTGAAAAAAAAATCAAAGAAATTAGAAAAACTTTACCTGGTGATTTAAATTTGGAAATAGCTTTTAATAGAGCTACTTATATTGGCGAGGCAATAAATGAGGTTTATAAAACTTTAGCTATAGCCTTTATACTTGTTGTAATAATAATTTATTTATTTTTAGGAAATTTAAAAGCAGTCATTGTTCCTGCAATAGCTTTACCTGTAAGTCTAATTGCTACATTCTTAGGTTTATATATATTTGATTTATCTATTAATATATTTGTTTTATTAAGTTTTATATTAGCAATTGGAATAATTACTGATGACTCAGTCATTATGACCGATGCGATATATAGAAGAATTGAAAATGGTGAGACACCACTGGTAGCAGCATATAAAGGTTCAAAACAAATTACATTTGCAATTGTTGCAACAACTCTTATTTTGGTTGCAGTATTTTTACCTTTAATTTTTATTGAGGGTATTGCTGGAACTTTATTTAAAGAAACTGCAATAGCACTATCATTTGCAATAGTAGTGTCATCATTTGTTGCTTTAACACTTTCGCCAATGCTAGGTAGTAAATTTCTTGATAAAAAGAAAAAGTCTAATTTCTTAACAAGAGGATTTGATAAATTTTTTCAAGGTTTTTTAAAATTTTACGCGGAGACATTAGGATTTTGGATGAACAAGAAGAAAACAATAATAACATTCATAGTTTTTATCATAGTTGCTTCTGGGGGTTTGTATAACTATACAAAGAAAGAATTGTTACCATTAGAAGATCGTGGAGTTTACTTGGTTATAGGATTTACTGATGAGGGAAGTTCATTCCAATACACTCAAAAAAGGGCGGAGGATGTTGAAAAAAGACTTATTCCTCTACTTGATGGCGATAAAAGTCCATACAATAGATTTTTAATGATAGTTCCAGGTTTTGGCTCTGAAAATAGCTTCTTAATTATCTCACTTTTAGATAATTGGAAAAATAGAAAACAGAATTCTCAAACAATAATGAGACAAGCGATTGGAAAGATAGTTACAGTTCCTCAAACACTAGCTTTTCCAATTTCTCCTCAGTCTATAAGAGTTTCTAGTTATAATAAGCCTGTTCAAATGGTTATTTATGGAAATACCTATGAAGAGCTAGAACAAATACAAGCTCAAGTTATTAGAATGTTAAGAAAGAACAGAAATTTATCAAGACTTGAGTCTGACTACACTAGAAATAAACCTGAAGTAAATATAAAAATAAATAAAAATAAAGCAAAAGACTTAGGTATATCAACTGAAGCAATAGGTCAAACTTTAGAAACTTTGTATGGAGGTAAAACGGTCACAAAATTTAATAAACTTGGAAAAGAATACCCAATTATTTTACAACAATATTTAGAAGATAGAAAAAATAAAGAAAGTTTGAGTAAAATATTTGTTCGATCAGAAAAAACTGGTAATTTAGTTTCTCTATCTAATCTTGTTGAGTTTGAAGAAAAAGGAACAGCTAGTAAGTTATCAAGATATAATAGACAACGTGCTGTAACAATATCGGCTAACATAAGTGAAGGTTATACTTTAGCTGAAGCGATTAAATATTTAGAGGAAACCATGACAAATGTTGCTCCGGATAAACAAATTACTTGGAAAGGAAAGTCTGAAGAATTAAAAGAAACCAGTAATGAACTTTATATTATATTTGCTTTAGCATTATTGACTGCTTATCTTGTAATGTCAGCTACTTTTAATTCGTTTATCCACCCATTTATAATTATATTAACTGTTCCACTTGCAGTGTTTGGAGGATTAGTATTTATTTTATTCTTAAATTCATCAATAAATATATTTTCACAAATAGCCTTAGTAATACTCATAGGAATTTCAACAAAAAATAGTATTCTTATAGTTGATTATGCTAATCAATTGAGAACAAAAGGTAAAGATATTGAAAAAGCCGTAAAAGATGCCTGCAGTCTAAGATTTAGACCAATTATAATGACATCCCTAAGTACAATGATTGCGATGTTGCCTTTGGTTATTGGAAATATTGGACCAGGTGCTGGAGAAGGTTCGAGACTTGCCGTAGGTGCAACTATACTTGGTGGAATGATAATTTCTACATTCTTCACTTTATATGTAACTCCGACGATGTATTTAACTTTAGCGAAAAATACGAAGAGAATTGATGCAGTTGATATAGAGCTTAAAAAACAATTAAACTAAAATATAATATATTTTTTAGTAGTAAGTGATTTTCGACAATTATTAAGCTGTGCCTTGTATTTCCTAGATTGATTTTCAACTTTTTTCGCTAAAAGAATAATTTTTTGATTTTTTTTATAATTTTTGTAATTTCCCCAGCCCTCATGATAAGCAACGTATTGTTTAAAAGCATCATTTTTTGGGATTTTTAGGATCTTTTCTGTTTTGTTTGTATACCAACCAATAAAATCTACACTATCTTTAAATCTTGTCCTAGTTGCATACTTGTTTCCTGTTTCATCTTTGTATTGCTTCCAGGTTCCTCTGACTGCTTGAGAATAACCAAAAGAACTTGATGGTCTTTTATAAGGAATAACTTTAAATAATTTTTGTCTAGGTGGTTTTGCCAACCAATCGAAATCTGACTCCATTTTAATTATAGCAAGTTGCAAATTAATAGGAGTTCCCCATTTTTGTTCAGTTTTTTTTGCATATTTGTACCAAAGATATCTTTCGGAAAAAATTGAACAGCCATCTGCAGTATTTTTAGGAATTGAGGAGCAACCAGAAAATAAAATTGAAATTAAAAATAAGTATATAATTTTATTTCGAATCAATTTCATTATTATCTATTTTTTTTTCTCCATATCCAAGGATATTCAAATTGCATTTGCCATAAACCTAATGAAAATTTTTTTGCAAAAGTCTGGTATTTTCTAAATTTACCCTTTGAGTATTTAGGATAATCAAATGCATAACCATTTTTGACCATAAAAACTGATAGGCTTTCATTTTTTAAAAAACATTCACCTATTAACCTGCTATATTGATCTTTATTTTTTTCTATTTTACAATTAACAATCTGATTTCCAATTTTTTCAATGAGCTTATCTTTAGATAACTTCCCACATAGAATTTCAACATTATTTAAAACACATGATTGTTTTTTTCCGAAAAAAAAACTTTCTGGAGCATCAATTCCACTAAAGCGAATTTTTTTATTATTAATCTTAATTGTGTCACCATCTGTAATTTTTGGTTTACCTGAAATTAATAAATAATTTTGGTCTGAAGATAATAAGTGATTAATATTAAATAAGAGGAAAAAAAAACTAATTAAAATCAGTTTTTGCTTTTTCATTTAGTTCATCCATTTTTTTTCGTAAATCTTCATCTGACACATTTTTTTCTTTCAAATCGTCTTTAATTTTTCGAAAAACGTCTTGATCTCCTGCTTCAGCAAAATCTGCTTTTATGACAGATTGAATATATTCTTTTTGTTGATCTGGATTAAAATTTAGCATCTGAGAAACCCATTCTCCTAAATATTTGTTCCTTCTAGCGCTAACTTTGAATTGAAGCTCTTGGTCGTGAGCAAATTTCTTTTCAAAACTTTTTTTTCTATCTTCAAATGAACTCATTTTAACAAATTAAAAAGATTTAGCTTTATGTCAATCTAATTTAATTTATATTTATGTTAAATTTATGAATAATTTAATACTTGTTAGACACGGACAAAGCGTATGGAACCTAGAAAACCGTTTTACTGGGTGGGTAGATGTAGATTTAGCTGCCAAGGGCAAACTTGAAGCTTGTAAGGCAGGAGAATTAATTAAGGAATTAAACCTTGAATTATCTTATTTTTATACATCATTACAGACAAGATCGATCGAAACACTAAATTTAATCCTCAATACTATGAGAATTAAAGATCAAAATGTTATTAATGCTTGGGAACTAAATGAGAGGCACTACGGAGCGTTAACTGGTTTAAATAAAGATGAAATGAAAAAACTTTATGGAGAAGAAAAAATTCATACTTTTAGAAGATCTTGGGATAACCCACCTGAGCCTCTAAAAAAAACAAGCCCCTATCATCCTTTAAATATTGATATATATAAAAATATTCCCAAAGATAAAATTCCAGATACAGAATCATTAAAAAATACTTATGAAAGAGTAATACCTTTTTATAAAAAAAATATTGAACCTAAATTAGATAAAAATATTATTGTGTCAGCTCATGGAAATTCAATTAGATCATTATGTAAATACTTATTTAATTTAGATAATAAAAATATTTCGAACTTAGAAATACCAACTGGTAATCCTTTATTGATTGAAACTGAAAAAGGAAAGATTAAACACGCTAGATATTTAGATAAAGATAGAGCAAAAAATCTTCTAGTTTTCTAAATGAATAATTTTTCGTATATTTCAAAATCAGTTAAATGCTTAAATTCGCCTTTATGTTCATAACCATAAAGTTTACTTTCTCTCAAAAGTTCATCCCAAATTTCAGATATGGGAAAATAATTTAATTTTTTATCTGTTATTAATTCCTTGTTAAATATTTGACATCCAGTATATTTAAAATTATTTATTTTTTCCTTTAAAAGAATATTATTTTTTATCTCAAAATCTCCATTAAATCTTTTATCAAAACATGTCGAGTTATTTACAATTAATAGAATATTTTTAATTTTTCTTTCAAAGTAAATTTTCTCCATTTTATGAATTGAGTTGATATAACTATCATCCCAAATTGTATCTGGATTAATTACCAGAACATCATTCTCATTAGATTTTTTTATAAGACTTAGAGTACCACCTCCTGTTCCTAAGATTGTCTCGCCATCATCCACAATTTCAATATTTATTGGGAAATTTTTACTATTAATAAAATCAATGATCTTTTCTTTAAAATAAAAAACATTAATTTTAATTTTTTCGATTTTTATTTTTATAAGAAAATTAATTGTATTTTCTAATAAGGTTTTATTTTTATAAACTATTAATGGCTTAGGTAAACTGTCTGTTATCGGTTGTACTCTCTTGCCAAATCCAGCACAGAGTATTAGGGCAGTTTTAATTTTCATAAGATTTTCTAATTTTTTTATCAAAATTTTTACTTAAAAGGTAATTTAAGTCTTTAAATATTGGATTATTCAAAGTTCTGTAATCGATTAAATCCCATGCATAAGGTATAAGTTTAAGATATTGATTTTTTTTATCTCTTACAGATAATCTTGTAAATATGCCAATTATTTTTAAATTCCTTAATACAGATAAGATCTCAAAGTCATTTTTGAACTTTTTAAGATTTAATTGTTTATTTTTTTTTATGAATTCATCAAAAATATAATTTTTAGTCTTTATGTTTGTTTTAAACCTAACATCATCGATAAGAGAAGCTAAATCATATGCAATATTACCATATACAGCATCTTGACTATCTATCAGCCCTAAACCTTTTTTAGTAATCATTAAATTAGATATATGAAAATCTCGATGGACAAAAACTTTATTTTTATGATAGATATTATTAAGTAATTTTTTAAATATCTTATTAAATTTAATTTTTAAAATCTTAATTTTTCCTCTTTTAACATATCTTGGTAAATACCAATCTAAGAATAAATTAGTCTCATCTAATAATTTTTTTAATGAATAGTCTGGCACTTTATAATTAGTTTTCAAAAATGTTTTTTGATACTTAATTTTTATATTTTTCATTTTGATTAATAAATTTAAAATTTTTTTATAATAAATTTTTTTATTTACTTTTTTTTTTTGAAATTTTTTAAAAACTGTTAAATCACCAAAATCTTCAATCTCAATATAATTATTTTTGTAATTCTGAGATATTAATTTAGGGGCTAAAATATTTTTTTTAATTAATATTTTATTAACAGCATCATATTCTAACAAATTACTTTTTTTGTTTTTTACACAATGAACAAGAATATATTTTTTTCCTCTATAAAAATTTCTAAATGATGCATCTCCTGTTAGTTTTTTTAACTTATTTAAATTCATTAATTATTTTTTTGTTTTTAGAAATTATTGTAAGATAACGCTCAGTATAGCTTTGATTATATTTGAATATTAAACTAGTACTATTTTTAATTTTTATTTTTTTTGCTATTTCGGGCCACTCAATTAAGGTAATTTGTTTTTTTAAATTTTCTTGGATACCTAAGTTATTAAGCTCTTTTTCATTTTTAATTCTATATAAATCGTAGTGCTTTATTAAAATTTTTTTTATCTGATACTCATTAGTAATATTAAAAGTAGGACTAGGAACTTCCGATATTTCCTTTCTGTTTTTTCTTTGAAGAGAATTAATAATGTATTTAATGAAAGTAGTTTTCCCTACGCCTAAATTGCCAGTTAAAAGTATTAAATCTCCTAAATTAATGAACTTACATAGGCGTTCAGCTACAAGTTTAGTATCTTTTTCTTTAGAAATATTTATTTTGCCACTTCTAGTAGCGATAAGCATGAGGCTTGTATGGTCCCTCTGGTGTTACACTTATATAATCAGCTTGCTCTTTAGATAATGGTGTTAATTTTGCACCAACTTTATCTAAGTGAAGCCTTGCAACCTTTTCATCTAAGTGTTTAGGAAGCACATAAACTTTATTTTCATAGTTATCTGAATTATTCCAAAGCTCAATTTGAGCAATTACTTGGTTAGTAAATGATGCACTCATAACAAAACTTGGGTGACCAGTTCCACAACCTAAATTTACAAGTCTTCCTTCAGCTAACAAAATTAATCTTTTGTCATCTGGGAATGTTATTTCATGAACTTGGGGTTTTACTTCATCCCATTTATAATTTTTTAGAGCCTCAACTTGTATTTCATTATCAAAGTGACCGATATTACATAGAATAGATCTATCTTTCATAGCTCTCATATGATCTGCCGTTACCACATCTTTATTTCCAGTTGCAGTTACGACAATATCTGCTTGACCAATCATTTCATCCATTAAAACTACTTCGTAACCTTCCATAGCAGCTTGCAATGCACAAATAGGATCAGTTTCAGTAACTAATACTCTTGCTCCGCTTTGTCTTAAAGATGCTGCACTACCTTTTCCAACATCACCAAAGCCTGCAACGATTGCAACTTTTCCTGACATCATTACATCAGTAGCTCTTTTAATTCCATCAACTAAACTCTCCCTACATCCATATAAGTTATCAAATTTTGATTTTGTAACTGAGTCGTTTACGTTAATTGCTGGTACTAACAATTGACCTTGTTCTTCCATTTTTTTAAGTGCTAAAACCCCTGTTGTCGTTTCTTCACTTAATCCTTTTACGCCTTTTAATAAATCTTTATAATCTTTATGCATAAGTGCAGTGAGATCTCCACCATCATCTAAAATCATGTTAGGTATCCAATCTTTTTTACCCTCAATTGTTTGTTTTACACACCACCAGTATTCTTCCTCTGTCTCACCCTTCCATGCAAATACTGGGATACCAGCTTTTGCAATTGCTGCTGCTGCATGATCTTGTGTTGAAAATATATTGCATGAAGACCATCTACATTCTGCACCTAAATCAACTAAAGTTTCAATCAAAACTGCTGTTTGAATTGTCATATGAAGACAACCTAAAATTCTTGCACCTTTAAGTGGATTTTTGCCTTTATATTCGGCTCTTACTGCCATTAATCCTGGCATTTCAGTCTCTGCTAGAGAGATTTCTTTTCTTCCAAATTCTGCTTCGTTAATATCTTTTACTTTATAATCCGTCATAAGGTAGGGCTTGTAACAACTTTATTTATATTAATCAACTTTTCATTGGGTCGCCGGGAAAATTATTTCAACTTTTGCACCCTTATCTTTATTATTTTCAGCTTTAATCTGTCCATTATGCAATTCAACTAAGTTTTTCACTATATTTAAGCCCAAGCCAGAGTGTTCTCCAAAATTTTGAGGTCTATTGCTGTAAAATCTATTGAAAATTTTAGTAGTATCCTTCTCACTAAAACCAGTCCCCTCATCAATTACGACAAGTCTTGGCTTGCCTTCTTTGTCTTTGCTGACCTCTACTATAATCTCTTGATTCTCGTCGCTAAAAGAAATTGAATTTTCAAGTAAATTTGCAATAATTTGTTCTATCCTATTGTTGATACCAAGTATAAAATAATTTTCAGATCCATTAGACTTTAATCTTATTTGTATTTTTCTTTTTGAATTATAAATATTGTTAAAATCATCAACTACAGATTTTGCAATATCCTTTATATCAATTTTTTGCATTGTTTCTGTGGAAATTACTGCCTCATCTTTCAGCATTTGAGAATAATCAGTAATCAATCTTTCTATTCTCTCAACATCATGTGATACTATATTAATTAATTTTTCTCTTTTAGTTTTATCCTCTGTTTCTGAAATTATCTCAGATGCACTTTTTAACGAAGCAAGAGGATTTCTAATTTCATGAAGTAAGTCTGTTGAATAATTTTCAGCAGTTGTAATTCTTTTATTTAATTCGCTGGTCATTTCATCAAGTGATTTTGACAATATTCCTAATTCATCATTTCTTGTCTTAACCCTTTCTATATCTGTTTTTTCGTTACTTTTATCTTTTATGATTTTTGTATAAGTAACTAAATTTTTAATAGGTTTTAAAAAATATCTATTTAAAACATATGAGAAAATAATGATAACCAAAAGTACCACAAGAGCTGTTCTAATAATAAAGTTCTCTCTCTCTTCAATTTGTGCAATTATGTTATCAGCGTTTTCAGATATAAGAATATAGCCACTATTATTCAAATAATTAATACTCTTAATACTAAAAACAAAAAACTGTTCTTGAATTTGTTTCAAATTAGTTAAAGATTTTTCAGATCCTGATAAATAATATTTATTAAGATCTTCATCGAAAATTGTTTCATTTTTATTTTCTTGATTATTAAAATTATTCTCACTTGATTGTTCAGTTAATTTTTCAATTAGTAATAATGATGATGGAATAGATCTTGTATCTCCAATCCAATTTAATTTATCGTCAAAAAATATTACTCTATCTAGTTTTTCAAAATAAGGAAATCGGGATTTTTTGGAAAATAAAAATTCACTTATTCCATATTCATTTAATTTTATATTTGATTTTTCAAGATTTAATATTGTTTGAGTAATTATATCTGTATGATTATTTTGTTTTTCATTAATCAAATTTTTTTGAATAGCACCTAAGTAAAAGAACGTGATTATTATTATAAATATAAAGACTACTAGATTAATAAATAAGAATTTCTGTAATATAGAAAGATTTTTTAGTATTTTTCCCATAATTATTATTTAACATTCCATCTATATCCACTTCCATATCTTGTTTCAATTGCTGAAAAATCATTATCTACCTTTTTAAATTTTTTTCTTATTCTTTTAACATGACTATCAATAGTCCTATCTTCAATATCTGTATCTTCTCGATAAGCCACATCCATGAGTAAGGCTCTCTCTTTAATCATTCCTGGTCTTTTTGCAAGCTCCTCAACAATTTTAAATTCTGTTGTAGTCAGTTTATCAGGTAATTGTTTACCATCCCACTCACATTCGAGTTGGGAAGGATCTAATTTTAACTTACCATGAGAAATTACATTTTTATTTTCTTCTATGTTGATGTCCTTATCTTTTTTTCTTAATTGCACTTTAATTCTTTCAACTAAAACTTTGGTTGAAAATCCTCCAGTTTTACCAACAAAGTCATCTGCACCAAGTTTTAAACCACTAACCTCGTCAGTAACTTCATCTTTGGAAGTTAAAAAAATAACTGGCATAGAAGTTTTTTTTCTAAGTTTTCTTAGAAGTTCTTCGCCATCCATTCTTGGCATTTTAATATCAATTACAGCAAGATCTGGTGGTGTTCTTGATAATCCAACAAGAGCATTTTCACCATCAATATAAGTTTGAACTTTAAAACCTTCCTTTTCTAAAGCCATCTGGACAGATGTTAATAAATTTCGATCATCATCTACTAACGCAATTGTTTGTGACATAAATTAAAATAAAAATACTAAATTGTTCAGATTAGGGCAATTGTTTGTTTTCAATGAAGTTCACCCCAATTTTCTCCAATATTCATATCGACTAAAAGAGGTATTGAAAAAGAGTGAAGTTCACTATCTTTAACACTCAACATCAAATCCTTAATTAATTTAATACTTTTTTTTGTTTCTTTTGAGCTTTCTTCGAAAATTAACTCATCGTGTATTTGTAACAACATTTTTAGACTATTATTTTTATTATTGGAGATTTCTTTATTTATTCTGATCATTGCTAATCTCATTATCTCCGATGCTGACCCTTGAATTGGAGCATTTATCGCTGCTCTCTCTTGAAAATTTCTTACATTAAAATTTTTATCGTTAATTCCAGTGAGATGTGTTTTTCTTCCAAATATATTACTTACATAGCCACTTTTTCTACAAAAATTTATAGTTGTTTTCATATAATCTTTAATTTCTGGAAATTTTTTAAAATAAGAATTTAAAAATTCTTCTGCTTCATTGTTTGAAACATTGATTTGTTTAGCTAAACCATATTGTGATATGCCATAAATAATCCCAAAGTTGATTGCTTTTGCTTTTCTTCTCGTTTCTGAATCAATTTTATTAATTTCTTTTCCAAAAACCTGACTAGCTGTCAAAGTATGAATATCCTCATTATTTAAAAACGCCTTTTTCAACTGTTTTACATCTGCTAGATCTGCTAAAATTCTCATTTCAACTTGATTGTAATCTGCTGAAATCAATTTATTATTTTTTTCGGAAACAAACGCTTTTCTTATATCCTTTCCATCATCTGATTTTATTGGAATATTTTGTAAATTTGGATCGCTAGATGCAAGTCTGCCTGTTGTAGTAGCTGCTAACAAAAAAGACGTATGAACTCTTTTAGTATTTTGATTTATATGTTCTGGCAATGCATCTGAGTAGGTATTTTTAAGTTTACTAATTTGCCTCCATTCCAAGATGAGTTTTGGAAATTCATAACCTTTAAAAGCTAGGTCTTCTAAAACTGAAGCACTAGTAGCAAAACTTCCTTTTTTTGTTTTTTTTAAAGCTGCTATTTTTAAATCGTTATACATGATTTCACCAAGTTGCTTAGTTGATCCAATGTTAAAAGTTTTCTTTGAAATCTTAAAAATAGATTTTTCTAATTTTTCGATTTTTGTTGAAAATTTTGAAGAAAGTTTGTTGAGTGAAGATTTATCAAGTTTAATACCTTTTATCTCCATCTCTGCTAGTATTTTAATTAATGGTTTTTCAAATAACTCATAAATATTCAATAGTTTTTCTGCTTTTAACGATTTTAAAAAAATTTTGTACAATCTAAATGTAATATCTGCATCTTCAGCCGCATAATCTTTAGCTTCAGATATATTAACTTCAGAAAAATTAAGTTGTTTTTTTCCCGTCCCAACTAAATCTTTAAATTTAATAGTTTTATGACCTAGATGGATCTCAGAAAGCGTATCCATATTATGCCTATTTTTACCAGCATCTAGTGTGTAAGACATAAGCATAGTATCTTCCATAGAATTTAAGGTTATTCCACGGTGATAAAAGACAATGAAATCAAACTTAATATTTTGCCCTACTTTTTTAATACTCTCATCCTCTAAATAATTCTTTAAAACGCTTAAGACCTTTTTTTCGTTAAGATTATTTCCACTAATATGATTTAATGGAATATAACATGCATTTCCAATTTTGTTAGAAATTGAAATACCTACTAAATTTGCTGTGTGAGGGTCTAATGAGGTTGTTTCAGTATCTATTGCAAATTCACCTATTTCTTCAGATTGTTTCATCCAATCTTCAATTTCCTTCTCATTTTTAATTAATTGATAATTTTTTTTCTTAATTTCTGATGTTTTTTCTGAATTTTTCTCAATATCTTTAGTTACAGTATTATTTCTACTCCCATATTTTGAGATAGCGGAACTCAATAGCCTATTAAATTCCATTTCTCTTAGAAAAGAATAAAGCTTGTCTTGATCAACGCTTTTTAATGTGAACTCTTCAATTTTATTTTTTACTGGCACATCTTTTTTTAATGTAACTAGTTTTTTACTAATAATTGCATCTTCCTTGTTATTTATTAAAGTTTCTCTTCTTTTATTTTGTTTTATTTTTGATGCATTTTTTAACAAATTTTCTAAAGTTCCATATTGATTTATCAATTCAGCCGCAGTTTTAACTCCTATACCAGGTACACCTGGCACGTTATCTGTGCTATCACCAGCTAAAGATTGGACATCTATTACTTTTTCTGGACTAACCCCAAATTTATTGTGTACATCTTCTTGATTTATAAATTTGTTCTTCATTGGATCATAAATTCTTACTCCTTTTTTATAAAGCTGCATTAAATCTTTGTCTGAAGAAACAATTGTTACCTTTGCACCTAAGTCTAAAATTTTTTCTACATATGTTGCAATTAAATCATCTGCCTCATAATTGATTAACTCAATTGAGGGTAAATTAAAGGCTTTTACAGATTTCCTGATGTATTCAAATTGAGGAATTAGATCCTCAGGTGCATCAGATCTATTTCCTTTATACTCTGAATATATTTCATTTCTAAAATTTTTTCTTGCAGAATCAAATATTACAGCAAAGTGAGTCGGTTTTTCTAAATTATCAACTGATTTAGAGTCTTCTAATAATTTAAAAAGCATATTGCAAAAACCACTTACGGCACCAACTGGTAACCCGTCACTTTTTCTAGTTAAAGGAGGAAGAGCGTAATATGCTCTAAAAATGTATCCCGAACCATCTATTAAGTAAAAATGGTCACTTTTTTTAATTTTCTCCATAATGTAATGATATCTTAATTTTTACAAATGTAATAAATGTATGCCCTTAAATGAATAAAAAAAACGTATTAACTGTTAAAAACTTGAATAAAGTATATTCAAAAAACGGATCTAAACAAATACATGCTCTTAATAATTTAAACTTAGAAGTGAAAGAGGGTGAAATTTTTGGGTTATTAGGACCTAATGGCGCTGGAAAGAGTACGTTTATAAACATATTAGGTGGGTCAGTTGTAAAAACTGAAGGTGAAGTAAATGTTTGGGGATTTAATTTAGATAAAAATCCAAGACAAGTTAGGGCCTCAATTGGAATTGTTCCACAAGAGGTAAACTTCGATCCATTTTTTAGTCCCAGAAAGCTTTTAGAGCTTCAAGCAGGGCTGTATGGAATTAGAGAAAAAGACAGAATTACAGACACTATATTGAAGTTGGTATCATTAGAGGAACAAGCTGACAGTTATGCTAGAGCTTTATCAGGTGGTATGAAGAGAAGATTGCTTGTAGCAAAAGCTATGGTACATCAACCTCCAATAATAATTTTAGATGAGCCTACTGCAGGAGTTGATGTAGAGCTTAGAAATACATTGTGGGAAAATGTGAAATCTTTGAACAAACAAGGGGTAACAACAATACTAACAACTCATTATCTTGAGGAAGCAGAAAAAATGTGTGATAGGATTGGTATTCTAAGTGGAGGAAGATTAGTAGCTTTGGATACAACAAAAAATCTCTTAGAAAGAATTCAAACAAAAATTGTATATGTCACCACAGATAAAAAAACTAATATTAACGACAATACCTTTGAGTCATTAAAAGTTATATCAAATGATGGAAAGAGGTTAGTTTTATCGTATGAGAAGAGTAAGCTAAGCATTGATGCAATAATTTCTGAAATTAAAAAACAAGATATAACGATACAAGATATTTCAACCGATGATGGAGATCTTGAAGATGTATTTTTAAGACTTACAAAAAATTAGGTTATCTTGGAGATCTTTTGGATAATATTCTCTGAAGAGTTCTTCTATGCATTTTTAGTCTTCGTGCAGTTTCAGAGACATTTCTGTTACATAACTCAAAAACTCTGTGTATATGCTCCCACTTTACTCTATCCGCCGACATCGGGTTTTCAGGAGGAGCAGGTTTTTGATTTGGATCAGCTAAAAGTGCTTTTTCAACATCATCTGCATCTGCAGGCTTAGCAATATAATCGATTGCGCCCTCTTTAATTGCAGCAACTGCCGTAGGGATATTACCATATCCAGTTAACATAATAATTCTGCTTTTAAGATTTCCCTTTTGAATTTCTTTTACTACCTCTAATCCATTACCATCATTTAATCTAAGATCCACAACAGCAAATGCTGGACTTTGTGATTTTACGGTCTCAATGCCAATTTTTACACTCTCAGCTTGTGTAACTGTAAAACCTTTTTTTTCCATAGCTCTAGCCAATCTTTGTCTAAATGGATTGTCATCGTCTACGATCAAAAGCGATTTATCCTCAAAATCACTTAATTTCTGAAGTATTGGTTGGTTAATCATAGCCCTTATATGGAAGTGAATTTTAATATTTCAATAGCATTATTTACTTTACATTATTAATTTTTTCCCATAAATGCTGCATTTATGAAACTTGCATACGTGATATGCAGGTTTTTTTTGTAAATTTTTTTTAGAGGTGCAGATATGCAAAAATTTAAGTCAGTTGAAGAATTAGTTAATCAACTGAGACCAACAGGACCTGTTTATTGTATTAGAAAAGAGTCAATTAAATTGGCTTCTAAATATTTTCAAAAAAATTTCCCAGGAAAAATACTTTATGCGTTAAAAACTAACCCTCATCCAGTAGTTCTTAAAACTATTGTTGAAAGTGGTATTAATCGTTTTGACGTAGCATCTATTAAAGAAATAGAGGCTATAAGAAAAATAAGTCCAGATGCGAACTGTTCCTATATGCATACAGTTAAAAGTAGAGAAAGTATTAAGGAGGCATATTTTGAATATAATGTTAAGGCCTTTTCTTTAGATACTAAAGATGAATTGATAAAAATTTTAGAAAGTACTAATTACGCTAAAGACTTAGAATTATTTGTTAGAGTTTCTGTATCTAATGAACATGCTGAGATTGATTTATCAAAAAAATTTGGAGCTATTAATAATGAAGCAGCTGGACTACTGAGATTAACAAAACAGTATTCTAAAAAAATTGGACTTAGTTTTCATGTTGGTTCACAATGTATGCACCCTATATCTTATTCAAAAGGAATATTTGAAATCAGTAATATAATTAAAAAAACAAAAATTATTCCCGATGTAATCAATGTTGGAGGTGGCTTTCCAACCATTTACCCTGATCTTATTCCTCAATCTTTAAATGCTTACTTTAATGAAATTAAAAAAGGTTTAAATAATTTAAAATTGGATAAGCTTCCAGAAATTATTTGTGAACCTGGAAGAGCGATTGTTGCAGAAAGTGGTTCAACAATTGTAAGAGTTGATTTAAGAAAAAAACAAAAACTTTATATAAATGATGGAACATACGGAACTTTGTTTGATGCAGGTGTTCCTAACATAGTTTATCCATCAAAAATGATAACTGATGGAAGAATAATCTCCAAGAAATTAACATCATTTGACTTCTATGGTCCAACTTGTGATAGTATGGATTATATGAAAGGTCCTTTTATTTTACCAAATAATATAAAAGAAAATGATTATATAGAGTTAGGACAGCTGGGAGCGTATGGATTAACTTTTAGAACTAATTTTAATGGATTTTACTCAGATGATATTTACGAAGTTGAGGATAATCCAATCATGACGATGTACGACAAAGAAGCAAATAAAGAGTTTCTTGTTGCTTAATGTCAGATAATAAAAACAAATCAAGTAATAGAAAAAGTGATTTACTGAGTAAAGAAGTAGAGCATATTGATATAACTTCTTTTGATGCTAGAAAAATCGTTTCTTCAATGGAAAAAATGTCTTTCGTTTCAAGAGAGACTGCAAATGCAGCAAATATTTATAATGAAATGATAAAAGATAAGGATTGTACAATCTTTTTAACACTTGCAGGATCAACGTCTGCTGCTGGATGTATGCATATTTATAGAGATTTAGTTAAGTATAATATGGTAGATGCAATAGTAGCTACTGGAGCTTCGATAATTGATATGGATTTCTTTGAATCGCTTGGTTTCAAACATTATCAGGGATCACAATATCAAGATGATACAGAGCTAAGAAATAACTACGTTGATAGAATATATGACACTTATATTGATGAAGAAGAGCTTCAGATGTGTGATAAAACTATTGGAGAAATTGCAGATCAATTAGAGCCTAAAAGTTATACATCAAGAGAATTTATAAAAGAGGTTGGCAAATATCTTAAAACTAACGCAAAGAAGAAAGATTCATTAATAGAGGTTGCCTATGACAACAACGTTCCAATTTTTTGTCCAGCTTTTACTGACTCAAGCGCAGGATTTGGGCTTGTAATGCATCAAGAAAGAAATCCAAAAAATCATATCACAATCGACTCAATACGAGAGTTTAGAGAACTAACTGAAATTAAAATTAAATCTAAAGGATCAGGTCTTTTTATGATTGGAGGGGGAGTGCCTAAAAATTTTATTCAAGACACTGTCATATGCGCTGAACTTTTAGGTAAAGATGTAGATATGCATAAATATGCTATTCAAATAACAGTTGCTGATTCTAGAGATGGAGCGTGCAGTAGCTCAACACTAAAAGAAGCAAGCTCATGGGGCAAAGTAGATATTACCAAAGAGCAAATGGTTTTTGCAGAAGCAACAAGTGTATTACCCTTAATAGCAAGTGACGCCTATCATAAAGGTGAATGGAAAAATAGAGAGAGAAAAAATTTTTCCAAGATATTTTGATTGATGATCAAAAAAATCAAAATCGGTTTAATACAAAGTAAATCTTTAGGTACTATTCAATCTAATATTGATTTAGCTATAAAAAATATTAAAAAAGCGGCAAAAAAAAAAGCAAAGATAATTTGTCTTCCTGAGCTATTTTTGACTAATTATTTTTGCCAAACAGAAAGTCATTCAAACTTTAAATTAGCAGAAAAAATTCCAGGAACAACCTCTAGAATATTTTGCGATATAGCAAAAGAGCTTGGTGTTGTATTAAATATAACGATGTTTGAAAAAAAAACATCTGGGTTTTATCATAATACTAGTATCATTATTAATGAAAATGGTAACATTCTATCTAAATATCGTAAGATGCATATACCTGATGACCCAGGCTATTATGAAAAATTTTATTTCAGTCCTGGAGACCTTGGATTTAAAAGTGTTAAGACAAAATTTGGAAAGATAGGTCCTCTTATATGTTGGGATCAATGGTTTCCCGAAGCAGCTAGATTAACGGCCTTAAAAGGGGCTCAAATTATTTTTTATCCTACTGCTATTGGATGGCATCCAAAAGAAAAAAAAAAGTTTGGAAAATCTCAATTAGATTCTTGGATCACAATGCAAAAATCTCATGCTATTGCTAACGGAACTTATGTGGCTGCTATAAATAGAGTTGGGATAGAAACAAAAGGAAAAAAAAAAATTGAATTTTGGGGTAATTCAATGGTGATAGATCCTAGTGGGAAAGTAATTGCAAAAGCAGGAAATAAAAAAGAGGATATTTTAGTTTGTGAAATAGATTATAAAAAAATAGATACTACTAGGCAGCACTGGCCTTTTTTAAGAGACAGAAGAACTGAATTTTACAAAGATATTCTCAAAAATCCTGAAGATGAATAAAAAAATAAATGAATTTAGAATGCCAGCAGAATGGGAGCCTCAAAAATCAGTTTGGATGGCTTGGCCTCATAATAAAAATGATTGGCCTGGATTATTTGAAAAGATTCCAAATGTAGTTGGAAAAATAATCAAATATTTAACAAAACATCAAAGAATAGATTTATTACTCAATAATACCAAAAGTATTGATACCACAAGAATATTTTTAAAAAAAATGGGTTGTAATATATCTAACATTAAATTTCATAAACTTGAGACAGACAGGCTTTGGTTAAGAGATTCTGGACCAATATTTTTGGTCAACAAAAAAAAAAGAAAAAAGACCATGCTTGATTTTAAATTTAATGCCTGGTCAAAATATAAAAATTTCAGAAATGATAACAAAATCAATAACCATATTAGTAGTTACTTAAATATTGAGAGTATTTTGCCTAAAAAAGTAAATTCAAACAAATTTAAAAGAGTAGTAATGGAAGGAGGTGCATTTGATAATAATGGATCGGGCTCCATACTGCTAACAAGAGAGTGCTTATTAAGTAGTAAACAAGAGAGAAATAAAGGCTTCAAAAAAATCGACTATGAAAATCTGTTTTCAAAATATTTGAATGCGAAAAATTTTATTTGGTTAAATAAAGGAATTGTTGGAGATGACACACACGGGCATATCGATGATATCGCAAGATTTGTTTCAAAAAGTACAATTATGATTGCTGAAGAAAAAAATAGATCAGATAAAAATTACAAATCTCTTAGAGAAAATTTAAAAATATTAAGTAAAAGTTCTGATGAAAATGGAAAAAAATTTAAAATTATAAAGATTCCAATGCCAAGCCCAGTTATCATTGACAGAATTCGTGTTCCAGCGAGTTATTTAAATTTTTTCATAAGCAATAAAACAGTTTTGGTTCCAGTATTTAATGTAAAGGAGGACAAAAAAGTTATAAAAATTTTTAGAAAATTTTTTACAAACAGAAAAGTTATTGGAATTGATTGTAGTGATTTAATTTGGGGTTTTGGGGCTATTCATTGCATGACACAACAAGAGCCAAAAATTTGAATTAAGCAGCTTTTAAAGTGCCTAATAATAATCTAAAAGGTATCAACATTACTAAAGCTACAAAAATCTTTACTGCTAAATCTCCTAAAGAAAGTGTCACCCAAGGTATTCCTGTTCCATAAAATGAAATCGAAAAGAATAAAAATGTATCAACGGTAGAACCAATTAATGAAGAGGCAAGTGGTGCGATAAACCATTTTTTTTGTCTTAATTGATCAAATATTTGTACATCCAGTAATTGAGCGATAATAAACGCTGTTCCTGAACCAATTGCTATTCTTACTGAAATTAAATCTGCAAAATTTGTTGAGAAAATTAGTGTAAACAAAATACCAATTGTAAATCCTATATATACAATTTTTCTAGCAACTAATTTGCCGAAAGATCTATTTGCTAGATCAGTTATTAAAAAAGCTACTGGATAACTGAATGCTCCGTACGTAAGAATTTCTTGAAGACCATAATATTGAATTGGAAATTGAACTAAATAATTAGATGCTAAGACAACCAATCCCATTAAAAATGAGAGTGTTAAGAATACTTTGTTCATTATGCTGATTTACTAACTAAGAATTTTTTTAATTTTTTTAGTCTTAATGATAAATCTCTAGACTTAGCTGAAATTAGAAATTGGTCAAAACTACCTTTTTTATCTACTGATCTAACACCGGCATTTGAGACGGTTAATCTTAAACTTCTCTTAAGTAGCTCACTCGTAAACTTTACTTTTTTTAGATTTGGAAGAAACCTTCTTTTAGTCTTATTATTTGCATGACTAACGTTATGACCCTTGAGTGGGATTTTTCCGGTAAGTTCGCATTTTTTAGACATAAATTATGAGCCTGTATAGGATCTGAATCTTATCGCGTCAAGATTAATTTTTAGTTCCAATAGCCTCTGAAACATTTTTAAACCCCTTATTTTTTAATAAATCAATTAATTCTTTACTTATTTTTGAAGCTATACGAGGACCCCTATAAACCATTCCAGTATATAATTGAACGAGTGTTGCACCAGAAGTAATTTTTTCAAAAGCATCTTGTCCATTACTAACACCACCCACTCCTATTATCTTTGTTTTATCTTTTAAAATTTTGTAAAATTTAGAAATTGCCTCGTTTGAAATCTTTTCAATTGGTTTGCCTGACAGTCCACCCTTTTCTAATTTATTTATATTTTTTAAATTTTCTCTATTCTTGTCTGTGGTATTGGAAACGATAATGATTCCTATTTCTTGTTCCATAATGATCTTGGAAACTTCATTAATTTGATTATCATTAAGATCAGGTGAGACTTTTATTGCTAGTGGAACGTTTGAATTTAACTCTTTTTTTTCATTTTTTAGTTTGTCAATCAATGAATTTAGTTCATCCTGGTTATGAAAGTCTCTTAAATTTTCTGTATTTGGTGAGGAGATATTTATAGTTATATAATCAGCTAAATTATAAAATTTACGAAAACAAATTAAATAGTCATCGATTCTATTCGTGGAATCTTTGTTTGGTCCAATATTTATTCCTAAAAAACCTTTTTTATTATTTTCCTTAATTCTCTTACTAATTTGTTCTGAACCAGAGTTATTAAAACCTAATCTATTTATAAGAGCTTCATCTTCTTCAAGTCTAAAAACTCTTGGTTTGGGGTTACCAAATTGAGGCTTTGGAGTGATTGTCCCTACTTCAACAAAACCAAATCCAAGATTAAAGAGAGGATTATATACTTCAGCATTTTTATCAAACCCAGCAGCAACACCAATTGGTGAAGATAATTTTTTTTCACAAAAAGTTGTTTCTAAAATATGATTATCTTTGGGTTTTGAGTAAGGAATATTATTTAACTTTAGTGCTTTTATTGCTAGAGAATGAGCTACTTCAGGGCTAAATTTAAAAATTAGTGGTCTTAAAATATTAAACATTTTCTAATTTACTTTTAATTAATTCTTTAGTTTCTTGAACACCAAAAAAGCTAATAAAAAAACCAAATCGTGGTCCATTTTCTACTCCAAAAACTACCTCATATATTAACTTGAACCAATCACGCAAATTTTCTTTATAGCCATTTTCTTTGCCGACTGTATAAATTGTAGTCTGAATATCCTCTGGTTTCATTGCATCATCGCAATTATTTAAAGAGTTTACTAAAGCTTCTAAAGCAATTTTTTCGCTCTCATTTGGTTTTTTATAAATCTTTTTAGATTTTATAGCGTCATTAAAATATTTAATTGCGTAAGATATTAATTTGTCAAAAATTGGATGCATATCTTCATTAATATCTTTCTTATATTTCTTAACAAACTTCCAAAGTAATTCTTTATTATCAGCATTGCTGGTCTCAACTAAATTTAATAGCATTGAGAAGGTCATTATTGAATTTTCCTCTGGTATCTCTGAATTATGAACATGCCAAACAGGGTTCATTAGTTTTTGAAGTTCGTTTTGAGTTTTGCCTTTTTCAATAAAATCAAGATATTCATCGACAGCTTTTGGTACTACTTCTCTATAAAGTTTTTTTGCTCTTTTTGGATTCTGGTACATATACAAAGAGAGACTTTCAGGTGATGCATACTCTAACCATTGATCGATTGTAATACCATTTCCTTTTGACTTAGATATTTTTTCACCTTTTTCGTCTAAAAATAACTCATATGCAAAGCCAGATGGATTTGATTTTCCTAACAACTTTATGATTTTTGTTGATAAAATCGCACTCTCAATTAAATCCTTGCCATACATTTCAAAATCAACATCTAGAGCATACCATCTCATAGCCCAATCTACTTTCCATTGTAATTTACAATTACCATCTAAAATACTTTGTTCTAATTTTTTTCCATTATTATCAAAAATTATCTTTGAACTTTTAGTGTCTAGTTCTGAAACTGGTATCTCTAATACAACACCTGTTTCTGGACATATTGGTAAGAATGGAGAATATGTTTTTTGTCTCTCTTCACCAAGTGTAGGTAGAATAATATTCATTATTCCATCATAATTTTCTAAAATTAATTTTAATGTGTCATTAAAAAATCCAGATTTATATAAAATTGTTGAACTTTTAAAATTATATTTAAAATTAAATTTATTTAAAAAGTTTTTTAACATTTCATTGTTATGCTCTCCAAAACTATTAAATTTCCCAAAAGGATCTGGAACTTGGGTTAAAGGTTTATGAAGATTTTGCTCTAGTTTTTCAGAATTAGGAATATTTTCTGGTACTTTTCTAAGTCCATCCATATCGTCGGAAAATGTGATTATTTCTTTAGGGAGATCTGTTAAATGATTTAGAGCATTAACAATCATCGAAGTTCTTGCCACTTCACCAAAAGTACCAATATGGGGTAAACCACTAGGGCCGTATCCTGTTTGTAGAATAATTTTTCCTTTATTTTCAATAATTTTTTTTCTCTCTCTTAGAAGCTTTTTGGCCTCAACAAAGGGCCAAGCGTTTGTTTTATCTATGTTGGTTTTATCGATCACTTTTAATCAAATAGCCTATAAAATAACGTTTTAAATAATTCTTATAGAGTTGAAATTTATTTACCATAAAATAATGTCCAATCAAAATGTCCAATTATAAAACAGTTTTTTTTACCCTAGGAATTTTACAAATTATTTTAGGTTTATCGATGATTGCGCCAATTTTAACGCAGTTTTTTTATGATGAACTTGATTCTGGTTTTATAAGCTCAGGAATCGTGACTGCTATATTTGGGATTCTCTTTTTACTATCTAATTTAGATCATGATAAAAAAATTAGCTTACCTCAGGCTTTTCTTTTAACTGCATTATCATGGTTGAGTATTGCTATTTTTGGTTCACTACCATTTATATTTTCTGAAATAAATTTAAGCGTTACAGATGCTTTTTTTGAGAGCATGTCAGGTATTACTACAACTGGATCAACTATAATTACCAATTTAAACGAAACCCCAAAAAGTATCTTACTTTGGAGAGGAATGCTTCAATGGTTAGGTGGAATCGGTATCATTGTGATGGCAATTACTTTAATGCCACTTATGAATATTGGTGGTATGCAGTTGTTTATTATATCCACGAGTGATACCCCAGAAAAAATTTTACCTAGATCAAAAGAGATAGCGTTGAGATTAATCTTAGTATACTCCGGATTAACTTTTATATGTGCATTATTTTATAAAATATTTGGTATGAACTTTTTTGACAGTGTTGTTCACTCAATGACAACAATTGCAACAGGGGGATTTTCAAACTATAATGAGTCTATTGGCTATTTTGATAGTTCATTTATTGAATTCACGTCAATTATATTTATAATTTTAGGAAGTATTCCATTTATTGCCTATATAAAATACTTAAATGGAGACAAAAAAATATTTTTTAACGATACACAGATTAAAACATTTATGAAGATTGTTTTTTTTTCAATTCTTTTAATGTATTTATATCTATTGGTAAAAAATCAAAGTTTTTTTGATACTAACATTAGGTCAGTTGCATTTAATGTAATATCTATTTTAACAGGTACTGGTTATGTAACTCAAAACTTTAGTGATTGGGGTCAATTCCCATTAATTTATTTTCTAATTCTAATGTTTATTGGTGGTTGTGCAGGCTCTACAGCCTGCGGAATTAAGATATTCAGAGTCCAAATTTTATTCCAGTTTATTTCTGTGCAATTAAAGAAAGTTATTTATCCAAGAGGTATATTTAAAATAAAATATGAAAATAATAATATCGATGAAAAATTTTTAGCATCAATTATTTCGTTTATATTTCTATATATAGTAATTTTTTTTGTTATAACGGCTCTTCTATCTACTAGTGGTTTAGATTTGACAACATCAATATCTGCTGCTGCAACATCAATATCAAATGTGGGACCTGGTTTAGGTGATATTATTGGTCCAAATGGTAATTTTTCTAATTTATCTGATTTTTCAAAATGGATTTTAAGTTTAGCAATGATATTGGGTAGATTAGAGTTATTTGCTGTACTAGTATTATTTATTCCATCATTTTGGAGAAAATATTAATGTCTACAATAAAACAAAGCTGGGAAGACTCTTTGCTAGTTTACAAAGATGTAAGGATGTTGAGAATTTTGCTACTTGGAGCAATAAGTGGTTTCCCCTGGGTATTAATTGCTAGTAGCTTAAGTCTTTGGTTAAAAGAAGAGGGGTTAAGTAGATCAACAATTGGATGGGCTGGATTAATATTTGGGGTATATGCATTTAATTATTTGTGGGCTCCAATAATTGATAGAATTCAAATACCAGTTTTGTCTAAAAAATTAGGGCATAGACGAGGATGGATTGTCCTAATGCAATTTGTAATTCTGTTGAGTTTGATAGTTTGGAGTTTTATAAACCCTACACAAAACCTTGCTCTTTTAATTACTGTTGGTTTAATAATTGCAATAGCTTCTGCCACTCAAGATATTACTGTTGATGCATTACGAATTGAACAAATTAATTCAGATGAAGGTAGAGCAATGGCTGCAGGTGCAGCTATGGCAGTTGTTGGCTGGTGGACCGGTTATAAATTAGGTGGTGTAGTCGCATTATTTACAGCTGAATTTTTTGAAAATCTTGGAGTAGCAGACTATTGGCAAGCTACTTTTTTAATTCTAGGTGTTTTGATCATATTAATGAATATAGGTTTAATGTTTGTTCACGAACCAGTTGAAAATGACAGGCAAAAAAAACAAAGGGCAAATGATCAAATAATTAGAGACAAACTCGGATCGAATAATATTTTAACAAACTTTATTGCTTATATTACAGGTACTATTGGAGGACCAATAATAAGTTTTTTCAAAAAAAATGGTCTTACTATTGCATTAGGGATTTTAGGTTTTGTATTTTTATTTAAAATTGGAGAGGCATTTTTAGGACGAATGTCGATAGTCTTTTATAAAGAAATTGGTTTTTCTAAAGGACAAATAGCTATTTATTCTAAAGGATTAGGTTGGATTACAACTGTTGTTTTCACTCTACTTGGAGGTGTAATGGCAATGCGAGCTGGTACAATAAAAACAATGTTTTTTGCTGGTGGACTGATGGCTTTGACAAATCTTATTTTTGCATTGCTGGCGTGGGTAGGTAAGTCTGAACTTTTGTTTGCAATAGCTGTAATTGCTGATGACATAACTGCAGCATTTGCGACTGTAGCATTTGTAGCATTCATTTCATTATTAGTAGATAGAACCTATACAGCAACTCAATATGCCTTATTGGCATCAATAGGAACTGCCGGCAGAACTACACTTGCCTCTTCATCTGGAGCATTGGTAGATTGGTTAAATGGGGACTGGGGAACATTTTTTGTTATCACTACAATAATGGTTATTCCATCATTAATATGTCTTTGGTTTATTAGAAATAAGGTAAAAATTGGTGAAAAATAGGTATTTTTGCCGTAGCCCCTATTTAAATGTTTATGAGAAAGCTACAACAAAATCTAACCTTAGCTCACAAATTTTATATGGTGAAAAATTTCAAATAATACAAAAGAAAAAGAATTTTATAAAAGTTAGAACAATTTATGACAAGTATGTTGGTTTTATAAAAGTTGAAAAGTTTAACAAGAAAGTGAAACAGACACATAAAATTAGTGTATTAAAATCTAAAATTTATTCAAAACCTTTAAGTAGATTTGGTTCCAATAC
>CACLST010000006.1 GCA_902609675.1 uncultured Pelagibacteraceae bacterium | reverse complement strand
AGTTTTTAGATACAAGCACGTCTTCAGGATAAATTATTTTACATTTTTTTTTTTTTGAAAGTGAGATAATTTCTTCAATTATCTGATTACAATTTTTTTCTTTTATTGATTTTCCAATATTATTTCCAAAATACTCAATAAAATTATTAGCCATACCACCAACAATTATAATATTATCAAATTTTGGTATTAGATTTTTGATAACATCTATTTTAGTCGAAATTTTAGATCCTCCAATTATACATGTTATAGGTTTTGTTATTTCAGCAGTTATTTTATTTAGAGCAGCAACTTCTAAATCAAGTTGTAGCCCAGAAAAAGAAGGCATATGTTTAGGAATTTGATGAATTGACGCATGTGCTCGATGAGAACAGGAAAAAGCATCATTCACATAAATCTCACCTAAACTTGCTAGGTGTTTTGCAAATTTATTATCATTTTTCTCTTCCTCAGCATAAAATCTAATATTTTCTAAAATTAAAATTTCTTCATCAAATTTTTCAAAGAAATCTTTATTTTTTATTTCATAAATGTTTTCTGTGATTAACCTTACACTAATGTTTAATTTTTTTTTCAAATCTTCACTAATTGGTTTTAAAGATAGCTCTTTTACTATTTTGCCTTTTGGCCTTCCCACATGTGATAATATTATTATTTTAGATTTTTGTTGTAATAAAAAATTTAAAGTAGGTAATATTTTATCAATTCTTGTTGTGTCACCTATATTTCCATTTTCCAAAGGAACATTTAAGTCTAATCTTAATAATATTTTCTTATTATTAAGATTTTTTTCGTTTAAAATACTTCTCATTTAGAGATTTTATGCAAACTCTCAGCTATATCGCACATTCTATTCGAAAAACCCCATTCATTATCATACCAAGCAGAGATTTTACCCATGTAAGCCCCAACTACATTTGTTAATGAGGCATCTACAATTGCGGATGCAGAATGATGATTAAAATCAATAGAAACAAGCTTCTGATGAGAAACCTCTAAAATTTTATTTAATTCATTTTTAGAAGCAGTTTCAAATACATCATTAATTTTTTTTATATCAATTTTTTTTTTGGTACAGAATACTAATTCTATAAGCGACACATTTGGTGTTGGAACTCTCATTGCAACACCTTCTAGTTTTCCTTTTAGGCTTGGAATTATTTCCCCTATTGCCTTTGATGCGCCAGTTGAAGTTGGCACTATTGATAAACTTGCTGCCCTTGCTCTTCTTGGATCTTTATGAGAATTATCTAAAATTCTTTGATCACTAGTAAATGCGTGAATAGTAGTCATAAAACCTTTTTCAATTTCAAAATTATCATTAAGCACTTTTATAATTGGGGCTAAACAGTTTGTTGTACATGATGCAGCAGATATTACTTTATCATTCTTTGATAAAATATTATCATTTACACCAAACACTATTGTTTTGTCAGCATTTTTACATGGAGCAGATACTATTACTTTTTTTGCCCCATTTTTAATATGTGCAAGGAGTTTTTCTTTTGAATTAAATTTACCAGTACACTCAAAAACATAATCAATACCATATTTTTGCCAATCAATATTTTCGATTTTAGATTCTTGAGAAAATGTAATTTTATTTTTGTTAATTATTAACTCGTTTTCATAAAATTTTAATTCTGCATTAAATTTTCCATGAATAGAGTCATATTTTATTAATTTACAAGTGATTTCTGCATTTGATCTGTTGTTAATATGGCTAATTTTTAAATTTTTATTTTGACTCTCGATAATGGATCTCACTATCATGCGACCAATTCTTCCCATTCCATTAATTCCAATTTTAATAGTCATTTTTAGTTTTTTACAAATTTTTTTAATTTATTTGCAATATTTAAAGATGTTAATCCAAAATATTTATAAATATCTTTATATGGAGCACTTTTACCAAATACATCAATTCCAAATGTCATTCCAGAATCACCCACATATTTTTTCCAACAAGCACTAGATCCTGCTTCAATAGATATTTTTAATTTAGTTTCATTCAAAATTTTACCTCTATATCTCTTTGATTGTAAGTCAAAAAGTTCCATACACGGTACTGATATAACTTTTGAATATATCTTATCTTTGGCTAATTTGTGGCTTGTCTCTACAGCTAGGTTTACCTCAGACCCACTAGCTAAGATTGTTAATTTAATTTTTTTGTTTGTTCTTAAAATTTCATATGCTCCTAATGAACATTTGTTAGTTGTTGAGTATTTATTTCTAATGGGATTTAGGTTTTGTCTAGTTAAAGATAGGATGCTTGGTGTTTTAGAACTATTTAAAGCATGCTCCCAACATTCAACTGTTTCCAATCTATCTGCAGGTCTAAAAACATTAAGGTTGGGTATTGACCTTAATCCAGATAATTGTTCGATAGGCTGATGTGTTGGTCCATCCTCCCCAAGTCCAATTGAATCATGAGTCATTACGTATATAATTTGTTGTTTCATCATTGCCGCTAATCTAATTGATGGTTTACAATAATCTGAAAAAATTAAAAAAGTTCCCCCATAAGGTATAAATTTACTGTGCAAAGCTAGTCCATTCATTATTCCACACATTGCATGTTCTCTTACTCCATAATGAATATAATTTCCGTTAAAATTTCCTGGTTTAATTATTTCATGGTAATTTGTTTTAGTATTATTTGATCCAGCAAGATCAGCGGATCCACCAATAAGTGTACTATTATTTTTAACAAGGGAGCCAATAATTGACTCCGAGGATTTTCTAGATGCAATACTATTATCATTTTTTACTGCTATTTTTTTCTCATTTATTAAAGACTTTATAAAATCATTTTTAAAAAATTTATTTATTTTACTTTTTTTCTTCTTATAAATTTTATTCCATTTATATTCGGTTTTTTCTCCCTTTTTACCAATCCCTCTCCAAGTAGCCAATATATTTTTGGGAATTTCAAATGGTTTATAATTCCATCCTAATTTTTTCCTAACCAATTCAATCTCCCCGGCACCTAGCGGACTTCCATGTGAGGAAGCTTTCCCAGATTTATTTGGTGATCCATAACCAATTTTAGTCTTGCAAGAAATTACAGTTGGTTTTTTAGCATTTTGAACTTTTTTGAGAGCTTTAAAAATTTCATTTTCTTCATGACCATTAATTTCTATGTAATCCCAACCATAACTTTCAAATCTTTTTCTAAAATTATCTGAGACTGCTAGAGTTGTTGGTCCATCGATAGATATAGAATTATTATCAAATAACATTATTAAATTTTTGAGCTTTAGATGTCCAGCTAAGCTCATAGCTTCGTGGCTTATACCCTCCATTAGGCATCCATCTCCTGCAATTACATAAGTTTTATGATTTATAATATCATTACCAATTTTCTTTTTTAAAATTTCTTCCGCTAATGCAAAACCAACTGCATTAGAAATTCCCTGCCCCAAAGGACCAGTTGTTGTTTCAATGCCAGAGTTTTGAATATATTCAGGGTGACCCGCACAAATAGAATTAATTTGTCTAAAATTCTTTATATCATTCAGTTTAATGCTCTTGTAACCTGTTAAATAAAGCAAAGAGTATAGTAACATAGATCCGTGACCAGCAGATAAAACGAATCTGTCTCTATTAATCCAACTAGGATTTTTTGGATTAAATTTTAGAAAATATCTGAAAAGTATTGTAGATACATCAGCCATACCCATTGGCATACCTGGATGCCCAGAATTAGCTTTTTGCACGGCATCCATCGAGAGAGCACGTATAGAGTTAGATAAGATTTTATTTAATTTTTTCAAAATTTATCCTTTGTAGACTTAGGTGAATCAATTTATTAATATAGATATATATATGAATTCAATTAGTGAAAAAGAAAAAAAACTATTAGAAACTTTAGATAAACTAAAAAATCTTGAAAATATAAAACCAGATAAAATTTTGGAATTAGAAAATCTGTCAAAACAAAAAAATCAATTAGAAATTGAAAAAAATGAAATAGAGCAAAGATATAATACACTTCAGCAAGAAAATGCCGCTCTTAAACAAAAATTTGATGATTTTAAAAAAAAGGAAATTGAAGAAAAAAAAAAAGAAGACCAGTTTTCTGAAAAAATTGATGAATTAAACCAAGAAACAGATAATTTGATGGAAGAAATTGATAAATGGCAAATGTAAATATTAAATTTAATGGAAAAGAATTTTTACTCTCTTGTGAAGATGGCCAAGAAGAGCATTTAGAGGAATTATCTACATATTTAAATGAAAAGTTTACTAGTCTGAAAAATTCATTGGGAAATATAGGAGAAAGTAAACTTTTACTTATAACATCTATTTCTGTTTTGGATGAATATTACGAGACTAAAAAAAAAATCGATATACAAAAAAAAGAAATAAATAAAATTACTGAGAAATTTAAAGAACTTAAATCATTAGTATTTAATTACAAAGATTTAAAAGAAATAGAGATTTCTCAATTAAGCAAAAACCAGGATAATCTAAAGAATGAAATCGAAAATAATCGTAACGATTATGAAACTTTGGTTGATAAAACTACACTTGAGTTAGAAAATTTTATCAAAAGAAATGATCCAGACGCCAAAATTCAATAATAAAAGTGTCTAAGGAAAATTTAAGAAAAAAATTAATTAATTTAAGAAAAACTAACTTTAAAGATCAAGGCATAACCTTAATTCAATTTAACCGAATATTGAAAAAATTAAATTTAAAAGAAAATATTAATATCGGTGGATATTATCCGATCAATAATGAGATTGGTTGTTTAGATGTCATGAAAAAATTGGAAATTAATAATTTTAAAATATCTTTACCAGTAATTAAGAAAAAAAATAATATGGATTTTTATGAATGGTCTTTTAAAGACTTGCTAAAAGTAAGTAGTCTAGGTATTCCCGAACCTATTACTAAGAATAAAGTTTTTCCAGACATTTTAATTGTTCCTCTTGTGGGATTCGACAAAAATAGATTTAGACTAGGCTATGGAGGTGGATTTTATGATAGATATATAAGTAAAATTCTTAATATTAAAAGTGTTGTAACAGTGGGTTTTGCCTTTTCATTTCAAGAAATTTTAAAAGTACCCACTAATAAATTTGATCAAAAATTAGATTTTATTTTGACAAACAAAGGAATTGTGAAATGAATATTTTATTTTTAGGAGATATTGTTGGGAACAGTGGTTGTAATGCAGTAAAAAAATTTTTACCTAATATTATTAAATCAAAAAAAATAAATTTTGTTGTTGTAAATGGTGAAAATGCTGCAAAAGAGGGTGTTGGAATTACTGAAAATATTGTAAACGAATTACTAAGCTCTGGTGTTGATGTAATTACAACCGGAAATCATGTTTGGGATCAAAAAGAGACATTCGAATTTATTAAAAAACAAAAAAGGCTTTTGAGACCATTAAATTTGTCAAATGATGTTCCGGGCAGTGGATTTGGGGTTTATGATTCTATTGGTGGTTACAAAGTTGGGGTATTAAATTTAATGGGAAACGTTTTTATGAAAAAGTGTGACGATGTTTTTATAAAGAGCAAAGAATTTTTAAATCAAAATACAAAAAAAGAAAATTATGATTTTCTAATAGTTGACTTCCATGGTGAAATTACAAGTGAAAAAATGGCTATTGGCCATGTATTTGATGGTCATGCAACGTTTGTAGTAGGTACCCATACTCATGTACCCACAAACGATGGAAGAGTTCTAAATAGAGGAACTGCATATCTAACAGATGCAGGAATGTGTGGTGATTATAACTCTGTTATTGGAATGAATGCAGAAAATTCTATTAATAGGTTTTATAAAAGAGAGTCTATAAAAAACTATCCAGCTGAGGGAGAAGCCTCACTTTGTGGTGCAATTATTCAAGCTAATCCGAAAAATGGTTTGGCATTAAATATCAGTCAGTTTATATTTGGTGGTCAACTTCAGAAAGACAATTAAATCATGGCAGGTCATTCTCATTGGGCAGGTATCAAACATAAAAAAGGAAAAGCAGACAAACAAAGATCTGCTATTTTTTCAAAACTATCAAGGGAAATTACAGTAGCTGCAAAACTTGGTGATAAAAATCCCGATATGAATTCAAGATTAAGATCTGCAATTCAGGCTGCTAGATCAGCCAATATGCCTAAAGATAATATTGAAAGAGCCATCGATAAATCATCAATAGCAGCAGACTCTAATTTTGAAAATATAAGATATGAAGGATTTGGACCTGCAAAATCGGCAATAGTAGTTACCACTTTAACTGATAATAAAAACAGAACTGCCTCAAATATAAGAACAATTTTTCAAAAATATGGAGGAGGACTTGGTACGCAAGGTTCTGCATCACATAACTTTCATCAACTAGGAGTCATAAAAATTGAGAAAGAAGAAATTGATGAAGAAAAAGTTTTCAACCTAGCAACTGACGCCGGAGCTAATGATTGTATATTTCATGAGAATTATTACGAGATTCATACAAATAATAATGAGATATATGATGTAAAAAATTTGCTGGAAAAGGAAATTTCTAATTTCATTTCTACAGAAATCGAATGGGTTGCTATAAATAAAATAAAACTAAATGATGAAGATAAAGAAAAAATGATAAAGTTTTTGGAAATTTTAGAAGAAGATGATGATGTTCAAAATGTTTTTACAAATGCAATTTAATTTAATTTTATGTTAGTAATTGGAATAGATCCTGGGATAACCGGTGCAATTTGTTTTTTTGAAAATGGAGAATTAAAGGATGTAATTGATATGCCTACTATGGCATCAGGCAATAAAAATAAAAAGCAAATCAATGGTAGTCAAATATTCAACGAAATATCTTTGAGGATTCAAAACCACAAATCAGAGAATATAAATGTAGTGGTAGAGCAAGTTTCAGCAATGCCTGGACAAGGTGTTACCAGTATGTTTAATTTTGGACAATCATTTGGAGTTTTGAAAGGTGTTTGTGCTGCAATGCAACTACCAATTTTTTTTGTTAGACCAGCCAAATGGAAAAAGCATTATGATTTAATAAATTCTCAAAAAGATTCGAGTAGAGTTAAAGCAATAGAAATGTTTCCTAAGTTTTCATCAATGTTATCTCGAAAAAAAGATACCAATAAAGCAGATGCAATATTAATCGCCAATTATCATCTAAATTCCCAAGAAAAATAAAAAAAAGCTTACTTTTATAGACAAATTCATGACACATTTTAGTGTGAAATCAATTAAATGGACGCAGATATAACTTCTCAAGCGGTAGAATTAGCAAGCAATACAGATTTTTCAATTTTAAGTTTATTTTTGAGAGCTGACTTTATCGTCAAATCTGTGATTATAATTCTAATCGCTAGCTCAGTTTATTCCTGGGCTATAATTTTTGATAAAATTGTAATGTTTAGAAGAATAAATAAAGACTCTGAAGATTTTGAAGAAAGATTTTGGAAGTCTAAGTCTGCAGAAACATTCTATAATAGTTTGCCTGTAGCATTAAATAATCCAATGGCTCAATTATTCAAAGATTCAATGCAAGCTGTTATGAAATCAAGGTCAAAAACAAATATAAGCCAAAGACTTCAAAATATATTAGAAGTAAATATTGAAAAGCAAATGAACGTTGTAAACAAAAAATTTACTTTTCTTGCAACGGTAGGATCTACAGCACCGTTTATCGGGTTATTTGGAACAGTTTGGGGAATAATGAATTCTTTTCAATCAATTGCTATATCAAGAAATACTAGTCTAGCTATTGTAGCCCCTGGAATCGCTGAAGCATTATTTGCAACTGCTCTAGGTTTGTTAGCAGCAATACCAGCAGTAATCGCTTACAATAAATTTGGCAATGACTCTAAAAAATATTCACAAAAATTAGAAAATTTTTCAAAAAGATTTATTTCAATAATTTAACATGTCATTTAACTTAAAGCGCTCAGATAGTGAACCGATGAGTGAAATAAATGTAACCCCCTTTGTTGATGTAATGCTTGTTCTTTTGATTATTTTTATGGTTACGGCACCTTTGCTAACAGTAGGAGTACAGGTTGATTTACCTGAAACCTCAGCTGATACTTTGCCAGAGGAAAGCGAACCTTTAACATTAACTATAAATTCAAAAGGTGAGGTTTTTATTCAAGAGACAAAAATTGAATTTGATAAATTAATTAAAAAAATTTTAGCTGTGTCCAAAAATAGAACCGATACAAGAATTTATGTAAGAGGCGACAAAACAATTAACTATGGAAGAGTATTAGAGGTAATGGGTAAACTTTCAGGCTCAGGTTTCACTAAAGTTGCCTTAATATCTGAGCCTTACAAAGAGAGATAGTATTGCTTAAAAAAATTTCATTTAGTGGTTTTAATGATGGATTTAATAATTTTTCTTTTGGAATGTTATTTTCTATAATTTTTCACGGGACAATATTTTTTGCCACAATATTTGCACTTCCATTCGTTGTTAAAAAACCTTTAGAATTAATGCCAATTATTTCCGTTGAATTGATACAAATATCTGAGAAAACAAATATTCCATATGCTCCAAAAGCTGCAAAAATTATAGAAAAAGCAAAAAATGATAATAAAAAACTGCTATCAGAGCAAGCACCACCAAAAGAAATAAAAAAAGAGGAAAAAAAGGAAGTAAAACTTGAAAATCAAAAAGATGAAATTGATTTATCAAAATCAAAAAAAGTACCTATTCCTGAAAAAAAACAAGAAAAAGTTAAACTAGAAAAATCAGAGGCTATTCCATTACCTGATAAAAAGTTAGAAAAAATAGAGACTAAACAAGAAGCTCAACAACAACCTTCAAAAGAAGATAAAAAACTAGTTGTTGAAAAAGAAAAAAGAAAAAAAATAGAAAAAAAAATTGAAAACGACGAGGTGATAAAAGAATTTGCTAAAATTAAAAAACCTTTGAAAGATGAAAAGGCAAAACAAGTATCCGAGTATGAAAAAAGAGATATTGAAGATGAAATAAATATAATTAAAGGATTGATTGCTCAACAGGTTGAAAACTTAGGTGAGGTAAAGGAAAAAACTGATGGAATAACCCAATCTGAAGATAAATCAATGAAGTTATCAAAACTAAGTGTTACAACAGAATATGCTGTAAGACATCAAATATATACTTGTTGGTCTGTTCCAGTTGGATTACCTTATAGTGAGGACTTATTGGTTACTGTAAAACTAAATTTAGAAAAAAATGGAATTGTAAAAGATTTTGAAATGTTGGATCATGCCAGAATGAATACACCGGGCCAGGGTACTTTTAATCAAATCGCTCAAAGCGTAATAAGAGCAATTAGATTATGTAATCCTATAAAAAATCTTCCAACAACTAGTTATGAAAAATGGAAGACAATGATACTAAGATTTAATCCAGTAGAAATGATGGGTGGATGAAAAATAAATTTTTATTAATACTTATTTTTTGTTTTTTTTTAAAGCCTGGAATATCTTATTCACTTGTTGAAATCGATATAACAAGAGGAAATCTCGATCCCTTACCAATTTCTGTTTCTCCTTTTTTTACTGACGAAATCTCAGAAGAAAAAATTAAAAAAAATTTAGATATAGATAATTTAGGTTTAGAAATTTCGAAAGTGATAGAGAATAATTTAAGCAAAACTGGATTGTTCGATACTCTGGACAAAGAGTCTTTCTTGCAAAAGCCAGATATCGCACATTTAAAACCAAGATTTGAAGATTGGACTTTAATCAAATCTCAAGTTTTAATCACTGGTAAAGTTACGTCTAAAATTATTAATGAAAAAGATTATATTAAAATTGAATTTAAACTTTGGGATGTCCTAGGAGCAAAAATGGTCGATGGCTTTTCTTTAACAACTGTTCCTACAAACTGGAGAAGAGTTGGTCATAAAATTTCAGACAAGGTGTACGAACGCCTAACAGGTGAAAGTGGATATTTTGATACAAGAATTATTTATGTTGCAGAAGAAGGACCTAAAACTCAAAGAGTAAAAAAATTAGCTATTATGGATCAAGATGGATTTAATACAAAGTATTTAACTTTAGGTAATGAGCTAGTATTAACCCCAAGATTTAATCCCACAAATCAAATGGTAACTTACCTCTCATACTTTAGAAATATGCCTAGAGTTTATCTTTTGAATATTGAGACGGGAAAGCAAGAGGTTGTTGGAGATTTTCCTGGAATGACATTTGCTCCGAGATTTTCTCCAGATGGAAAAAAAATTATAATGAGTTTAGCAAAAGATGGTAATTCAGAAATTTGGGTTAGAAATTTAGAGACAAACATACAGGAAAAATTAACTGATCATCCATCTATTGATACTTCGCCGTCATATTCACCTGATGGTAAATATATTACATTTAATTCTGACCGAAGTGGCTATCAGCAAATTTATGTAATGAGAAGCGATGGATCAAAAGTTAAGAGAATATCATTTGGAAAAGGGATTTACGGTACACCCGTATGGTCACCTAGGGGAGATTTAATTGCATTTACAAAATTACATAAAGGTAAATTTTTTATCGGAGTTATGAGAACTGACGGAACTGGAGAGAGATTACTTACAGAAAACTTTTATCAAGAGGCACCTTCATGGTCTCCAAATGGTAGAATAATCATATTCTATAGAGAGACAAAAACTGATGATAAAGGTCAAGGATTTTCAGCAAAACTATGGTCAATTGATTTAACTGGATACAACGAGAGGTTGGTATTAACTGAAACAGATGCCTCAGACCCTTCATGGTCTTCTTTATTAGGAAATTGAGGAAAATTTAAGATTCTATTTAATTAGGTTGATTTTTCTGGACAAAACATCTAATTACATGATTAAGTTCATAATATTCTATTTAAGGAGCAAAAATGAATCTAAGCAAAATTTTAAAAAATGCGTTTCTTATTGCTATGTTTGGTTTGATTGTTACCGCATGTGCAACAAAGAAGTCTGTAAAAACAACGACTGAGTCATCTACTACTACAAAAGCAGCAGAGACTCAAAAAGCAGATCCAATTGAAAAATTAGATGCGTTAATGCAGGGAGATGTGTATATAGGCTCTGATACTGTAGGAGAGCTCGCGAGTGGAGTTCCTGACAGAGTATTCTTTGCAACAAATGAGACAATATTAACAACAGCTTCCAGAGAGACTTTAAGAAAGCAAGCCGCTTGGTTAAGACAAAACTCAGATGTTACTGTTGTAGTAGAAGGCCACGCAGATGAAAGGGGTACTAGAGAATATAACTTAGCTTTAGGTGAAAGAAGAGCAAATGCTGCAAAAGACTATTTGATGACTTATGGAGTTTCTTCTGATCGAATTAAAGTTTTAAGTTATGGAAAAGAGAGACCAGTTGACTCGGGTTCAAATCCACTTTCATGGTCAAAAAATAGAAGATCTGTTACAGTAAAAGCAAATTAAAACTAATTTTTAAAAAGACCCTTACTTTTTTTAAAGCAAGGGTCTTCTTTCTGCCATTATTATAATTACAAATGTTTCTATGAGATCATTAATTAAGTACATTTTAGTTAATTTTTTTTCATTTTTACTTTTTTCTACATGCATTTCATTTTCTCAAGATAAAGAAGTGGGAGAAATCTTGGAAAATATTCAAAAAGATCTTAGGACTTTAGAAAGAGCAGTTTACTCCCAGTCATTTTCCGAAAACCCTGCTACAAATACAATTCAAAAAGCATCAACAAAGGAGTCTGAACAGGCGTTAACAAAACATTTACTAAAGTTAAGTGAAATAGAGACCCAGTTCCAAGAATTAACGAATAAATTTGAAGAAATTAATTTTAAATTAGACAAACTTTCAAATAAGCTTTCTAAAGTACAACAGAATAATCAGTTAAGATTTGAGCAAATTGAGCAAAACTCTATTACAAATTCAAACAATAACTCTCTTTCTTCTTTACCCAAAACAAATCAAGCATTGATGAGTGAAGAGATAACTAAAAAAAAAATACTTCCTGGATCTTCAGAACCACAATCTCTGGGAGAGGTATCATATAAAGACATGACTACTAGTGATGATACACAAGTAATAGAATCAGTAGAACAGACTGAAGCAATAATCTCAGAGGTTTTTAACGCAGAGGAAAAATTATTACCTGACGCTAGTCCAAAAGAGCAATATCAATTTGCAAGAAATTTTTTAAAAGTTGGTGACTATACTAGTGCTGAAAAAGCTTTTAGAGAATTTGTATTGACAAATCCTGATAATGAATTGTCAGGCAACGCACAATATTGGTATGCAGAAACATATAGAATAAGACAAATGTACACTGATGCTGCCACTGCTTATTTAGAGGGTTATCAAAAATATCCAGAAAGTAAAATCGCTCCTGAAAATTTATTGAAACTGGGAGTATCATTGGTTCAGATGGGAGAAAAAGATCAAGGATGTTTGATGATCGCTGGAGTTAAAAAACAATATCCAGAAGCAACTCAATCTGTACTTCAAAAAGCAAAGTATTATGAAGAAAAAGAATTTAGGTGCAAAAAAGACAATTCATAATTTTTATTTCAAAAAATTAGATGATCCAAGAATAAAAAGAATTTACTTAAATTTTAAAAAAAAAATATCTAGCCATGCCCTAAACAGTTTTTGTGTAGCTGTTTCAGGTGGAGTAGACAGTATGGCATTATCATTCTTAGCTAAATGTTATTCTTTAGAAAAAAATAAAAAAGTTTATTTTTTTATCGTTGATCATAAACTAAGAAAAAATTCAACTTTCGAGGCTAATTTAGTAAAAAAAAAACTGAAATTATTCCAAATTTCTAGCAATATACTCACTATTAAAAAAATAAATAAAAAAAGAAATCTACAATCTTTTGCTAGAGATAATAGATACAAATTAATTATCAATCGAAGTCTCACCAAAAAAATTGATATAATTTTAACGGCACACCATACAGATGATTTGATTGAAAACTTTTTTATAAGATTATTAAGAGGCTCAGGTTTAAAAGGTTTAATTTCATTTAGTAAGATTAAATCCAAAGTAAAACTTGGTGATAAAATTTTTGTTTTGAGACCTTTGCTGGATATGTCTAAAAAAGATCTTATATATCTCTCAAAAAATACATTTAATTTCAATATCAATGATCCTTCTAATTTAAATGATAAATTTCTAAGAGTAAAAATTAGGAAATTAATTTCAAATTTAGAAAAGGATGGATTAACATTTAATAAATTTAAATTATCTCTAAACAATCTAAGCAAAAGTAATAATGCTATAGATTATTATGTTCAAAAAAATATTAATGACAATTCTAATTACTTAAAACTAATTAATTCAATTATTTTAAAAGATGATTTTCTCAAACAACCAGATGAAATTGTCTTTAGATCATTTTCAGAACTGATTCAAAAAATAGGAAAAAAAAATACTTTTGCCAGAGGCGCGAAGGTTGATAACTTACTTAAATATTTAAGATCTACTAATAATTACTCAAAAAAAACACTTTCAGGATGTATAATTCAGAAACTTAAGAATTCAGTCATTATTTCCTCAGAAAATAGATAGAATACCTTAAAATTGGCACAAATTGACACTTGTTAAATTGATAATAATTCTTAATTTATAGTAATGAATTTCAGAAACTTAGCAATGTGGGCAGTTATAGTCATCTTGACTATAGGCCTTTACAATATGTTTAAGAATCCACAAGGATCAGTTAATCAAAAAAATAACATTATATTTTCAGAATTTTTAACTCAAGTAGATAATGGAAGAGTTGTGCAAGTAGAAATTCAAGGAAAAAATATCAAAGGTGTAATGTCTAACGGAGAAATGTTTAATACTTATGCGCCAGATGATCCAAATCTTATTCAAAAATTAAGTGATAAAGGTGTTAGTATTTCAGCAAGTCCATTAGAAGAAAAAATGCCTTCGTTGTTTGGAGTACTTTTATCATGGTTTCCTATGCTACTTTTAATTGCTGTATGGATCTTCTTCATGAGACAGATGCAAGGTGGTAAAGGTGGAGCTATGGGTTTTGGAAAATCAAAAGCCAAAATGATGAATGAATTAAAAGGCAAGGTTACCTTCAACGATGTGGCTGGAGTTGAAGAAGCCAAAGAAGAAGTAGAGGAGGTAGTAGAATTTTTAAAAGATCCTAAAAAATTTAGTAGACTAGGTGGAAAAATACCTCGTGGATGTCTATTAGTTGGACCTCCAGGGACTGGTAAAACTTTATTAGCAAGGGCGATCGCTGGCGAAGCAGGAGTACCATTCTTTACAATATCGGGTTCAGACTTTGTAGAAATGTTTGTTGGTGTTGGAGCCTCAAGAGTTCGAGATATGTTTGAGCAGGGCAAGAAACACTCACCATGCATAATATTCATCGATGAGATTGATGCTGTTGGAAGAAGTAGGGGCGCAGGTTTAGGTGGAGGTAACGATGAAAGAGAACAAACACTTAATCAATTGCTTGTGGAGATGGATGGCTTTGATACAAATGAAGGTGTAATAATAATTGCGGCAACTAATAGACCTGATGTTCTTGATCCAGCTTTATTAAGACCGGGAAGATTTGACAGACAGGTAGTAGTTTCTAATCCTGACTTACTTGGAAGAGAAAAAATATTAAAAGTGCATGCTAAGAAAATATCAATGGCACCAGATGTTAATTTAAGAACTATTGCAAGAGGAACACCAGGGTTTTCTGGTGCAGACTTAGCAAATTTAGTTAACGAAGCAGCATTATTAGCAGCAAGAAAAAATAAGAGAATAGTTACTTACATGGAATTTGAAGAAGCAAAAGATAAAGTAATGATGGGATCTGAAAGAAGATCAATGGTAATGAGTGAGGAAGAGAAGAAATTGACTGCATATCATGAAGCTGGCCATGCCATTGTTACCATAAACGAAAAGGCAGCATATCCTATACATAAAGCAACAATCATTCCAAGAGGAAGAGCATTAGGAATGGTAATGCAACTTCCTGAGAGAGATGAGGTGTCTCAAACAAGAGAACAACTACACGCCCAAATGGCCATAGCAATGGGAGGAAGAGTTGCAGAAGAAATTATATTTGGAGATGATAAAGTAACCACAGGTGCAGCGAGCGATATCGAGCAAGCAACAAAAAGAGCTAGAGCAATGGTAATGAGAGCAGGATTAAGTAAAGAGCTTGGCCCAGTTGCATATGGCGAAAATGAGGAAGAAGTTTTCCTAGGAAGATCAGTTGCAAGACAACAAAATATGTCTGAAGAAACCGCAAGAAAAGTAGATACTGAAATTAGAAAATTTGTTGATCAAGGTTATGATAGAGCAAAAAAAGTTTTAACTGATAATATTGATGACTTACATAAATTAGCTAAAGCTCTACTTACTTATGAAACATTAACGGGTCAGGAAATTGAAGACATAGTGAACAAAAACTTATATCCAAAAAATAAAGAAGATTTAAAAGTAGAGGAAGATGAGCAAAGTTCTGCTTTAGGTTCAATGGGATTAAAACCAAAGATTGTTCATTAAAAATTAATGCAAAAATATTACACAAGAGCGTGTAATTTTTATTATAACCAAATATCCAGAGAAAAAGTTAAAAAAAAGATTTCACTTCCAGTTAGTGGTAATAAATCATTTTCATTTGATACAATTGAAATAATTACCAGAACTAATAAAAAAAAAATAAATATTAGAAGTATTAAAAAACTTCCTTCAAAAATTAAAAAAAAAGTTTTAATTGATATCAATAACATATCAAAACCTAAAAAAATTCCCAAATTAAAATTTGATAATTTACCAATATTTATGGGTGTTTTAAATATTACTCCAGATAGCTTTTCTGATGGTGGAAAATTTAATGAGAAAAGTTCTGCAAAAAAACAGATTAATAAATTAATAGTTGATGGAGCAAAGATAATTGATGTAGGTGGTGAGTCTACAAGGCCAGGCTCTAAAGAAATTCCACAAACAAAGGAGTGGCTGAGAGTAAACAAAGTTATGAGTTATTTAAAATCTAAAAATTTTTTTGTTTCTTTAGATACTAGAAAAAGTTTTGTGATGAAAAAAGCTTTAAAATATAAACTAGACCTAATTAATGATGTATCTGGACTTAGTTATGATATGAAGACAATTAATTTTTTAAAAAAAACAAAATTAGCATTCGTTCTACATCATATGAAAGGCAATACAGAAACAATGCAAAAAAATCCAAGGTATAATAATGTTTTGTTAGATATATATGATTATTTTGAAAATAAGCTGAGGTTAATTAGAAAAAGTGGAATTAAACATAATCACATTATCTTAGATCCTGGGGTAGGATTTGGTAAAAATATGAAACATAATATTACCCTAATCAATAATGTTTCTATTTTTCATTCTTTAGGATTACCAGTAATGTTGGGAATTTCCAGAAAGAGATTTATAAAAGATATATCTGGAAATAATGATAGCAAAGAAAGAATAGGTGGAACTGTGTCTTCAAGTATCTTTAGCATGTTACAAGGAGTACAAATTCTTAGGATTCATGATGTTAATGAAGTGAACCAAGGAATTAAAGTTTTTAAAAAACTCAATTTTAATCAATGACAAAAAAATATTTTGGCACAGATGGAATAAGAGGAAAAGTAAATGGAAATAAAATCAATGGTTACATGTTTTTTAAGTTTGGTTTAGCTGTTGGCACATATTTTAATAATAAAAAAAAAACTAAACAGATAGCAATAATTGCAAAAGATACTAGGTTATCTGGTTATGCGTTAGAACCAGCATTAGTGTCTGGTTTAACATCAGCTGGAATGCACGTTTTCACATTTGGGCCATTACCAACAAATGGTCTTGCAATGCTTACAAAAAAAATGAGAGCTAATATGGGAATTATGATTACTGCATCGCATAATCCTTTTTATGATAATGGTTTAAAATTATTTGGACCAAATGGTTTAAAATTATCTGATAAAATAGAAAAAAAAATAGAAAAACTAATTGATTCAAAAATATCAAAAAAATTATCAAATCCTCAAATATTAGGTAGAGTTAAAAGATTAGAGGATGGCTCAAATAAATATATTGAGATATTAAAAACAAATTTTCCCAAACAATTTAATCTAAGAGGTTTAAGAATTACAATAGATTGTGCTAATGGAGCTGCATATAAAGTAGGGCCTCAATTGTTTAGATCATTGGGTGCCATAGTTCACGAGATTGGAACTTCTCCAAATGGATTTAATATAAATAAAAAATGTGGTTCTACATTTCCAAATAAAATTAAATATTATACAAAAAAAAATAAATCTCATATTGGAGTTTCTTTAGATGGTGATGCAGATAGAATTATTATTTGTGATGAGAAGGGTAATATTATTGATGGAGATAAAATAATAGCAATGCTTGCAACAAGATGGAAAAGAAAAAAAATTTTAAAAGGTGGGGTAGTAGGTACTTTAATGTCAAACTATGGATTACAAAAATATTTTTCTAAAAATAAGATAAAGTTTATAAGATCTAAAGTTGGTGATCGATATGTAAAAGAAGCAATGCAGAAAAATAAATTTAATTTAGGAGGAGAGCAATCTGGCCATATTATACTTGGCAAATTTGCGACTACAGGCGATGGTTTATTGGTAGCATTAGAAATTCTATTTTCTATACGAAAAGGCAAAAAAGCGAGTGAAATATTTGAAAATTTTACACCTACTCCTCAATTGTTAGAAAATGTTGAAGTAAAAGATAAATCAATAATTAATAATCCCAAGTGCAAAAATGCAATTAAAAAAGCAAACAGTTTAATAAAAGGAAAAGGCAGAATGTTAGTAAGAAAATCTGGAACAGAACCAGTGGTGAGGATAATGTGTGAAACTGGCGATAAAACTATGCTTTCTAAATGTATTAATATTGTAAAAAAATCAATTATCTAACTTGAAAATAAAATCTAAAATTTTAATTATTGCTGGTTCAGACTCTTCTGGCGGTGCAGGCATACAAGCAGACATTAAAACTGTCACATCGCTTGGCTCATATGCCATGACCGCTATAACTGCTATAACTTCACAAAATACAACAGGTGTTAAATCAATTGTTCCAGTGAATAGTAAAGAAATTTCTCGTCAAATTGAATTTACTGCAAAAGATATAAAACCAGACGCAATTAAAATAGGAATGCTTCATTCAAAAGAAGTTATAAATTCAGTAATAAAATCATTAAAAAAAATAAAAGCAAAAAAAATAATATTAGATCCAGTAATGGTAGCAAAGGGCGGAAAAAAATTAATTAATGATCCTGCTATTAAAATTTTAAAAAATAAACTTTTGTCTGAAGCAGATTTAATTACACCAAACATACCCGAAGCTGAAGTTTTAACCAATTTAAAAATATCAACTATCCAAGATGTAATCTTAGCAGGTAACCATCTAGTAGAATTAGGTGCAAAAAATATTCTAATTAAAGGAGGTCATTTGAATCATAAAAATATTCAAGACGTTTTTATGAATAAAAAAGAAATCAAAATCTTTAAAAATAAGAAAATAAATACAAAAAATAGCCATGGCACTGGTTGCACTCTTTCTAGCGCTATAACTACCTACTTTTCGTGTGGAAAAACTTTAAAGAAATCTTGTGAAATGGCAATTAAATATGTAAATCATTCATTAAGAACACAACCAAATATTGGGAAAGGTCACGGTCCTGTAAACCATTTAAATAGTATACAAATTAAAAAAAATTTTAGATGAAAAATGTAGTTGTAGTCGGTTCGCAGTGGGGAGATGAAGGAAAAGGCAAAATTGTTGATTGGCTATCAAGCGAGGCTGATGTAATAATAAGGTTTCAAGGTGGACACAATGCTGGCCATACCCTTGTTATAGATAGTATAGTTTATAAATTAAGACTGCTACCATCAGGAATAGTTAGAAAAAATAAAATATCTATAATTGGAAATGGTGTAGTGGTTGATCCATGGGCGCTTTTAGATGAGATTGATGAAATTAAATCTAAAGGCATAGAAGTTAATTCTGAAAATTTAATTTTATCTGAAGCAGCCACTCTTATCTTGCCATTTCACAAAGAAATGGATGAGATCAGAGAAGATGCAGCAGGAAAATCCAAAATAGGGACAACAAGAAGAGGAATAGGACCAGCATATGAAGATAAGATTGGTAGAAGATCAATAAGAGTAATGGATCTCGCATCAGAAAGTAATTTGGATAAAAGATTAGATGTAGTATTAAGTCATCATAATGCAATAAGAAAAGGTTTAGGAAAAACTGAATTCAAAAAAGAACAATTAAAAGAAAATTTGTTAGATATTGCACCACAAATACTTAAATTTTCACAGCCTGTATGGAAAAAAATAGATGAATATAAATCTCAAAATAAAAAAATATTATTTGAAGGTGCTCAAGGAGTTCTTTTAGACGTTGACCATGGGACCTATCCATTTGTGACTTCTTCTAATACCGTCGCTTCGTCAGCAGCGACTGGCTCAGGCTGTGGTATTAATTCCATTAATTATGTTTTAGGCATTACAAAAGCATACACTACAAGAGTTGGAGAAGGCCCTTTTCCAACAGAACTAACAGACGAGATAGGCGAATTACTTGGAACAAGAGGAAAAGAATTTGGAACTGTCACAAGTAGAAAAAGAAGATGTGGTTGGTTTGATGGAGTCCTTGTAAGACAAACTTTAAAAATTTCAGGAATTGATGGAATTGCCTTAACTAAACTAGATGTGCTAGATGAACTAGACGAAATTAAAATGTGCATTGCTTATGAGATAAATGGGAAAAAATATGATTACCTTCCTGCTTCGGTTGATGACCAATTTATGGCTAAACCAATATACAAATCCTTTAAAGGCTGGAAATCTTCTACAGTGGGTATAAAAAAATTTGAAGAATTACCAGAAAATGCAAAAAATTATATAAGAGAATTAGAAAACTTTATTGAGACTAGAATTTCAAGTATTTCAACTAGTCCAGAGAGAAATGATACAATCTTAATACTAGATCCTTTTAACCTTTAAGTTGCTGGCAATAAGTTTTTTGATTTAGCGGAATTAAGCATATGCTTTTGTAGTTTCTCAAAAGCTTTATTTTCTATTTGTCTCACTCTTTCCCTACTTATCTTGTACTTTTTGCTCAGCTCATCTAAAGTTATTGGTTCATCTGTTAATCTTCTTGAATGTAAAATCTTTTTTTCTCTTTCATTTAATATCTTAATTGAGTCTTGAAGTAGATCTTTCCTTTGTTCCATTTCATCACTTTGAGCAATTTTTAATTCATGGTCCATTTCATTATCAACTACCCAATCTTGCCACTCATCACCATCTTCACCTATCGGAGCATTTAAAGATTGTTCTTTACCTGAAAGTCTTCTATTCATAGAAACGACCTCACTCTCACTTACAGAAAGTCTTTTAGCTATATCTTCAACATGTTCTTTTCTCAGGTCTCCCTCTGAACGAGGAGCTATTTGGTTTTTAATTTTTTTTAAATTAAAAAAAAGTTTTTTCTGTGCGGTTGTTGTTCCTATTTTTACTAAACTCCATGATCTTAATATATATTCTTGTATTGAAGCTTTGATCCACCACATTGCATAAGTTGCAAGTCTAAAACCTTTTTCTGGCTCAAACTTTTTTACTGCTTGCATTAATCCCACATTACCTTCAGATATCATCTCGTTAAGAGGTAAACCATAACCTTTGTAGCCCATTGCTATCTTTGCAACTAATCTCAAATGGCTAGTTACAAGTTTTTCTGCAGATTTCACATTTCCAGTTGATTGCCAATTTTTAGCCAACATATACTCTTCCTCAGCTGCAAGCATTGGAAATTTCTTAATCTGAGCAAGATAAGCAGCTAATCCACCTTCATTTGAAAGTGCTGGCAAGTTGTATGTATTTTTATTCATACGAAGTATTTATTTAATAAATAAATAAATTTTTACAATGATTTTATTACTTGATTTTTCTTAGTTTTTTTAAAATTTGTTCTAAATCTGATGGTAAATTTGATGTAAATTCAAGTCTTGTATTATTACTAGGATGATTAAAGCCAATAGTTTTCGCATGTAAAAATTGTCTATTAAGTCGGATTATTCTATCTTCAAGCTCATTATCAATACCTACAAATTTTTTATACTTTTTTTTATATTTTTTATCACCTAAAATATTATTACCTTTGTATGACAAATGAACTCTTATTTGATGCGTTCTTCCAGTTTCTAGTTTACATTCAATAAGACTAAATGTTGGAATTTTTTCATCTTCAAATATTTCTAAAGTTTTATAATTGGTCACAGCCTTTTTGCCTTTCTTAGATGAAACTTCCATCATTTGTCTGTTTCTTGAACTTCGAGTTATAAAAGTCACTATTTTTCCATTTTGAGGTCTTATTTTACCCCAGACAAGAGCTTGGTAAACTCGTGTAATAGAATGATTAGAAAATTGTTTTGACAAATTTTCGTGTGAAATATTATTTTTAGCAATAACTATTAATCCAGATGTATCTTTGTCAATCCTGTGTACAATTCCAGGTCTTAGTTTGTTTCCAATATTTGATAAATTTTTGTTATCATAATTTATCAATGCATTTACAATTGTATTGTTATAATTTCCTGGCCCAGGATGCATAGAAATTCCTGCAGATTTATTGATAACTATTAAATCTTTATCTTCATGGACAATATCAAGAGGATATTTAAATGGCTCAAGAGTCTCTTTCTCTGGTTCTGAAATCTCAAAATAAATTTCATCATTCAATTTAATTTTCTTAGAAGGATCAGTAATAATAACATTATTAATTTTTAACTTATTTTCTAAAATTAAACTTTTTACTCTTGACCTACTTAATTTATTGTCCTGATTGGATAATAGAATGTCTATTCTTGAATTTTTTTCTTTATTTTTAACTTTTATATTTATAATACTTTTCATATTAATATAATTATACAATATGCGCTTGTAGCTCAACTGGATAGAGCACCAGATTTCGGCTCTGGAGGTTCAGGGTTCGACTCCTTGCGGGCGCACCATTATTCACCCATGTTAATCAAAGTCCCCTTATTTTTTGCAGCATTGAAAGAATAATAAAATAAAGCAATTGAAAGAGAAAAATAAAAAGCGTTCCACATAAATGCATAGTAAACATTTTCAATATTAACTGTTTGATTAATCAAAATATTTCTAGCTTCTTCAAATATGTAAACCAATGGAAGTACATAAGCTATTTTTTGAAATATTTCTGGAAGAGTTTCTATTGGATAATAAATACATCCAAAAGGTGCCAGTAAAAACATTGTTGACCAGGCTATATTTTCAAATGATGGACCAAATCTAAGTAAACCTGAGGAAACTAAAATACCAAGTGTAATTCCAAAAATATAAAGACTTAAAAAAAGAAAAAATAAAAATATTCCTAAATCTAAAATAGAAATTCCAAACAGTGGCGATGTAAGTAAAATCGCTGGAACAAGTCCTATTAGCGATCTAATTAAAGCAGTTATAACAAGTGAAGTTAAAATTTCACCAATTCTCATTGGTGCTATGAAAAGATTAGTGAAATTTCTACTCCAAATTTCCTCTAAAAAAAGCATATTGAAGCCAATACTTGTTCTAAATAAAAAATCATAAAGTATTGCACAGGTAAGGATTACCCCAACTGCATTATTGTAATAAGTTGTATGTGTAGCAAAAAAATTAGATATAAATCCCCATAATGTAATTTGAATAGATGGCCAGTAAACTAAATCTAATATTCTAGGAAATGATCTAGTAATTAGATAAAAATGCCTTAAAAATAAACCATATATTCTAGTTAAACTCACTTTTACTCCTTGATAGTTTTAAAAAAACTTCCTCTAAATTTGCTCTTCCATGTTTTGCAATTAAATCTTTAGGTTTGCCTTTGTCTATTATTTCTCCATTCTTCATCATTAATACAGATTTACATAAACGTGTTACTTCATTCATATTATGAGAAGCTAAAAGTATCGAAATTTTTTTTTCTTTTTTATAATCTTCTAAAAATGTTCTTACAAAATCTCCTACTTCTGGGTCTAAAGAAGCTGTTGGTTCGTCAAGTAGCAGAACTTTTGGTTCATTAACTAGGGCCTTCGCTAAACTTACTCTATTTTTTTGACCTGATGAAAGTTCCCCGGTAATACTGTTTAATAATTCACCTATTCTTAGCTTTTCCGACAAATATTCAATTCGTTCCTCTATATTTTGAACTTTATAGAGTTTAGAGTAAACATATAAATTTTGTTTAACGGTAAGTTTTTTGGGAAGTTCAATATATGGAGATATAAAATTAATCATTTCAAGAATTTGAATTCTATTTTCTTCAAGTCTAAGATTATTGATGAATATTTGACCACTTGTAGGTTTAAGCAAGCCTAGCAACATTCCAATAGTTGTTGTTTTTCCAGATCCATTAGGACCAAGCAAACCTAAAATTTCATTTTCCTCAACATTAAATGATATTCCTTTTACAGCTTCTTTTTTACCATAATTTTTCTTTATGTTTTGAACTTCAATTAAATTTTTCATTTTTTTGATGCTCTTAAAATTCTATCATTAATAGCTTCACCGATATTAATATTTGGTATTTTTTCAATAGCAATTTTTTTGTACCCATTTTTTTTTATAATTCTTAACGTTTTATATAAATTTTTTGCAGCCTCTTTTAAATTGCTTGTCTTGCTTATATAAAAATAGTTTTTGTCTAATTTTTTTCTTTTTTTTATTAATATATATGCCTCATTTTGATAATTTTTTTTGGCATTTAGTCTCACAGGTATTCCAGGTGAATAATGCAATTTACTAGTACCAGGAACTTTTATTTTAATCTTTTTTTTATTCTTATTTTCTAACGGATTAATTATCTTATAGATTAATTTACTATTTATTCCCCCCAATCTTAAAATATGAGGTTTTCCAATAAGATTTATAATCGTTGATTCTAAACCTATTTTCGAAGAACCACCATCTAAGATAAACTTTAATTTAGGACCAAATTCATCGACCACATCCTGTTTAGAAACAGGACTTATACTTGTTGAAATATTTGCGCTAGGTGCTGCAAGCGGATAATTAATTTTTTTTAACAGTTTTCTAGTTAAAGGATGACTTGGAAATCTTACTGCTACTGAATTTGAATTATTTGTAATGATTTTTGAAACCCTGCTTTTCTTTTTTAATTTTAAAACAAATGATATTGGTCCTGGGCAAAATTTTTTGTAAAGTTTAATAAAAGTATTATCAATTTCACAATCTTTTATTAAGCTATTAATGCTATAATAGTGAGCAATTAAAGGATTGCTTGTAGGTCTTTTTTTTAATTTATATACTCTTGAAACTGCTTTATCCGAGTATGCATTTCCTGCCAGTCCATAGACTGTCTCGGTCGGGATCGCTATACATTCATTATTATTTAAGTATTTTATTGCTTTTTTAATATTTGAATCATTCTTTTTCATATAATATTACCAACTAATATATGAATGAAAAAAATTTGCCAGATGATATTGCGTCAAAATCTTTAAATGAGCTTACTGATTTGGCAGACGAAATTATTAAAAATTTGGAAAATAGAAATAATCTAGAAAATACATCTGAAGACTATACAAATTTATTAAAAATTAATAGATTAATAGAAAAAAAATTCCAAAAAAATTTTAAAGAAATATCTGATAAAACAATTTTTAAAATTAAAGATATAAAATCAAATAAAAATGCAAAAAAAGTTAAATAAAATAGTTAATAGAACTAACAACTATCTTTATAAATATATTTCCAAACAAAAAAAAACTGAACTTACCAAACCAATGATTTATGGACTTTTACCTGGAGGTAAAAAAGTAAGATCAAAAATACTTTTTGATATTGGGTCTATATTCGAAGTAGATAAAAAAAATATTTTGCAAGTTGCAGCAGCAGTTGAATGTATACATGCTTATTCATTAATACATGATGACTTGCCATGTATGGATAATGATAATTTGAGAAGAGGAAAATTGACAACACACAAAAAGTTTAGCGAGTCAACGGCAATTCTTGCTGGCAATTCTCTACTTACTATTGCATTTCAAATTCTTAGTGAAAAAAGATTAAATTTAGAGGACCATAAAAAAATAGAATTAATAAATCTACTTTCCGAAAGCTCGGGACATACAGGAATTGCTGGTGGGCAGTTTTTAGACTTAAGTTATGAAAAAATTAAAAAAAATAAAAAACAAATTATAAATATGCAAATTAAAAAAACTGGAAAGCTATTTAGTTTCTGTTGTGTTGCCCCTATTATAATGTCTGGTAAAACAAAATACTTGAATAAGTTTACTAAAATAGGTAACGAAATTGGATTATTATTTCAAATTGCTGATGATTTGATAGATTTAAGAGGCAAAACATCTAGTGCAGGAAAAAAAACCAAAAAAGATTTAAAAATGGGAAAAGCTACTTTAATAAGTTTACTAGGTAGTAATAATACTATTAAATATGCAGATAACTTAAAAATAAAAATATTTAAAAGTTTAAAAATTTTTGGAAAAAAAGGCGACGATTTTAGAGAAACAATAAATTATATTTCAAATAGAACAAAGTGAGCAATAATTATAAATTTCTAGATAATATCAATTTTCCTGATGATGTAAGAAAATTATCACAATCTGACATTAAAATTTTGGCAGACGAGGTTCGACAAGAGTTAATTGATGTTGTTTCTGAAACGGGAGGGCATTTAGGTGCTGGACTAGGAGTTGTAGAATTGACTGTTGTCTTACACTATATATTTAATACTCCTCATGATAAATTAATTTGGGATGTAGGGCATCAAACTTATCCGCATAAAATATTAACTGGTAGAAAAAAACAAATAAGAACTCTTAGAAAAGGTCAAGGATTATCGGGTTTTACAAAAAGATCAGAAAGTGAGTATGATCCATTTGGTGCTGCTCATAGTTCAACCTCTATTTCATCTGCATTAGGAATAGCAGTAGCTAATAAGTTATCAAATAAATCAGGTAATGTAATTGCAGTTATAGGTGATGGGGCGATAAGTGCTGGTATGGCTTATGAGGCTATGAATAATGCAGGTGGAAGCAAAACGAAGATGATTGTTGTTTTAAATGATAATGATATGTCAATTTCAAAACCAGTTGGTGCTATGAGAAAATATCTAGCAAAAATTTTATCTGGAAAAGTTTACTTTAGTTTTAGAGAAACATTAAAATTAATTATATCTGCTTTTTCAAAAAGATTTAGAAATCAAGCTGGAAAAGCTGAAGATTTTTTAAGATCTGCAGTAACTGGTGGAACATTATTTAATTCTATGGGATTTTATTATATTGGACCAATTGATGGACACGATATTGATTCAATGTTGTCAGTATTTAATAATGTAAAGGATATTAATTATGATGGACCAATTTTAATCCATGTGAAAACTAAAAAAGGAAAAGGTTATTCGTTTGCTGAAAAATCGGAGGATAAATTTCATGGTGTTTCAAAATTTAATGTAAAAACAGGAGAACAAGAAAAGTCTAAATCTAATACTCCTTCTTATACAAAAGTATTCGCAAATTCATTAATCAAACATGCACAAAAAGATAGTAAGATCGTTGGCATAACTGCCGCTATGCCATCAGGAACAGGGATGGATTTATTTGGAAAAAAATTTCCAGAAAGAATGTTTGATGTTGGGATAGCCGAGCAACATGCTGTTACTTTTGCTGCGGGTATGGCTACTGAAGGGTATAAACCTTACGCTGCAATATATTCAACATTTCTTCAAAGAGCTTACGATCAGGTCGTCCACGATGTTGCCATACAATCTTTGCCTGTTAGATTTGCAATCGACAGAGCGGGGTTAGTTGGTGCTGATGGCCCAACACATGCTGGATCTTTTGATATAACATACCTTTCAACTTTACCAAATTTTGTAGTAATGGCTGCAAGTGATGAAGCCGAGCTTGTAAGAATGATAAATACATCAATGGATATAAACGATAGACCATCAGCTTTTAGATATCCTAGGGGCAATGGTGTAGGAGTTCAGTTACCTGAAATAACTGAGAAAATTGAATTGGGTAAAGCAAAAATAATTAAAGAAGGAAAAAAAGTAACAATTTTAAATTTTGGAGCAAGATTACAGGAGTGTATTTTGGCTTCCGAAAATTTAATAAAAAAAGGAATTGATATCTCTATTATTGATGCAAGATTTGCAAAACCGTTAGATGAAAACCTAATATGGCAAATCGCTACAGAACATGAGGTTTTGATTACAATAGAAGAGGGTTCAATAGGGGGATTCGGATCTCACGTGAGCCAATTTTTAAGTGAAAAAAATTTATTAGACGGTAATCTTAAATTTAGATCAATGATATTGCCTGATAGATTTATTGATCATGATAAACCAGAGCTAATGTATAAGTTTGCTAATTTAGACTCTATTGGTATTGAAAATAAAATATTAGATACTTTGAATTCAAAAGTTTTAATTAAAAAATCTAATTAAATTTTATTTTGAGCTACATTCATTAAATAGTGATCAAGAATTACACAATGCATCATCGCCTCTCCTATTGGAACCGCCCTAATTCCAACACATGGGTCGTGTCTTCCTTTTACAGATATTGTCGTATTCTTCCCAAATCTATCAATAGTTTTCCTCGATGACAAAATAGATGATGTTGGTTTTACCGCAAATGAAACATTTATTTCTTGTCCAGTAGATATTCCCCCAAGAATTCCTCCTGCATTATTTGATTTGAAACTAGTTTTACCTTTTTTTTTCAAAATTTCATCAGAGTTTTCCTCACCAGTTAACATTGCAGAGCTCATTCCTGATCCAATATTTACACCCTTTACAGCATTAATGCTCATCATTGCTGCCGCAAGATCCATATCTAATTTTGAGTATATTGGCGCTCCAAGTCCCAAAGGAACTCCTCTTGCTCTAACTTCAATTATTGCTCCACAAGATGATCCAGCTTTTCTTATCTCAAGTAAATATTTTTCCCAAAGTTTAATTACAGTTTTATCAGGACAAAAAAATGGGTTGCTAGAAATTGTTTTGTCTTTCCATTTCTTTAAGTCACATCCTAATATCCCTAATTGTGTAACGGCACCAACAGCTTGATACTTCTTTCCAATTTTACTTTTCAAAACAACTTTTGCAATAGCACCCGCCGCAACTCTAGCCGCAGTCTCGCGAGCAGATTGTCTTCCACCACCTCTGTAATCCCGGATACCGTATTTTTTGAAATAAGTATAATCTGCATGTCCTGGTCTAAATTTATTCTTTATTGTCTCATAGTCTCTAGATCTCATATCTTTATTATAAATTATTAGGGAAATTGGAGTTCCAGTTGTTCTACCCTCAAAAACACCAGATAAAATATTAATTTTGTCATCCTCTTTTCTTTGAGTTGTAAATTTAGATTGTCCTGGTTTTCTTTTATTAAGTTCTTTTTGTATATCACTTTCTTTTATTGAAATATTTGGAGGGCAGCCATCTATAACGCATCCAATAGCCGGACCATGTGACTCTCCCCACGTGGTAAACCTAAATAACTTTCCAAAAGTATTAAATGACATTATCTTAATGTATAAATTATTTTTTTAAATTTATGAACGAAAAAAACTCACTTGGACTAAATCTTTGCTTTAAAGAACATAATAACCCAATAAAACTTTTTGAAGAATGGTTCAATAAAGCAAAAAAAACAGAAATTAATGATCCAAACGCATTTGCAGTTGGAACTGTAAATAAAAATGGGTTTCCAACAGTTAGAATGGTGCTTCTTAAAGATTTTGATAAAAATGGATTTGTTTTTTATACAAACCTTAATAGTGATAAAAGCAAAGCAATAAGAAATACCTCAAAAATTTCGATGTGCTTTCATTGGAAAAGTTTGCAAAGGCAAATTAGAATAGTTGGCGTTGCATCTAAAGTATCAAAAAAAGAAGCTGATGATTATTATAATTCAAGAGCCTATGGAAGTAGAATAGGTGCTTGGGCTTCAAAGCAAAGTTCTATTTTAAAACAAAGACAAGATTTATATAAGTCCATTGAGGAATTTAAGGAAAAATTTCCAAATAAAAATAATATACCACGTCCTGAATATTGGTCTGGTTGGAGAATTAAACCAAAGGAAATTGAATTTTGGCTAGATGGACAGAATCGAATTCATGAAAGGTTAAAATATATTAGATTACCCAAAAAATGGAAAAAAGTATTATTAAGTCCTTAAAAATTTCTTTCAATACTAAAAGAAGTTAAGTTATTTAATATATTTTTTTCCTCAGACTCTTCAAATACACTTAAAGAATTAGAAGCTAAATTAGTATAATGTTCTGCTTTTTTATAACACTCATTAATAATATTATTTTTTTTTATTAGAACTAGGACATGTTCTAAATCTTGCTTTTCACGAATATCTTTTTCAAAAAAAGATTTTAATTTTTCTTTTTCAAACTTATCAACTTTTTGGTAAAGTAAAATTATAGGTAAAGTTACTTTACCTTCGTAAAAGTCATTACCAATATTTTTTCCAAATAATTTTAATTCAGAATTATAGTCTAATGTGTCATCTGCTATTTGAAATGTAAGCCCTAAGTTTTTTCCATAAAATTCCAAAGCATTTTTATATTTTAAATCTTTTTGAGCAATAATTGCGCCAACTTTAGTAGCTGCTGCAAATAAAGAAGCTGTTTTTGATGAAATAATATTTAGATATGTTTCTTCCAAGATATCTATTTCTTTATTGTGTTGTAACTGAAGAACTTCACCTTGGGCAATTTCAGATGATGTAGTTGCTAAAAGTTTTAATAGTTCTAAATTCCCGTCCTCTACCATCATTTCAAAACATTTACTAAGTAAATAATCACCTACTAAAATTGATGAATGATTTCCCCAAATTGTATTAAGTGTTTTTTTACCTCGTCTAATGTTAGCACTATCTATTACATCGTCATGCATTAAAGTAGCTGCATGTATAAGTTCTACACAAGCTGCAAGATTTACATCTCTTAATCCTTTTTGATATTCACAAATTTTAGCACATTGCAAGGTTAAGAGTGCTCTTAGTCTTTTTCCACCAGTTTTTAAATGATATTTGGTCATCTTTTGAACCAATTCAACTTTACTTGCTAGTCTAGAATTGATTTTTTCTTCAACTAGAATCAATTTATCATCGACCGAATTTTTTAAATCTGCGTATGAATTATTAATTTGTTTTTTTAGCTGTATTACAGTTCCCATTGATTAAAACTATTATATCCAATTTATTAATATACTTATCAATTGACGCACCTTATTCTTTAATTATAACTAGGGTTTATAATATATTAAAAAAACTTATAACAATTCTAATGTTCTCATTTTTTAAAAAAAAAAAGATAATAAGTCACCTCAGATTATCAGGAGTTATAGGAAATGTTGGAAGGTTCAGACAAGGAATAGAATATTCAAGTGAGGAAGAGATAATAAAAAAGGCTTTTTCAGTAAAGAAAGCTTTGGCCGTTGCAATTACAATTAACTCACCAGGAGGATCTCCAGTACAGTCACATTTAATCTACAAACTGATAAAAGAGCAATCTAAAAAAACAAAAAAAAAAGTAATTGTTTTTGCTGAAGATGTGGCTGCATCTGGTGGATATCTTATTTCATGTGCTGGTGATGAAATTTATGCTAACTCAAGTTCAATCATAGGATCTATCGGAGTTATTTCTGCATCATTTGGTTTTAAAAATTTAATTGAAAAAATTGGGATTGAAAGAAGAGTTTACACTGCTGGGAAAAATAAAAGTACCTTAGATCCTTTTTTGGATGAAAAAGAAGAAGATATTAATCGCTTAAAAAATATTCAATTAGAAATACATCAAGATTTTATAGATGTTGTTGAGGAGAGTAGAAAAGAAAAATTAAACAAAAACGCTGGTATTGAACTTTTCTCTGGGGAATTTTGGGCAGGAAAAAAAGCAAAAGAATTAGGACTAATCGATGGATTAGGAAATGCAGAGCAAATATTAAGTGAAAAATATGGCGAAGATATAGAAATTAAGAAATTTGGAAAAAGCAAAGGGTGGTTATCAAAAAAGCTATCATCTTCTGAAAATTATACTGATAAAGTAATTAGTTTATTAGAGGAAAGATCAATCTGGCAAAGGTATGGTCTCTAAAATAAAAAAAAAAACTTTATCTTTTCAAGATACTATCTTTAACTTACAAAAGTATTGGTCTAAAAAAGGTTGTGTGATATTACAACCTTATGATCTAGAGGTAGGAGCTGGGACATTCCATCCAGCAACCACTCTAAGATCACTTGGCCCAAAACCATGGAAAACTGCATATGTTCAACCATCTCGCAGACCGACTGATGGAAGATATGGAGACAACCCTAATAGATTGCAACATTATTATCAATTCCAGGTTTTAATTAAACCTTCACCAAAAGAAATTAAAAAGATGTATTTAAATAGCTTGTCATCAATAGGTATTAATCATGAGGAACACGATATAAGGTTTGTTGAAGATGACTGGGAAAGCCCTACATTAGGAGCGGCAGGTCTTGGATGGGAAGTTTGGTGTGATGGTATGGAAGTTACACAATTTACCTATTTTCAACAAATGGCAGGAGTTGAATGTAAACCTGTATCTGTTGAAATTACATATGGATTAGAGAGGTTGTGCATGTTTATTCAAAATAAAAAAAGTGTTTTTGATTTAATATGGAATGATGAAGGAATTACCTACAAAGATGTTTTTCATCAGTCAGAGAAAGAATTTTCAGCATATAATTTTGAATATGCCAATACTGATAATTTATTTAAAATATTTGAAATGCTTGAAGAAGAAACAAAATTATTAGTTGAAAAAAAGATTTCTCTTCCAGCATATGATCAATGTTTAAAATGCAGTCATGTCTTCAATATTTTAGATGCAAGAGGGGTGATTAGTGTAGCACAAAGGGCTGAGTATATTGCAAGAATAAGGGAACTAACTAAATCAATTGGGAAAGTTTGGATTGAAAGCCAAAGTTGATGTCAGAATTATTTGTAGAGCTATTTAGTGAGGAAATTCCTGCAAGGCTTCAAATAAACGCAAGGAATGAATTAAAAAAAAATATTAAAAATTTTTTTATTGAAAATCAAATTAAATTCAATGAAAATTTCAATGTTTATTCAACACCAAATAGACTAGTTCTACATGTTGATAAAATCCCTAATGAAATCAAATTAAGCTCAGAGGAAATTAGAGGCCCAAATGTTAATGCTCCTGAAAAAGCATTAGAGGGATTTATTAGATCAAACAACACAGTATTAGAGAAAATATTTAAAAAAAATACTGGAAAAGGTGAATTTTATTTTTTTAAAAAAGAGTCTAGAAAAATAAAGGTTTCAGATTTACTAGAAAAAAATTTAAGTGAAATCTTAGCAAAGATAGCTTGGAATAAATCAATGAAATGGGCAAATTATGATCTTTATTGGGGAAGACCTCTTAAATCCATTCTAGCAATATTTAATAAAAAACCTCTAAATTTTGTTTTTAACCACATAAACAGCTCTAGCAAAACTTTTATAGATAAATCACTAGAAGATGGTGTGAAAATTTTTAAAGACTTCAATTCGTATTTAAAATTTTTTAGACAAAAAGGTATTTTAATTGATCAAAATTTAAGAAAAAAAATAATAAAGAAAAAGATTAATGAAATAATTAATAAAAAAAATTTAAAAATTGAACAGAATGATAGGCTTATAGATGAAATAGTAAATATAGTTGAAAAGCCAGTGGTAATTTTTTGTGATTTTGACAAAAAATTTTTGAATGTACCCAGTGAAATATTGATTACTACTATGCAGACTCATCAAAAATTTTTACCAACTTTTGATAAAAAAAATAATCTTACAAATAATTTTTTTGTAGTTTCAGATATTAAAGACATTAAAGGGTTTGTTAAATTAGGAAATGAAAGAGTGATTGAAGCAAGATTAAGTGATGCCGAGTTTTTTTGGGAGAAAAATAGAACCCAAAATTTGGTTAAACAAGTAGATAAATTAAAAAATATAAATTATTTTAAAGGTTTAGGATCTTACTTTGACAAAATTCAACGTATGAGAAAATTATCATCGTTAATTTCTGATGATCTTTTAATTAGTAAAGATAAAATTGAAATAGCCTCATCAATTTGTAAAGTTGATTTAATGTCTGATCTTGTTGGAGAGTTTCCGGAACTTCAAGGTATAGTTGGAGGTCATTTTGCGAAGTTTCAAGGGTTTGATAAAGAAGTTTGTCTTGCTGTAACTGAACAATATTTGCCAAACGGGATGGAAAGCAGATCACCAAAAAAAATGTATAGTGTTGCTTTATCTTTAAGTGATAAGCTAGATTCATTAGTAGGTTTTTTTGGAATTAATCTGAAACCTACTAGTTCAAAAGACCCATATGCCATAAGAAGAATGGCTATAAGTCTTGTCAGATTAATTGTTGAAAATGAAACAAAAATCAAAATAAAAGATTTAATTATTTACTCCTGTTCAGTATATAGAGATCAGGGCTATGAATTTGATACCAAAAAGATACAAAACGAGTTAAGTGATTTCATAATTGAAAGATTAAAAAATTATTTAAAAGAAAAAAAAATAAGACAAGATATAATTGAAAGCTCAACATTTTTACTTGGATTGGATGATTTGTTAAAAGCTTATAAAAAATCTATATGTTTAAATAAAAATATTAAAAAAGAAATCGGCTTTGAAACTATTGCAGCATACAAAAGATCTTCAAATATATTAAATACTGAAGAAAAAATAACTATTGAATCCCTTGGTTTTGCAGATCCAGGTTTATTTAAAAATGATTACGAAAAAAAATTATATAAAAAAATAAATAATATTAGAAAATATTTTTTGAGTATTGGAAAAGATGAAAATTACGAGGAAAGTCTAAAAATCTTATCAAGTATTAAAAACGAGATAAACGATTTTTTCGACAATGTTATTGTGAATGATGAAGATATAATAATTAAAAAAAATAGATTAGAATTATTAAATATGTTGTGTAAAACCTTTGATAACTATTTTAATTTTTCAAAAATAAATGCATAGTATGAAAAAATTTATATTTAATTTTAAATCAAATAAAATAAAAAAAATTAAACTACCAAAAAATATTCTTGGTGGCAAAGGTGCAAATCTTTCTGAGATGGGAAGAATGGGGCTACCTGTACCCTCCGGTTTTACAATATCTACAGAGGTATGTGAATTGTTTTATAAGAATAAAAAAAAATTAAATAAAAAAATTCTTAAAGAAATAAGTAAAGAATTAAAATTTATTGAAAAAGACTCAGGAAAAAAATTTGGAGATATAAAAAATCCTCTTCTAGTTTCTGTAAGATCTGGAGCTAGGGTTTCTATGCCTGGTATGATGGATACAATTTTAAATCTAGGTCTAAATGATAATACAGTAATAGCCCTTGCAAAAAAAACTTCAAATTTAAGATTTGCAAATGATAGTTATAGGCGTTTTATTCAAATGTATTCTAATGTTGTATTGGGAATCGAAGGTTATCACTTTGAGGATATAATTGAGAACTATAAGTTAACAAAAGGGGTGTTACTAGACACAGAATTAGATGAGTATGATTGGGAAGCTTTAATAAAAGATTTTAAAAATATCGTAAAAGAAAAAACAAAAAAAGATTTTCCTCAAAATGTCAAAGAACAACTGGTAGGAGCTATAAGTGCTGTTTTTTTATCTTGGGAAAGTCATAGAGCAAAAGTCTATAGAAAATTAAATCAAATACCATCTAGTTGGGGTACAGCAGTTAATGTACAATCAATGGTTTTTGGAAATATGGGAAATGACTGTGCAACTGGTGTAGTTTTTACTAGAAATCCATCAGATGGAGCCAAAAATATTTATGGAGAATATTTAATAAATGCGCAAGGAGAGGATGTTGTTGCTGGAACCAGAACACCACAACATATCACAAAAAAAGCTAGAGTTGAATCAAAAGAAACTCTTAAGTCAATGGAAGAGGCAATGCCAGCGACATACAACCAACTAAAAAATATTCTAAATAAGTTAGAAAAACATTACAAAGATATGCAGGATGTGGAGTTTACTGTTGAAAATAAAAAACTTTGGATGCTTCAAACACGCTCTGGAAAACGAACAGCTAAGTCTGCTGTAAAAATAGCTGTAGATATGGTTAAAGAAAAATTAATTACTAAAAAAGATGCAATATTGCGAATAGAACCAGGTTCTTTAGACACTTTACTTCATCCAACTTTAGATGAGAAAGCGAAATTAGAAGTAATAGGTTCAGGCTTACCCGCATCACCAGGTGCTGCAAGTGGAAAAGTTGTTTTCACATCTGAAGAGGCTGAAAGACTAAATAGTATGATGCAAAGTACAATATTAGTTCGTGTAGAAACTTCACCAGAAGATATACATGGTATGCACGCAGCAAAAGGAATACTTACTTCAAGAGGAGGTATGACAAGTCATGCTGCAGTAGTTGCTAGAGGGATGGGACGACCATGTGTTTCTGGATCAAGTGAAATAGAAATTGATTATGAAAATAAATTATTCAAAACTAATAATAAAGTAGTTAAAGAGGGTGAAATAATTACAATTGATGGTTCAACAGGCAGAATAATTATTGGTAAAGTAAAAACAGTTAAACCAGAAATATCAGGTGATTTTTCAAAAATAATGAGTTGGTCTGATGATTTTAGAAAATTAAAAATTAGAACTAATTCAGAAACACCATTGGATAGCAAAACTGCTAGAGAATTTGGTGCAGAGGGTATTGGTTTGTGTAGAACTGAACATATGTTTTTTGACGAAGAAAGAATTTTATCAGTGAGAGAAATGATATTATCAAGAACAATTGAAGATCGATCTAATGCACTCAAAAAGTTATTACCACATCAAAAAAAAGATTTTATTGAAATATTTAAGATAATGAAAGGCTTGCCAGTAACAGTAAGGTTGCTTGACCCACCTCTACATGAATTTCTGCCAAAAAGTAAGAATGAAATTAATGATGTTGCAGTTTCACTGAATATTCCTGTTAAAGAACTTGAAGTTAGAATTTCAGAACTTCATGAACAAAATCCCATGCTAGGTCATAGAGGCTGTAGATTAGCAATTTCATTCCCTGAAATTTATGAGATGCAGTGTAATGCAATTTTTGAGGCTTTAGTGGAATGTAAAAAACAAAAAATTCAATCAACAATGCCTGAAATCATGATACCTTTAGTTTCAACAGAAGCAGAAATAAAAATCATGAAAGATTTAGTTATTAGGGTTGCAAAAAAAGTTCAAGATGCGAATAAAATTAAAATTGATTTTTTAGTTGGAACAATGATTGAATTACCAAGAGCAGCGATAAAGGCAAAAGATATTGCTAGACACGCTGAATTTTTTAGTTTTGGAACTAATGATTTAACTCAAACTACATTTGGAATTAGTAGAGACGATAGTGGTAAATTTCTTAACGATTATATTGAGAACAAAATTTTCGATATTGATCCTTTTGTATCAATTGATGATGGAGTTGGAGACTTAATAAAAATTGCAACTGACAAAGGAAGAAAACAAAACAAAAAAATTAAACTTGGAATTTGCGGTGAGCACGGTGGAGATCCTAAAAGTATAGAATTTTGTGCAAAAACTGGATTAGATTATGTGTCTTGTTCTCCTTACAGAGTTCCAGTTGCAAGATTAGCGGCAGCACAGGCTCAAATAAGAAAAAATTAAATCTCTAATTTTAAATCCAAACCTTGAATACTATGTGTTAATTCACCTACCGATATTCTATCAACGTTTGTTGCAGCTAGTTTTTTCACATTTTTTAAAGTTATTCCCCCAGAGGCTTCAGTCTCATATTTACCTTTTGCATATTTAATAGCCACCCTTAGAGTTTTCGGACTCATATTATCAAACAGAACTGTATTAAAATTAAGTCCATTTATTTTTTTAAATTGCTTTAAAGTATCAACTTCGACAGTAATTTTTCTTTTTTTTTTATTTTTAATTGCCTTTTTAACTATTTCCTCAAATTTCTTTGATGAGGCTAGATGATTATCTTTAATTAAAAATTCGTCACTTAAATTAAATCTGTGGTTAGTACCACCTCCTAGTTTTACAGCATATTTTTGAATAACCCTTAGATTGGGAATTGTTTTTCTAGTGCAACAAATTTTTGTTTTCATACCTACTTTTTTAACAAATTTATTGGTTTTAGTTGCGATACCAGAGATATGAGAGAGAAAATTTAGAGCAACTCTTTCGCCAATTAATATATTTTTAATTTTACCTTCAATTACAGCAATTATAGATCCTTTGCTAATTTTTGACCCTTCTTTTTTTTTTATATGAAATTTGATATTTCTATCTAATAAATTAAATGTTTGTTTAGCAAATTCCAATCCACCTATAATACCTTTTTCATTACTTATTAGGTTAACTTTTGAAATTGAATTATTATTTAATAGATTTGTTGTAATATCTCCTGAAGGATATAGATCTTCATTAAGAGCTAACTTACAAGTTGATCTGATAAAATTTTTACTTAATTGAATTTTTGGCACAGAATTTATCTGCCTATTTCAGCCATTCTCTCTACTGATTTCCTAGCTCTTTCAATTGTTTTGTGGTCCATTATTAATTCGTTGGTTTCATTTTCTAAACAATCAAGTATTTTTGGCAGTGTAATTCTTTTCATGTGAGGACATAAGTTGCAAGGTCTGATAAATTCTACGTTAGGATTATCAATTTGAACATTATCACTCATTGAGCATTCTGTAACCATCATAACTTTTTCAGGTTGATTATCTTTTACGTATTTAATCATTCCACTTGTTGAGCCAGCAAAATCGCTTGCTTTTATTACATCAGGAGGACATTCAGGATGAGCAATAATTTTAATTCCAGGATTATTTTTTCTTATTTCATTAATCTCCTCATCATTAAATTGTTCATGAACCTCACAAGTCCCTTTCCATGAAATTATTTCTACATCAGTTTGAGAAGCAACATATTTTGCTAAATAATCGTCTGGTAAGAAAATTACTTTTTTTACACCTAAAGAGTTTACAATTTTTACAGCATTTGCTGATGTACAACAAACGTCAGTTTCAGCCTTAACATCTGCAGAAGTGTTAACGTATGAAACTACGGGAACACCAGGATATTGTTTTTTTAAGTTTCTTACATCTTCACCAGTTATAGAGGAGGATAAAGAGCAACCAGCTTTCATATCTGGCAGTAAAACCTTTTTATCAGGACTCATCAACTTAGCCGTCTCAGCCATAAAATGTACACCACACATAACAATTATATCAGCCTCTGTTTTTGCAGCTTCAATTGCTAAAGCTAACGAGTCTGCTGAAAAATCAGATATACCATGATATATTTCAGGAGTTTGGTAATTATGAGCAAGAATTACTGCGTTCTTCTCTTTTTTAAGTTTATTTATTTTATAAATGTAAGGCGCATGAGTGGCCCACTCTATTTCTGGAATGGATTTAGAAACCTTTTGATAAATAGGATCTGTTGCAATTTTAACTTGAGTTGTGAATTCCATAATAAAAACTTATCAACTTGAAATAGAATTGTCATTCATTTAATCTGACGCATGATTTGCGGCCATGCTGAAATTGGTAGACAGGCACGGTTGAGGGCCGTGTGAGCTTAGCTCATGAGAGTTCGATTCTCTCTGGCCGCACCATTAATTAATATTTTACATGAAAGAGGGGCGTTCTGTTGCCAGGTGCCCCAAACCCCGTAACTTAATTAGTAAACTAATTAAGCTGCAAGTGCGTAACTTTCGTTAGCATTTATAAATTAGCCCATCACGGCGGAACAATACCGAACGAAAGAACAACTTTTAGACACCCGTCGATCCTAATTCACCCCCTTAAGTTGTAAATGGTGGAGGTGGTGGGTACTGCCCCCACGTCCGTAATGGTTATTACGAAATTCGTTTATCGTCATAGTTGGAAAACCAACACTATTAATATAAAACCTAATACAACAGATTCAATAATTTATTCATGAAACTTACAAAAGAACAAATAAACGACATAAAAGATCAACAATCCCAAGAGAATGTTACTAAAAGAGTTACTGCTCCTGAATTAGAAAAAGTATTATATGAAGCGATGCCAGCTTTAGATCATGGCTTTATAAGAGTTATTGACTACATGGGAGATGATAGCTCAATTGTTCAGTCTGCAAGAGTTTCTTATGGCAAAGGAACTAAACAGGTTTCAACAGATAGCGGTCTAATAAAATATCTAATGCGTCATTGGCATAGTACTCCATTCGAAATGTGTGAAATTAAATATCATGTAAAATTACCAATATTTATAGCTAGACAATGGATTCGACATCGTACAGCAAACGTCAATGAATACTCTGCAAGATATTCTATTTTAGATAAAGAATTTTATTTGCCTGATCCACAAAATTTAGCAGCTCAATCAATTGCAAACAGACAAGGTAGAGGTGATGTGATTGAGGGAGAGCAAGCAAAGGAAGTTTTAGAACTTTTAAAAAACGATGCTGAAAGAACGTATGATAATTATGAAACTATGCTTAATCAAAAATTTGACGGGTCTACAATTGATGAAAATAAAAAAGGATTAGCTAGGGAGTTGGCTAGAATGAATTTAACTTTGAATACGTATACCCAGTGGTATTGGAAAACTGATCTTTTAAACTTAATGAATTTTTTAAGATTACGTGCTGACCATCATGCTCAATATGAAATTAGAGTTTATGCAGATTTAATGTTAGATACACTAAAAAAATGGGTTCCTATAACATATGATGCCTTTATGGATTATAGAGTAGGTGGTACAGAGGTCTCTGCTAAAGGAAAAGTTATTATTCAAAAATTATTAAAAGGTGAGGAAATAAATTTAGAACAATCTGGACTTTCAAAAAGAGAGTGGAATGAACTTATGGAAGCTTTTGAAATTACAGATAAGATTGTTTAATTACCTCGGCAAATTTTAAATAAATTTTAGTAATTTCATGTTGTGGATCTTTCTCAACAATAGGAATTCCCATATCTCCATATTTTCCAACATCAGAGTTTATTGGTATTTGTCCTAAAAATTTCTTCTCAAATTCTTGTGCAGTTCTTTCAACACCATTTTCTCCAAAAATTGCATATTTTTTTCCATCATCGCCTATAAAGTGACTCATATTGTCAATTAATCCAATAATATTTACTTTTAATTTTTCAAACATTCTGATTCCTCTTTTTACATCCTGGAGTGCTATCTCCTGAGGAGTTGATACTATAATCGCACCATCTACACTAATCTCTTGTGCAAAAGTGAGTTGCGTATCACCTGTACCTGGGGGCATATCAACAATAATGAAGTCTAGATCTTTCCAACCAACTTTTTGAGTAAAGGTTTTAATAGCACTTGTTACCATTGGCCCTCTCCAGATCATTGGTGTTTGTTCGTCTGTTAAAAAACCAATAGACATACATTGAATATCATACTTTATGATTGGCTTTAAATTTTGCCCATCGCTATCTGGCTTTTCATTTATAGAGAATAGTTTTGGTAAAGAAGGCCCATAAATATCAGCATCTAAAATTCCTACTTTGCATCCAACTTTTTTTAAGGCCAAAGCTAAATTTGTTGCAAAAGTAGATTTTCCAACACCACCTTTTGCACTAGAAATTGCAATTGTAAATTTAGTCCCTGGAATTGGGTTTCTTTTGAAGGTTTTTGGCTCAGTTTTTGACTTCATTGTGTCACTAAGACCTACTTTTTTATCACTCATAAAAATACACTTACCTTGTTTTTAAACATAAAGACACTATATAGAATGTCATAATGACAATTTACAAAAATCAAAGTCCTTGGGGAAGCCCTCCAGGTAGTGGTGGAGGAAGCGGAAATGGTGGAGGTTTCAGAAGAGGTCCAACACCCCCTAATTTAGATGAAGCAATTAAAAAATTGCAAGATACTATAAATAAATTTACTGGAAGTGGCACAGGTGGTAAAAAACCTATTATATTAGGTTTGATCATTTTAGTTGTAATTTGGGCGTTAAGTGGTTTGTATAGAGTTTTACCTGATGAGCAGGGTGTTGTCTTAAGGTTTGGAAAGTTTGTAAATACTACTCAACCAGGATTAAATTATCATTTCCCGTTCCCAATAGAGAGCGTGTTAACTCCAAAAGTTACTAAAGTAAATAGAATGGATATTGGTTTTAGATCAGAGAGAGATAGCGGATTTGGTCAAGGTGGTGGTGTTGCGGATGTACCAGAGGAAAGTTTGATGCTAACTGGTGATGAAAATATTGTAAACATTGACTTTTCAGTATTTTGGGTAATAAAAGATGCTGGTAATTTTCTTTTTAAAATTCAAGATCCAGAGGGTACTGTAAAAGCTGCAGCAGAAACTGCTATGAGAGAAGTTATAGCAAGATCAAATATTCAGCCAATTCTTACAGAAGGAAGAGCAGTTATTGAGAGAGATACCCAAGACATTATTCAGGGTATACTTGATGAATATGAGAGTGGAGTACAAATTACACAAGTACAAACGCAAAAAGCAGACCCACCAGATCAAGTAATAGATGCATTTAGAGATGTACAGGCTGCAAGAGCTGATATGGAAAGATCGAAAAACGAAGCTGAAGCTTATGCTAACGATGTAATACCAAGAGCTAGAGGGGAAGCTGCCAAAATTTTACAAGCTGCTGAAGCTTATAAAAAAGAAGTTGTTGCAAAAGCAGAAGGTGAAGCTAGCAGGTTTTTATCAATTTACACTGAATATGCTAAAGCTAAAGAAGTAACTCAAGAAAGAATGTATTTGGAAACAATGGAGCAGGTTCTTGCCGATATTAATAAAATTATAATTGATAAAGACTCAGGATCTGGAGTTGTGCCATATCTTCCATTACAAGAATTAAAATCAGGGACAAACTAATGAAAGCTGGAAAATTTATATTACCCATAATCATTTTGATTGGAGCAACTTTATTCTTTTCAATATTTATAGTTAAAGAAGTAAATCAAGCTATAGTTCTACAATTTGGTGATCCAAAAAGAATAATTTTAAAGCCAGGTTTAAACTTTAAGCTACCTTTTATTCAAAACGTAGTGTTTTTAGATAAAAGAGTTTTAAATTTAGATACTCCACCTGAAGAGGTTATTGCGTCTGATCAAAAACGTCTAATAGTTGATGCATTTGCAAGATTTCAAATCATTGATCCATTGAAATTTTATATCTCTGTAGGAAACGAAAGAGTTGCGAGATCAAGATTAGCAACGATTATTAATTCAAGAATAAGAAATGTATTAGGTCAACAAAAGCTACAAACATTATTATCTGAAGATAGATCAAAGCAAATGGCTTTAATTCAACAAGGTGTTAATAATGAAGCAGAAAATTTTGGTATTAAAATAGTTGACGTAAGAATTAAAAGAGCAGATTTACCTCAAGCAAATAGTGATGCAATCTTTAGAAGAATGCAAACTGAAAGGGAGAGAGAAGCTAAGGAATTTAGAGCAAAAGGTGCTGAAATGGCAGTTACTATAACTTCCACAGCAGATAAAGAAGTTACAGTTATTCTAGCTGACGCTCAAAAAAAATCAGAAATTATGAAAGGGGAAGGTGATGGTCAAAAAAATAAAATTTTTGCTGATGCATTTGGACAAGACCCTGAATTTTTTGGATTTTACAGAGCAATGCAAGCTTACCAAAATGCTTTAATCGGTGGAGAAACATCAATGATATTATCTCCGGATAGTGAATTTTTTAAGTTTTTTGGAAATAAAGAAAAATAACAATTTTAGTTAACATGAAAGAATTGATCATAGCATTTGGTCTTTTCTTATTTATCGAAGGTGTTTTATATGCCTTATTTCCATCAAAAATGAAAAATATGTTAAAAAAACTTGATAGTGTAGCTGATAAACAACTGAGAACAGGTGGGTTAGTATTTGCAATTATAGGATTTATAATTATTTGGTACTCAAAAACATGAAAAATATATACAAAATTTTATCAATATTAGTAATTTCAATAAATTATTTTACAATCTCTAAAGCTCAGGAAATTCCGTCTTCATTTGCAGATCTAGCAGAGAGATTAATGCCGTCAGTTGTAAATATTTCAACGACTACAACTGTAACAACTAGATCAAACCCCTTGCCATTTGAATTTCCACCAGGCTCACCATTTGAGGATATGTTTGGTTCTCCTCAACAAAGACAAACTAGTGCGTTAGGATCAGGTTTTATAATTGATGAAGAGGGAATTGTAATAACAAACAATCATGTCATTCAAGGAGCATCAGATATATTTGTTAGAGTTAACGGAGACGAAGATTATAAAGCTGAAGTACTTGGTGCTGACGCAGGTATGGATATTGCAGTATTAAAAATAAAGTCTGCCGAAAAATTTAAGCCAGTAAAATTTGGTAACTCAGATAAATCTAGAATTGGAGATTGGGTTATTGCAATTGGTAACCCATTTGGTCTCGGAGGTACAGTAACAGCAGGAATAATCTCTGCTAGAAATAGAAGTATAGGATTATCAAGATATGAGGACTACATCCAAACTGATGCTTCAATAAACCAAGGAAATTCAGGTGGACCATTATTTAATATGAACGGAGATGTCATTGGAATAAATACCGCTATACTTGGCCAATCTGGCTCAATTGGAATAGGTTTTGCAATACCATCTAATAGTGCTCAAAAAGTAATTGATCAATTGATTGAATTTGGAGAAACAAAAAGAGGATGGCTTGGAGTTAGAATTCAATTAGTAGACCAAGGAATAGCAGATGCAGAAAAGCTAGATAAACCTAGAGGTGCCCTGGTTGCAAGTGTTGCTGATAATAGTCCATCCAATAAAGGAGGAATTAAACCTGGCGATATAATTTTAGAATTTGATGGAAAACCTATTAATGAAATGAAGGAACTACCTAAAATAGTTGCTGAAACAGATGTTGGAAAAAAAGTAATTGTTAAAGTTTGGAGAAACAAACGAGAAATTACAAAAGAAATAATTCTTGGAAGATTAGAAACCTCAGAAGATTTTAAAGCACAAAAACCAGCAATTGAAAAACCAAAAGTAAAGAGAATTGAAGGTTTGAAAATAGATGTTCGTTTATTAAGCAAAGAGGATATTGAGGCAAGAAATCTTCCAAAAGGAACAAGTGGAGTGGTCATCACTAAAATAGATAAAGATAGTCCTATAAACTATTTACAAGTTAACAATGTTATTGTTGAAGCAAATAGAAAAAAAATTAACACAATAGGTGATCTTGATAATGTGGTAAAACTAAAGTTAAGAAGTGATGAAAATAACTTGCTAATTGCAATTTATAACAACCAAAATCAAAGAACATATATTGGTGTTAAACTAAAATAATAACATGGACCTAAAGTCCAAAATAATATTAATCTCAGGTCCAACTGCATCAGGCAAGTCTAAAGTTGCATTGAAAATTGCCAAAAAGTTAAATGGAGAAATTATTAATGCAGATAGTATGCAAGTATATAAAGAATTAAATATACTGACTGCTAGACCTTCAAAAACTGATTTGAATAAAATCGATCACCATTTATATGGTTTTAGAAGTGTTAAAAAAGAATTTTCTTCAGGTGAGTGGTTAAAATTAGCAAAAAAAAATATTAAAAAAATTAGAAACAAAAATAAAATACCTGTTTTAGTTGGTGGAACTGGTCTTTATTTCAAAGCTTTGACTGATGGATTGGTTAAAATTCCAAAAATACCCATCTCTGTTCGTGATAAAATTAGAAGAATGCAAAATAAATTAGGTCAAAAAAAATTTTATTTTAAACTCTTAAATAATGATCCATTAGTAAAAAATAAGATTGACCCCACTGATGTTCAAAGAACAATTAGAGCTTATGAAGTTATCACGTTTACAAAGAAATCAGTTTTTAATTGGTATACGAAAACAAAACCATCTTTCAAAAAAGATCAATTTATAAAAATTTATGTCGATTATCCTAAAGAGAAACTAATTAATAAAATTTCCAAAAGAGTTGATCAGATGATGAGAAATGGAGCTATTCAAGAAGTTAAGGATTTTTTAAAACTTGATTTGAAGAGTGACAGCAACATCTTCAAAGTTATAGGAATAAGAGAGATTAAAGAGTTTATTGATAAAAAAACATCTATGCATGATTTAAAACTAAATATTGTTATAAAAACTAGACAATACGCTAAAAGACAACGAACTTGGTCTAGAGGTCACATGAGTGATTGGCAAAAATTTGATGCTGAGGCACTTTCAAAATTTATAAAAAAATTATAAAAATCCTCACAATAACTTGACCAATGAGTACAACTTCAGCTAGATTGGCTGAATGCCAAAATTATATTCAGGAGCTGAAATAGTATTCAAATGTTTAGAAGATCAAAATGTTAGTCACATATTTGGTTATCCTGGAGGAGCAGTCCTTCCAATATATGATGAATTAAAAAATTTTAATTCAATAAAACATATTTTAGTAAGACATGAACAGGGAGCAGGGCACGCTGCAGAGGGCTATGCAAGGTCAACTGGAAAACCAGGTGTATTGTTAGTAACTTCAGGTCCTGGAGCCACCAATGCTGTTACTGCCTTGACAGATGCTTACATGGACTCTGTCCCATTAGTTTGTATCACAGGACAAGTTCCAACACATTTAATTGGTACAGATGCATTTCAAGAATGTGATACTACAGGGATAACTAGACCATGCACTAAACATAACTGGTTAGTTAAAGATATTAATGACTTAGCTAAAATTATGCATAAAGCATTTGAAGTGGCAACAACAGGTAGGCCGGGACCAGTTTTGGTCGATATACCTAAAGATATTCAATTTCAAAAAGCTAAATATAAAAATTATAAAAATAATAAAATATTAAATGGTAAATCTCATGATAACTATTCACAAAAAAATATTGATGATTTAATTAATTTAATTCAAAAAGCAAAAAAACCAATTTTTTATACTGGAGGTGGAGTAATAAATTCAGGAACAAAAGCAAGTGAGCTTTTGAGAGAACTTGTGTACTCAACAGGTTTTCCAATAACTTCAACTTTACAGGGCCTTGGTTCTTTTCCTGCTGATGATAATCAGTTTTTAGGAATGTTAGGTATGCATGGAACTTATGAGGCAAACAACGCCATGTATTCATGTGATTTGATGATAAATGTTGGCGCGAGGTTTGATGATAGAATTACTGGTAAGATTGATGAGTTCTCTCCAAAGTCTAAAAAAGTTCATATTGATATAGATCCATCATCAATAAATAAAAATGTGAAAGTAGATTTAGCAATTGTTGGAGATATTAAGTCAGTTTTAACATCAACACTAAATACTTTCAAAAAATCTAAAAATAATTTTTCTAAATCAAACAAACATCAAATATCTAATTGGTGGGAACAAATTCAGAAATGGAGATCTAAAAGATCATTAGACTACATTGGTAGTGAAGAAACTATTAAACCTCAATATGCGATTGAAAGATTATATGAACTTACCAAAGATAAAGATACTTATATAACAACTGAAGTAGGTCAACATCAAATGTGGGCTGCACAACACTATAAGTTCAATAAACCGAATAGATGGATGACTTCAGGGGGTCTTGGTACAATGGGATATGGCTTACCTGCAGCTGTTGGAGTTCAGATTGCACATCCTAAAAAATTAGTTATTGATATTGCTGGAGAAGCCTCTGTTTTAATGACTATGCAAGAAATGTCTACTGCAGTGCAATACAATTTACCCATAAAAATATTTATTTTAAATAATGAATACATGGGAATGGTAAGACAATGGCAAGAATTACTACATGATAAAAATTATTCAGAAAGTTATACAGCCGCATTGCCAGATTTTGTTAAAATGGCAGAAGCTTATGGTTGTGTAGGTATAAGAGCAAAAACACCTGAGGAATTAGATGATAAGATTATTGAAATGTTAAATACAGATCGACCAGTAATATTTGATTGTCTTGTAGATAAACAAGAAAACTGTTTTCCAATGATACCTTCTGGAAAACCTCATAATCAAATGTTACTAGGTCCTAAAGATCAAAAAGAAAAAAAGATTACTGGAAAGGGTAGAACACTGGTTTAATGGCTAACTCAAAATCAGCATATAGTTTTGCAGGAAAAAAACAGAAGCCTGATACTCATATTATAGTTGTATGGGTAGACAATGAGGCTGGAGTTTTAGCTCGTGTTGTTGGTTTATTTTCTGGAAGAGGCTACAATATCGAGTCCCTTGCAGTGGCTGAAGTCGATCAGAAGCAAAATATTTCAAGAATAACAATTGTAACTACCGGTACACCACAAGTAGTAGATCAGATTAAACTTCAATTAAAAAAATTAGTTCCAGTTCATAAAGTAGCAGATTTTAAGAGAGAAGATAAAAATGTTATTTTTAAAGAAATGGCATTGTTTAAGTTTGTTGCAAATAATGGTAAATTAAATAAAGCTTTTGAAGCTTGTAAAAATTTTAACCCAGTAATATTAGATCAAACAAATAAATCAAATGTTATACAAATTACAGCTTTAAGAAGAGAAATAGATACTATGTCAAAAAATTTAAAAAAATTTGGTTTAGTGAGTGTTTCAAGAACAGGCGCAGTCGCTATGACAAGAGGATCAGAAATATTTAAATAAATTAAAAATTAAAGGAGAGAAATTATGAAAATGTTTTATGAAAAAGATACTAATGTAGATTTAATAAAAGATAAGAAAGTTGCAATTTTTGGCTATGGAAGCCAAGGACATGCGCATGCACTTAATCTAAGAGATAGTGGTGTTAAAGAAGTTGTGGTTGCTTTAAGAGAGGGCTCATCAAGTATTGAAAAAGCTGAGTCTAAAGGTTTAAAAGTTATGAATTTATCTGATGCTGCAGAATGGGCAGATGTAGTAATGATTCTTACTCCAGACGAATTACAAGCATCAATATATAAAAACCATATAGAGCAACGTGTAAAAGAAGGAACATCAATTGCGTTCGCTCATGGTTTAAATGTTCACTATGATCTTATAAAAGCTAGAAAAGATTTAGATGTATTTATGGTTGCACCAAAGGGACCTGGGCATTTAGTAAGAAGTGAATATGAAAAAGGTGGTGGAGTTCCTTGTTTATTTGCTGTTCATCAAGATGGTTCTGGTAAAGCAAGAGATTTGGCAATGTCATATGCATCAGCTGTCGGTGGTGGTAGATCTGGAATAATTGAAACTACATTTAAAGATGAGGTAGAAACGGATCTATTTGGGGAGCAAACAGTATTATGTGGTGGACTTGTTGAGCTGATTAAAAATGGATATGAAACTTTAGTTGAAGCTGGATATGAACCAGAAATGGCTTATTTTGAAACTGTTCACGAAGTGAAACTGATTGTGGATTTAATATATGAAGGTGGAATTGCTAATATGAATTATTCAATTTCAAATACAGCAGAGTATGGCGAGTATCAGTCAGGTCCAAGAATAATTAAAAAAGATGAAACTAAGCAAAGAATGAAAGAAGTTTTAGCAGAAATTCAATCTGGTAAGTTTACAAAAGAATGGATGGAAGAATGCAAAAATGGTCAAAAAAACTTTCTTGCAACTAGAGCTAAATTAGCAGAACATTCGGTTGAAAAAGTAGGTGCTGAACTTCGGGCTATGATGCCTTGGATTTCAAAAAAGAAACTTGTTGATAGCGATAAGAAGTAGATAAATTATTGTTTTATTTGGTCTTAAATAGCCATTTTATTTTGCAATCTGAGCGTGAGCATGTATGATACTCATGCTTAAATTAATTAAATGACTGATAATAACAGAGTATACATTTTTGATACTACAATGCGTGATGGAGAGCAGTCTCCTGGCGCATCAATGAGTTTGGAAGAAAAAATCCAAATAGCTAGAGTATTTGACGAACTTGGAATAGATATTATTGAAGCTGGATTTCCAATTGCATCTCCAGGAGATTTTGAAGCTGTAACTGAAGTTAGTAAAATATTAAAAAAATCAATACCTGCAGGTTTAGCAAGACATTCAAAAAAAGATATTGATAGATGCTATGAGGCTCTTAAACATGCTCCAAGATTTAGAATTCATACTTTTATTTCCACAAGCCCCTTACATATGAAGCATAAACTTAATAAATCACCAGAAGAAGTTTATGAAGCGATAAAACAAAATGTAACTTATGCAAGAAATTTTACTGATGATGTGGAATGGTCTTGCGAAGATGGTACCAGAACAGATATGGATTATATGTGTAAGACAGTTGAACTAGCGATTAAATGTGGTGCAAGAACCATTAAT
>CACLST010000005.1 GCA_902609675.1 uncultured Pelagibacteraceae bacterium | reverse complement strand
CATTAAATCATCTACATCCAATTTTTTTTGTTGGTGGGTAGTGTTTACACTTTCACCACTTTTACCCATACCATAACCTTTTATAGTTTTAGCTATTATGACTGTAGGGCTTCCTTTGTGATTGACCGCTTTATCATATGCAGCATAAACTTTATGAGGATCATGGCCTCCTCTATTAAGCCTCCAAATATCAGTATCTGACATTGATGAAACTAATTCTGTTGTTTCAGGATATTTGCCAAAAAACTTTTCTCTCACGTACAGTCCATTTCTTGCTTTAAAAGCTTGATATTCACCATCTACGGTCTCATTCATGATTTTTACTAAATGTCCTGTCTTATCATTCGCTAAAAGTGAATCCCAATAAGATCCCCAGATAACTTTTAAAACGTTCCAGCCACCTCCTCTAAAAATACCCTCTAATTCTTGAATTATTTTTCCATTTCCTCTTACTGGACCGTCTAATCTTTGTAAGTTGCAATTTACAACAAATATTAAATTATCTAAATTTTCACGCGCCGCTAAACCAATTGCTCCAAGTGACTCGGGTTCATCCATTTCTCCATCTCCAAGAAAAGCCCAAACTTTTCTTCCCTCATCTTTAATTAATCCTCTATTGATTAGATATTTCATAAATCTTGCTTGATATATTGCTAACATAGGACCAATACCCATTGAAACTGTTGGAAACTGCCAAAAGTTTGGCATGAGCCAAGGATGTGGATAAGATGAAAGTCCACCAGTTTGTACTTCTTGTCTAAATCTATCTAACTGCTTTTCATTTAGTCTTCCCTCAAGAAAAGCTCTTGCATACATTCCTGGTGCACTATGACCTTGAAAATATACTAGATCACCTCCGAATTTATTATTTTTTGCTCGCCAAAAATGATTCATACCAACATCATACAAGGTTGCAGCTGATGCAAATGTTCCTATATGACCGCCAAGTTCAGGATGTTTTTTATTTGCTCTTACTACCATTGCAGCAGCATTCCATCTAATTAATGATCTTAACTTACGTTCTATGTTTTGGTCTCCAGGTGATCTTTTTTCCTCCTCAGGTGGTATTGTATTCACATAAGGAGTAGTTTGAGTATGAGGAATTTTAGATCCGGCTTTATAAGATTGATCAATTAATTGTTTAATTAAAAAATGAGCCCTTTCAGAACCATCATTTTGCAGAACTGCACTTAAAGAATCTAACCACTCTTGAGTTTCAACAGGATCAATGTCGTCGTTACTACTAACCATTTTAACTTCATTAATCAATCTTGTTTGCTTGATTTGTTTTGGCTCTTTAACTTTTGTTTCAACTTTTATGTCAGATTTAGTAGCAGTTTCTGCTTCCTTTATTAATTTCTCTGTTGAAGGCGGAATTTTTTCGTCTAAAGTTTTATTAGTTTTGTCATGTTCATCTTTATTTTTTGAAGATAGAGTTAATATTAAATCCCCTTTTGAAACTTTATCACCAATTTTTACATTTATATTTTCAATTGTGCCTTCATAATTGGATGGTACTTCAACGCTTGATTTATCACTTTCTAATGTGACAACAGGGTCATTTTTATCGATTTTGTCACCTTTTTTTACAAGTACTTCAATTATTTCAACATTTTCAAAGTCTCCTATATCAGGAACTAATAAATCTAGATTCATTTTTGTAATATATATATATCAATATTTGCTTAAAAAATAATTTACATTATTAATTATGTATAAAAACTGTACAAATTGCGCCTGTAGCTCAATTGGATAGAGCGCTTGGCTACGGACCAGGAGGTTCTGGGTTCAACTCCTAGCAGGCGCACCAAAATGAAAGGATAAATGAAAATATCACTTGAAAAGTCTGTAATATATTTCTTTTGTTTAGTTTTATTATTTATACTAATTATGACAATAATCCTTTAATGAAAAAAAAATTTGAACAATTAAGTAATAAGCCAAGCTACATGAAACATAATGGTGGTTTATTGTTTAGATCTATTACTAACAAAAAATTTGAGTTTAAAACTAAGATTAAAAAAACACATTTAAACAAAGCTGGAATAACTCATGGTGGTTATATTTGTACAATCATTGATGCTGGTGCTGGTACTGCATGTCATAGAGCAAGTGGTAATAAACCATGTGTAACAATTTCATTGGATATAAAATTTATAGCTCCCTCAAATCTTAGAGACGAATTATTGGGAACAGTGGAGATTCAAAAAGTTACTAAATCAATGGTTTTTATTAATTGCAAACTTAAATGTAAAAAAAAACTAATTGCAAGTGCAGTTGGAATTTGGAAAATTTTAAGAAGACCACTTCCAAATGCAGGTTTGGGTGGCTAATATTCCCTAATTTTTTAATTCAATTAAATTTTTAAATTGCTTCAAAGATTCTGGGTTGCTTAATGCCTGAATATTTTTAATTTTATTTCCTTCAACTACGTTTTTAACTGCTAGCTCTACAATTTTATTATTTTTAGTTCTTGGAATATCAGTAACTTCAATAATTTTTGATGGTACATGTCTTGGTGAAGCTTGAAACCTTATATTTTTTTTAATTTTTGCTATAAGGTCCTCATTTAAACTATTATGTTTATCTAAAACTAAAAATAATACAATTCTAATATCGTTATCCCAAGATTGACCTATCACGATTGACTCTTTTATTTCCTTAAATTTTTCTACTACAGAATATATTTCAGCAGTACCTAACCTTGCTCCTCCAGGATTTAGTGTGGCATCTGATCTTCCATAAATTATATATCCTCCATTATTTTTTCTTTCAGCAAAATCACCATGATGCCATACATTTTTAAATTTCTTGAAGTACGCATTTTTGTATTTTTTATTGTTTATATCGTTCCAAAATAATTTTGGCATTGAAGGAAATGCAGATTTACAAACCAATTCCCCTTTTTTGTTAATTAAAGATTTTCCTTTTTCAGAAAAAACATCCGTATTCATTCCTAAACCATTATTTTGAATTTGCCCCCTATAGACTGGTGAATATATATTTCCTAATACGAAGCATGAAACAAGATCTGTTCCTCCAGCTATGGATGCTAAATGAACATTTTTTTTTATATTTTTATAAACATAATCAAAACCGTCAGGGGATAAAGGTGATCCAGTGGAACAAATAGTTTTTAGATGCTTTAGCTTATATTTATTTTTGATGTTTAAATTATACTTCTTTATTTGATCAATATATTTTGCACTTATACCTAAGAGTGAAATTTTTTCTTTCTCAGCTATTTTAAATAACAAATCATTTCTTTTATGCATAGGGAAGCCGTCAAATAGAACAATAGAAGCCTTTGATGCCAAAAAACTCATCAACCAATTCCACATCATCCACCCACAAGTTGTAAAATAAAATACGTTATCACCTGGCTTTACGTTACAATGAAGTTTGTGCTCCTTTAAATGTTGCAATAAAACACCACCAGATCTATGACAAATACACTTTGGTTTACCTGTGGTTCCACTCGAATATAAAATTGCTAACTCTTTATCAAAATCAAATTTTTTAAATGAGAATACTTTTTCTTTTTTACATTTTAACTTATTGTAATAGAAAATTTTAACTCCTTTGATCTTGTTTTGTTTTAAGCTTTTTTTGCCAGGATAATTAATTATTAGAGCACATTTAATAGATTTGATTTTTTTTAGAATAGCTGGTAATCTTTCAAGTACATTAATCTCTTTACCATTATAATAATATCTATCTGTAATTATTAATAGATTTGGTTTAATTTGAGAAAATCTTTCTATAACGCCTTGTACACCAAAGTCTGGAGAGCACGATGACCAAATGGCTCCTAATGCACTAGTTGCTAAAAAACTCTCAACTGTCTCAATTTGATTTGCTGTATACGCTGCAATTCTATCTTTTTCTTTGATTTTATTTTTTTTAAAAAAATTAATTAATTTTAAAGTATTATTATTTAGTTCCTTCCAAGACTTTTTTTCTCGGTACCCATTTTCACTAATAAATGTAACAGCTTTTGAATTATCATTTTTTGACAATAAATTTTCTGAATAATTTAATTTTGAATTTACTAAAAATTTACTTTTAATAATTTCTCTAGGAAAATAAAATCTATCATTTTTAATACCTTTGATATTTGAAAATTCCCAAATAGAAGACCAAAAAAGCTTTGGGTTTTCAATTGTCCAATTATACAATTTTTTATAGTTTGTCCTAGGTTTGTAATTAAATTTTTTTGCTAAAAAATTTTCAAATTCAAATAAATTTGATTTTAATTTTGTTTGAGAATTAGCTTCCCACAATTTTTGAGACATAAAAAAATATATTTAATTTTAAGAAATTATGATAACCTTAAAACATTAAATAATAAAAATGAGAACTTTTTCCTCAATGATTCGGACTAGTTTTAGCCTATTTTTGTTCTTTAAAGGTAACAATATATAGTATTGGTAAAAAAAATCATACCAAAGCTAGAAATGACAAAAAATAAAATCACAGCAGTTCTCGGACCTACAAATACAGGAAAAACATTCTTAGCAATAGAAACTATGCTTTCTTTTGATTCGGGTATGATTGGTTTCCCCTTAAGACTTTTAGCTAGGGAGGTTTATGATAAAATTATAGAAAAAGTAGATCCATCAAAAGTTGCTTTGATTACAGGTGAAGAAAAAATAATTCCATTAAATGCAAAATATTTTCTTTGCACCGTTGAGTCTATGCCGTTGGACAAAAGTTTAGAATTTGTTGGTATTGATGAAATACAAATGTGTAATGATCATGAGAGAGGTCATATTTTTACAGATAGATTGTTACATATGAGAGGTCAGAAGCTTACTATGTTCATGGGTTCAAATTCGATCAAAAAAATTATTCAAAATCTTGATGATGATATTGAATTTAAAAATAGAGAACGACTTTCAAAATTATCATTTGGTGGTCACAAAAAGATTTCAAGAATAGAAAGAAAAAGTGCTGTAATTGCTTTTTCTACTGAGGAAGTTTACGCGATTGCAGAATTGATAAGACGTCAAAAAGGTGGAGCTGCTATTGTTATGGGTTCACTTAGTCCTAAAACAAGAAATTCGCAGGTAAGTTTATACCAATCTGGTGATGTTGATTACTTAGTTGCAACTGATGCAATTGGAATGGGGATAAATATGGATCTAGATAATGTTTATTTTTCAAATTTAAAAAAATTTGATGGCAAAAAATTAAGAAATTTGAATATTTCTGAAATTGGACAAATAGCAGGTAGAGCAGGCAGATACTTAAATGATGGTATATTTGGCACAACAGGTGAATGTAAAGAAGTTAGACCTGAGGAAATTGAGGCATTAGAGACTCATAGCTTTCCAGATATACAAACTATTTTTTGGAGAAACTCAAAATTGAATTTTAGAAACAAAGTTTCATTATTAAAATCTTTAGAAGAGAGACCCTATAAAGACTGGTTAAGACGAATAAATGAATGCCAAGACGAAAAGGTATTAAAATATTTTTTAAAAGAAGCAACTAATGTTGAAATTCAAGATAATAGTGAAGTTTTACAAATATTATGGGAATGTTGCCAAATACCTGATTTTGTAAAAAAAACATATGGTCATCACTTTGAAGTTGTAAGTAAAATTTTTAATTTCTTAACAAGTAAGAATAAAAAAGTTCCAAATCACTATATGAAAGACCAGCTATCTTTATTGGATAAATTAGATGGAAATGTTGACTCTTTGTCTAATAGAATTGCTAATGTCAGAACTTGGGCTTATGTATCAAATAAATCAAACTGGGTTGAAAATCAGGACTATTGGATAGAAAGAACTAAAAATCTAGAAGATAAGCTATCAGATAGACTTCATGAAGAGTTAACAAAAACATTTATAGATAAAAGGGCAAGCGTTTTGGCCAGAGGTTTAAAACAAGATATTATGTTTGAAACAGAGATAATTAATGATGAAGAGGTAATGATAAACGAGCAGTTTATTGGTCGTTTAAAAGGTTTAAAATTAGAATTAGATCTTAAAGTTGATACATTGGATGCTGACGTCAAATCATTAAAAAAGGCTGCAAGGCAAAATGTAGTCCCTGAAATTATCAGAAGAATAACTCAAATAATTGATACCGGCTTAATTGAATTGAAAGATGATTTTAAAATTTATTGGAATAATAATCAAATAGGTAAATTAATTCCAGGTTCAGATTATCTAAATCCACAAATTCAATTAATTATTGATGAAATGATTGAAAATAGTGAGAAATCAAAACTTAATTCTTATTTACAGTCCTGGCTCAATGATAAAATTGAAACAGAGTTAAAAAGTCTAATAGATTTAAAAAATGTAAAGGATAATAATTCAGAAATAAGAGCTTTAGCTTATCATCTTTATGAAAATAATGGAGTTGTTAAAAGAGATGAGGTTTTAAATTATTTAAATAAACTTAATCAAGATGAAAGAAAAAAATTGAGAAACTTAGGTGTAAAATTTGGAAGATATCATGTTTTTTTGTTTAAATTATTTAAACCAAGTTCTGTTTCCTTGAGAATTCTCTTATGGAAAAACTTTAATGAGAAAAATTTTGACTTTCTACCTCCAACTTTTGGATTAAATTTTTTAGAAGAAAAGAAAATTTTAGATAAAAATTTAATGCTCTTATGTGGTTTTGAAAAATTTGAAAATTTATATGTTAGAATAGATATTTTAGAAAGGTTATTTTTAATGATTTTTAATACTAAATCTGAGCATAAAATAAAAGAGATAAAGTTAATTCCTGAAATGTTGAATTTGTTAGGTTGTAATAAAGAAAATTTTGTGAAATTAATTAAAAAGATGAATTATAAAACTTATGAAAAAAATAATAATCTTCACTTTAGATATATTCCATTAAGAAAAATGACAAAAAAAGACACTAATAAAAATATTAATGACAATCCTTTTAATGTCCTTTCACAACTTAACTTAAAATAATGTTTAATATTTTTAAAAAAGAAGAAACTGAAAAAGAAAATAATCATCCATCAATAATAGCAGTTGCTTGTTTATTAATTCATTCAGCAAAAATTGATGAGAATTATACAAATAAAGAAAAAAAAATTATAAAAGATGCAATTATTGAGATGGGCGCTGAAACTAAAGAAATAGATAAAATTATAAATGATGCAGAGGAAAAAGAAAAAGATTCAAATCAGATACTTGATTTTACCAGAGAAGTTAAAAATATAAATAAGGAAGACAAAGAAATCATAATAGAGGCATTATGGGATATTATATATTCAGATGAAGATGCTGATATGTATGAAACAAATCTAATGAGAAGATTATCTGGTCTTCTTTATCTTGACCCAAAAGTTGTAGGAGACATTAAAGAGAAAGTTCGGCAAAAAAAAACATGACCTATTTAGTTAATGAAAAGTGCATCAAATGTAAATTGATGGATTGTGTTGAAGTATGTCCGGTGGATTGCTTTTACGAAGGTAAAAATATGCTTGTAATTAAACCCGATGAGTGTATAGATTGTGGCGTTTGCGAGCCAGAATGTCCAGTAGACGCTATAATATCTGATAATGATGATGATGGTGGAAAATGGTTGGAGGTGAATAAAAAATATTCGGAAATATGGCCGAACATAAATGAAAAAAAAGATCCTCCAGCGGATCATGAACAATTTAAAGACGTAAAAGATAAATATGAAAAATATTTTAAAGAAAATCTTGAGTAATAAAAAGAAAAAAAAAGTTGTTAAAAAAAAAACTAAAACAATAAAAAAAGTTATAAAACCAATAAAAGTTTCTAAATTAACGGAGGTAAAAAAAGTTACAAAAGAAATTAAAAAAAAGAAAGTAATTAAAGCTGTAAGAAAAAAAGATAAAATTGAAGTCAAAACTGATCCACTAAGAATACCTAAAAACAACGAACAAAAACCTGAAATTAAAAAAGTAAAGAAACAAGATACGGAAAAAAAGGTATTTAAAGTAAAAGATTATGTTGTTTATCCAAAACATGGGGTAGGCCAAATTACTGAAACAAAAAAAATAAATATAGGTGGCATTGATGTCGAAACCTATATAATGAAGTTTGAAAAAGATAAGGCAAGTGGAATGGTTCCAGTAAACAAGCAATCACACTTAAGACCATTAGCAACAATAAATCAGATAAATAAATGTGTAAGTATTTTAAAAAGTAAACCAAAAATTAAACGATCCATGTGGAGTAGAAGGGCTCAGGAGTATGAAGCTAAGATATCATCAGGCAAAATTTATGACTTAGCTGAAGTAGTAAGGGATCTTAATAAAGGTGATGATATTATGATCGATCAGTCTTACAGTGAAAGACAGTTATTTGAAAAAGCTTACGACAGACTATTAACTGAATTTCAGATTGTAATGGGATCAAGACTTGAGGATGCTCAAAAAAAACTTGATAAAGCTTTAAAGAGAAATCTAGAAAAACAAATACAAAAAGTTGAAGAAAAACCAGTGGCTGAAGAGCCAATAACTCAAGAACTAACAGAATAAAAAAAAACGCTCCTCACGCAAGCGCCATGAGAAGCGTTATCAGTTAAAAAGAATACTAAACTATCTTCTTTTTTTCTTTTTAGCTTTTTTCTTAGCTTTTTTCTTAGTTTTCTTTTTAGCAGCTTTCTTTTTTCTTTTAGCCATCTTTAGCTCCCTTTTTTTTTTAAACGAATCTTTATGATTCGTTAATAACTAATTTTTATTTTTTTTGAATAGTTATGTCAAACATATAATTTTTTGAAAAAGTTTAAAAAAAATTATTTTTTTTATTTTTTTTTATTAATTAAGAAAAAGTTAAATAAATCGCTATTAATAAAGTGTTTTTAAAAATATTTTAATAAAGTTTTTCGAATTCGTTTTTATATTTCTCAACAATTTTATATCTTTTAAGTTTTAAAGTTGGTGTTAACATTCCATTTTCAATTGAAAATTTTTCATTGGTTATAAAAAATTTTTTTATTTTTTCTATTTTAGAAAGATTTTTATTTATATTTTCTAATTCTTTTTTAATCTGATCTTGTGTTACATTTATATTGTCATCAGATAAGACTAATAAAGCAACTAAATATGGTTTATTATCTCCATAAACGATTGATTGATCTATAAATTTCGAATTTGACAATTCATTTTCTATTTTAACTGGAGAAATATTATCTCCACCAGGTGTAATTAAAATATTTTTTTTTCTATCAGTAATTTTTAAATAACCATTTTCAAAAATTCCAATATCCCCTGTATGTAACCATCCATCTTTTAATACTTTCTTAGTTTCTTTTTCATTATTCCAATAACCCAACATTACATTCTCACCTTTAACTAAAATTTCTCCATCTGAGGCTATTTTTACCTCATTTCCTTTAAATGGTGGTCCTACAGTCTCAACCCTAATATCATCGATTGGATTGCAACTTACAACTGGAGAGGTCTCAGTTAATCCATAACCTTGCAAGGTAGGAAGACCTATGGCATTTAAAAAAATACCAACCTCTTTATCAAGTGCTCCTCCACCAGAAACAAAAGTTTTAAGTTCTCCTCCAAATTGACTTTTAATTTTTTTCCTCACAATTTGTTCTAAAATTTTATCAATTAATTTTTCTATAAATGTTAAAGATTGTTTATTGATTTTTTTTGTGCCCAGCTCTAACATTTTTAATATTAAACTTTTCTTTAAACCTGTTACTTTACTAAAATTAGCATTAATCTTTTGAAATAAATTTTGATAAAACCTAGGCACTGCTGTCATTAATTGAGGTTTGCATTCATTCATATTTTTAATTAATTTATCAATACTTTCTGCATAGAATATTTTTGCTCCAACACTTATTTGAACAAATTGGACCGTATGTTCATATGAATGTGAAAGAGGCAACCAGGTCAAAAATCTAGTCTGTTTTGTAAGTAAAGGTTTTAATATATCAAGTGCACCATCACAATTATTTAAAATACCACCATGGCTTAAGATTACACCTTTTGGGTTACCTTGTGTTCCTGAAGTATAAATAATACAAGCTGGATCATTTCTTTTAGCTGATAGATCTGGAATGATTAAATCTTGATAATCTAAATTAGAAAATAATTTATTAACATTAATATAAGTATTGGTATCTGTATCCAATTCCTCAAAAGAAAATATTTTTATAACAAAACTCTTTGTTTTTATAATTTCTTTTATTTTATTAAATTGCTCTTGATTAGAAACAAATATTAATTTTGGGTTACAATTTTCAATTATATATTCATAATCTTTCTCAGCATAAGTCGTATAAGCTGGTACAGTAATAGCTTCCGACAACATTACTGAAAGATCAGTTATAAACCACTCAGGTCTATTTTCTGATATTAATAAACATCTATCACCCTTATTTACATATTTTTTTATTTCTGACGAAAGTTTTTTAATTGAATGGAATGTTTTTTCCCATGTAAAATAATTATTAGGGTCTTTTAAGGATGTTAAAAGAACATTCTCTTTTTTTTGTTTTTTATAATTAATAAAAAATAAATCTACTAAATTTTTAATATCTTCTTTATTCATAAATTTTTGGTGGGCAAAGAGAGAATCGAACTCTCACAGTATTGCTACTATTGGATTTTGAGTCCAACGCGTCTACCAGTTCCGCCATTCGCCCAAAACTTTACATTTTAAATTAATGGTATTAGATCATTTAATATATTAAAAGAAAATATGTTTAAAGAGTTATACGATAAAACCATTAACCTCGCAGGTCATAAAAGATCTAAATCTTTTTTAGGTTTTATTTCATTTATTGAGAGCTTTATATTTCCAATTCCACCAGATGTTTTAATAATTCCAATGACAATAGCTAGAAAAAATGAATGGTTTAGAATAGCCTTGATTGCAACAATAGGATCTGTTTTGGGAGCTTGCCTTGGGTATTTTATAGGATACGTCTTCTTTAATGAAATTGGCCTTAAGATTTTTGAGATATATGGTGTAGATAACGCTTCATTTTTGAAAGATAAAGTTTCATCAGAAGGCGGGGTTATAGCCTGGATAACTCTACTAGCAATTGCTGGTTTCTCTCCAGTACCTTTTAAATTACTCACAATTACAAGTGGTTTTATAAACTTTAATATTTTTTATTTTGTTATCATTTCTCTTTTAACAAGAGGCTTGCGTTTTTTTTTAATAGCTTTTTTAGTCGGAAACTTCGGATCTACAATGAAAAAAATTATTGAAAAAAAACTTCTAAAATTCTCTATTATTTTATCAATTATTTTAATTATTTTTGCTTATTTTATATATAAATTTTTAAATAATTTTATTAATTAAATATGATCCTATTTCCAAATAGAAAAAATTTTTATTTGATTATTTTTTTTATCTCATTAATTTCAATATTTTCAGCTTTATACATTGAGTATATATTGCATTATCAACCATGTAAGTTATGTATTTATCAAAGGTTACCTTACCTAGCTACAATATTTGTAAGCTTTATCGGGTTTAATTATTCGAATAATGATCAAATTTTAATAGTTACAATTATGATATTTACTTTGAGCGCTGTACTATCTGGTTATCATTTTGGAATTGAGAATAGTTTATTTGATGAGCTATCAGCCTGTAAAAATGGATCATTAGATATTTTAAATAAATTGAAATTACTAGAGTCTCTTAACAAATCTATGCCTGTTAATTGTAAAGATGCCACTTTTAAAATTCTTGGAATTTCACTAGCGGCAATTAATACAATTTTATCAATTTTAATTGTTGTTTTTTCTATTAGAACATTGGTCTATGAAAAAAACTAATAAAAAAAAATTAGAAGAATTTATAAGAGTAGATCACGCTGGAGAAAGAGGTGCAATTAAAATTTATGAGGGTCAACTACTTGCTTTAAATACTATTGTAAAAAATGATGATTTGAAACAAATTATTGGAGAAATGAAGAAGCATGAGGAGGAACACTCAAATTTTTTTGAGGATGAAATAGAAAAAAGAAATATAAAACCAACAAAATTACTACCATTATGGGATTTGCTTGGATTAGGTCTAGGATTTGGCTCAACAATACTAGGAAAAAAAGCAGCGATGTTATGTACGGCCTCTGTCGAGGAGGTAATAGACGAACATTATAAAAGCCAAATTGACCAAATAGAAAGAGATGAAAAGGATTTAAAGGAAAAAATAATAAAATTTAGACAAGACGAATTAGACCATAAAGATATAGCTTACGAGAAGGGTGCTACAAAAAAAGGTGTTTATTCAATTATGGATAAAGTAATTAAAACTGGTTCTAAGGTTGCTATAAAAATCTCTGAAAAAATTTAGTTATGGTTCAAGTTCGACATCCCAATACAAATAGTCCATCCAACTTTTATGTAAAAAGTTAGGTGGAAAATTCTTTCCATTTTTATGAAGATCCTCAGTAGTAGGTTGAAAAGGCCATTGATTTAATGTCATACCTGAGTTTTTTATTAGTCTTCCTCCCTTTTTAACATTACAGGAAGAACAAGCTGTTACAACATTATCCCAATTGGTTTTTCCACCTTTTGATCTCGGCAGTAAGTGATCAAAGGTTAATTCACTTTTACTTCCACAATATTGACAGCTAAACTTATCTCTTAAAAATACGTTAAACCTTGTAAAGTTAGGATTTGATTGAGGTCTAATGTATGATTTAAGAGCAATTACACTTGGAAGTTTCATACTAAACGAAGGACTTCTGATTTGTCTGTCATAATAACTAACAATAGAAACTCTATCTAAGAAAACAGATTTAATTGAATCTTGCCAGCTCCACAATGAAAGCGGATAATAACTTAAAGGTCTATAATCTGCATTTAAAACTAACGCTGGACATTTTTCTAGCGAAATACTTTGATCTGAAAGTTCAATCATAATTAAAATATATATTAAATATATTTTTAATCAACTTTACTAATTGTATATTAAGGATTTATTAATTAATTATATTTTTTTTAATAAAGTTTAATGCCGCACTTGATGCCTCCATAGGTATATGGTGATCACAGTTTTTAATCATTAAAGTTTCAATTTTAATTTTATTTCTTATAAAAAAATCTTCAGCTTCAAGTAAATTACTTGGGGGGACGATTGGATCATTTTCACCATGTATCATTAAAATATTAGTTTTATTTTTAATTCTTGAAGAAAGGTCTTTCATATTTATGATTCTTCCAGAAAACCCTACAATACAACTAAATTCTTTTTCTGATGTTAGACCAACATTTAATGACATCATGCATCCTTGGCTGAAACCAGAAACACAAATTTGTGAATATTCTAAGTTAAAATAATTACTTACTTCTAAAATATAACCGTTTAAAACATTTTCTGCCCTTTTTGACTCTTGAAGAGTATATTCTGGATCTTCATTATTTAAATCAAACCATTGAAAACCAGTTGGATTTATGCTGCATACTTCATGTGCATCAGGACATAAAAAAACTGTATTTTTTAAAAATCTTTTCCAATTTAAGGAAAGCATACTGATATCTTTTCCATCACCTCCATATCCATGAAGTAAAATTACTGCACTTTTAACTTTCTCATTATTTTCTGGTTTTATTATTGTTGTATTTAATGAAAATTTCATAAAATTTTTGGTAACCAATCAAGTAAAGATTGATCATTAAAGTCAATATACCCAACAATTCTCCCAACTTCAAAACCATTTCGGTCTATTAAAATTGTTGTTGGTAATCCTCTTAGTTTAAACAACTGAGAAAATTCTGGTCCAGATCCTGTAAATATATCTAAATTTTTAATTTTGATTTCATCAAAAAATTCTTTTGATTTTTTATAACTTTCGCCACCAATATTAATTGGAATAATATTAATATTTTTAAATTCATTTAAAGTTTTAAGTTTATCCAAAGATGGCATCTCTTTTTTACAAGGAGCACACCAAGTGGCCCAGAAATTTATTATTAAGGGGTTTGATTTATAATTATTTAAACTTACTTTTTGGCCATCAGATTTGATAAATTCTATATTTTCAATTTTTTTCTTGTCTTTATGCACTATAAGATTCTTAATTTCTGGACGCTCTATTGAATATGAAACGCTAGATGATATTAAGTAAAATATTATTATTAGATAATTAAAAAAAATGATTTTCATAAAATTTAGAACAATTAAATATCATGGGTAAAAATAAAAACAATCAGCCAATTTGGAATACTAGAATTAAAAAGGAAACAAAAAACCTTTTTAAAAAGGTTGGTGGATCAATAGAAATCGATAAAAGATTATTCAGAGAAGATATTGAAGCTTCAATTGTACATGTTGAGATGCTGTTTAGACAAAAAATTATAAATTTTAAAATTAAAAATAAAATAGTTTGGGGTTTGAATAGAATTAAAAACGAAATTATAAAAAAAAAATTTATTTTTGATGACAAGCTTGAGGATATTCATATGAATATAGAACATAGACTTTTTGAGCTAATTGGAGAAGAAGCAGGGTATATTCACACTGCAAGATCAAGAAATGATCAAGTTGTCACAGATTTTAAAATTTGGTTAAGAAAAGCCAATAAAGAAATTGTTAAAAATATCGACGTTACAATTAAAAACATTTTAAAAAAAGCAGAAAAAAATGTTGAAACAATTATGCCTGGTTTCACACACCTAAAAAATGCACAAGCAGTTTCTTTTGCTCATTATTTAATGGCTTACTTAGAAATGTTTAGCAGGGATAAAAAAAGATTTAAAAACAATTTAGAGAGTCTTAATGAAAATCCACTTGGTGTGGCTGCTCTAACGGGGACTTCATTTAAAATAGACAGATTTTATACTTCAAAAAAACTAGGTTTCGATAGACCAACTAAAAACTCAATTGATACTGTTTCTGATAGAGATTTTGTAATTGATTTTCTCTATTCTTGCTCTGCATGTGCTGTTCATATCTCTAGGATTGCAGAGGAGTTTATAATATGGAATTCAGATGCTTTTAAGCTTATTAATTTGAATGATAAAATTGTAACTGGATCATCCATTATGCCTCAAAAAAAAAATCCTGATCCTCTAGAATACTTGAGAGGCAAAACAGGTTTCATGTTTGGAAATCTATTTTCTATGCTTACAACATTAAAAGGGTTACCCCTTTCTTATTTTAAGGACTTGCAAGATGATAAAGAGACTCTTTTTAAATCATTTGATCAATTAAAAAATTCACTGATTATATTAAATGATGTTCTTAAAAATTTTTCACCGAATAAAAAAAGAATGGTTGAACTTGCAGAAAGTGGCTATATTACAGCAACTGATTTAGCGGATTATATGGTTAGAGAATTAAATTATCCATTTAGGAAAGCCTATTTACAAACAGCTAAAATCATAAATTATGCTGAAAAAAATAAAAAAAAACTGTCAGAACTCACAATAAAAGAGATAAATAAAATTGAAAAAGGTTTAACCGCTGATGTTCTAAAAGTATTTGAACTAAAAAAATCTGTTAATTCCAAAGTTTCTTACGGTGGAACTTCTTTCGACAACATTAGGAAAATGATATTAAGTTACAAAAAAAAATAATTATGATTAAAAAAATTACTTTAATTACTATATGTCTAATTTTATTAACGTCATGTGGTAGAAAAAATGATCCAAAATATGAGGCATCATTAGATAATAATGTTCTTAAATTAAATCATATTAGCAATGTATTTAAAATGCCAAAAAAAAATGAAATATATCAATAATATTTTTACAATTGAAAAATCCAGACTCACTAAAGTAATTAAAAAATTTGAAACACCCATTTTTTGCTACTCTGAAAAAAAAATTAATGAAAATATAAGTAACTTTAAGAATAGTTTTAAATCATTTTCTCCAATTATATGTTTTTCAACAAAGTCAAACTGTAATCTAGAAATACTTAAACTAATTAAACGTAACGGATTGGGAGCCGATGTTGTCTCTAAAGGTGAATTAATGATTGCTCTTAAGGCAGGAATAAATTCCAAAAAAATTGTTTTTTCTGGAGTGGGTAAAACTAGATCAGAATTGATTTACGCGATAGATAAAAAAATTTTATTGATTAATTGCGAGTCAAAAAGTGAAATACTAGAAATAGAAAGTATAGCAAAATCTAAGAATAAAAGGATAGATATTGGAATTAGATTAAATCCAAACACAGACGCAAAAACAATTAAACAAATCTCAACTGGAAAAAAAGAAAATAAATTTGGCGTTAATGAAAAGACATTTATAGAAATTTCTAAATATATAAAAAATTCAAAATTTTTAAATCTAAAGTGTTTAAGTGTGCATATTGGAAGTCAAATACTAGATTATAAACCTTATCAAAAAATGCTCAACGTCCTAGATAAATTAATAAAAAAAATTAATTTTAATTTTGAGTTTATAGATCTTGGTGGTGGTATGGGCATTGACTATAATAAGGACAATAAAAAATTTAATTATAAAAAATATAACCAAATTATTAAAAAATTTTTAAAAAAACATAAATCAAAAATTATTTTTGAACCAGGTAGATCAATTATAGGAGATACTGCAATTTTAATTTCAAAAATTATTTATATAAAAGAAAATTCTAAAAAAGATTTTATTATTGTAGATGCAGCTATGAATGATTTTATGAGACCTGCCTTGTATGGTGCTAAGCATAAAATTATTCCATTAAAAAAAACCAATAATATCACAAAGAAAAGTTATGATTTTGTAGGTCCGATTTGCGAAACGACAGATAAATTCTTAACGACAAATAAATTTCAAAAATTATATGAGAAAGAATATATTATTATTTGTGATGTAGGAGCATACGGCTCATCGTTATCTTCAAATTATAACATTAGACCTAAACCTGCTGAAATACTAATTAAAGGTTCAAAAATAAATATAATTAAAAAAAGACAAAAACTAAAAGATATAATTTAGTTTTTGACAAAAATGATAAGAAAACTTCTATTTTTATTTTTTTTCTTTCTGGGTATATCTATAATTTCAATAATATTCCTTCCATCATTAATAATGCCAACCAAAATAGTTTTATTTGGTGGAAAAATGATGGGAAGATGGGCAGCATTTTGTCTTCAAATTTTTTTACAAACAAAAATTATTGTTAAGGGTAGAGAAAATATTATTAAAAGTGAAAAGTTTTTTATTGCTTGTTCTCATCAATCGATGTTTGAAACTTTTTACCTACAAACAATTTTTAATTCACCAATATTTATTTTAAAATATGAATTAATTAAAATTCCTATATTTGGTTGGTATTTAAAAAAGATAGGATCTATTTCAATAAATAGAAATAAAATTAGTAAAGATAATTTAGGTTTAATTGATAAAATAAAAAATTCTGTAAGAAATTCAGAAAGACCATTAATTATATTCCCACAAGGAACTAGAGTTTTACCAAAAGAAACAGTTCCATTTAAAAAGGGAGTTGGTAGAATTTATGAAGAATTAGAAATAAATTGCCAACCTGTTGCTATAAATTCTGGAGATGTTTGGCCTAAAAATGGAAAAATTACCTCAAAAAAAACAATAGTAATTTCAATTCTCCCTGCAGTAAAACCTGGAATGAACTCGTCAGATTTTACAAATCATATTGAAAGTAAAATATATAACGAATTAGATCAAATGAATTAGCCCTTCATTGGCATTACTACATATATGCTATCATAATCAGCTGGGTCTCTAATTAAGGCTGGTGAACCTGTATCTTTTAAATAAATCTCAATGTTATCTCCGTCAAGTTGGGATGCAACATCAATTAAATACCTAGAGTTAAAACTTATATCTAGCTCGTGATCAAACTTAACACTCAAGCTCTCTTTGCCGTCGCCACTATTTGTATTATTAACTGAAAGATCAAGATTATCTTTTGAAAGATTAAATTTTACACCATCTTTTTTATCTAAAGATACTGAAGCAACCCTATCTACCGAATTTAAAAATGATTTTAGATCAACCTCTAATTTTTTTTGATTTTCTTTAGGTATTACCTGTACGTAGTTTGGAAATTTTCCATCAATAAGTTTAGATATTAATATACTATTGTTAATTTCAAATTTAATTTTTGATTTAATATTTGATATTTTAACTTCACCCTCATAGTCCTCTAGTAATGAGCAAAGTTGAAAAATAGTCTTTTTTGGTAAAATTATCTGATCAAATTGAACTTTATTTTGTAATCTAATCTTAGAAATAGACATTCTATGGCTATCAGTAGCTGCAGCTGTTAAGAAAGTTTTATCTTCAACTTCTGTCTGATGTAAAAAAATTCCACTTAAATAATGTCTTGTTTCGTCGTTAGATACTGAGAATTTACATTTATTTAACAGTTTTAGTAGCTCTTTTGATTTAATCGAAAACTCATTTTCATTAAAATTTTCATCTGTTAACGGAAATTCAGAAGCATTGATACAATTTAAGTTGAAAACAGATTTATCAGACTCTAAGTGCAATTTATTTTCGCTAGGATTAGAAAAGTTAATTTTACTTCCAGATGAAAACTTTCTTACAATATCATACATTATTGATGAAGATGAAGTAGTTTTACCCTCTTCTAATATTTCGACATTTGGAATTTGATGAATAAAAATTAAATCAAGATCAGTTGCTGTAATTGTTAGTTTTCCATTACTTACATCCAATAATACATTTGAAAGAATCGGTAAAGTACTTCTTTTTTCAATTACACCCTGACAATAATTTAAAGATTTTTGAAGGTCTTGTTGATTTAAGCTAAACTTCATTTTCTTTATTATATAAAATCTTATTTTTTAAACTATCAATATTAATATTTAATTCATTATCCTCTTTTCTCAATCTATCTATAGTTTTGACTGAGTGAATTACAGTCGTATGATCTCTATTAGAAAAAGATCTACCTATCTCTGGTAATGATTTAGATGTTAGCATTTTTGCAAGATAAATTGCAGTCTGTCTAGGTCTGACAAGATATCTTGATCTTCTTGGTGAAAGCATTTCATTTTTGCTAATTTTATAAAATTTACAGACTATTGTTTGTATTGTATCAATATCAACTTTATTTTCGGTAAGATTTAGCAAATCTTTTAAAACTATTTTGACCTCGGACAAGCTTGGAACTTTATTATAAATCCTTGTGAATGAAACAATTCTATTTAGTGCTCCAACTAGTTCTCTAATACTAGTTTTAATTTCTGTGCTTAAAAATTTTTGAATTTCTTCAGAAATAACTACTTGATTTGAATAAGATAATTTTAATTCATCAGTTTTAGATTTAATAATTTTATATCTTAGTTCATAATCAGGGTTTTGAATATCCACAACTAAACCACCTGAAAATCTAGATTTTATTCTCTCTTGAATCCTAGTTAGTTTATTTGGTGGTCTATCTGCTGAAATTATTATTTGAGAATTTTTATCTAATAAAGCGTTAAAGGTATGAAAAAATTCTTCTTGCATAGCTTCTTTACCATTCATGAACTGAATATCATCGATTAATAAAATATCTGTATTTCTAAAGTACTCTTTAAACTTTACCATTTCATTTGATTTTATAGACTTTACAAATTGGTACATAAATCTCTCTGCTGATATAAACATAACTTTATTCTTTTCTTTTAATTCTAAACCAATAGCGTTTAGTAAGTGTGTTTTACCCATTCCTACACCACCATATAAATATAAAGGATTGTAGTGAGCTATATCCTTGGAGACTTTTTTTGATGCTTCAAATGCTAATTTATTACTTCCTCCAGTTATGAAATTTTCAAAGTTTTTATTTGGATCTATCCTATTATATTGAAGATAAGAGTCTTTTATAAACGATACATTATCATTATTAGTTTCAAAAGAATTTTGAGATGAAGTATTTGTCTCACTAATTTCAGTTTCTTTGTTATTTTTTATTGTGAATTCAATCCTCACCAAGTCTTTTTTGTATTCTTTAATTGTCTGCAAAATTTGGTCTAAATATCTTGATACTATCCAATCTCTTATAAATCTTGTTGAGACTGAAAATAATATATAATTATGAAATTCTTCAACTAATTCAATTTTTTTTATCCAACTCTCAAAAATATCGTTTCCAAGTTTTTCACGTAATTCTTTTTTAATGCTTTGCCAATCAATTTTCTTATCGAGTGCTTTATTGTTTTGTAAATTATTTTTCATGAGGGAATTCCACTTAAGACTTATAAAAAATTATTGCAATAAATTTATTTGTAAAAACAAAAAAAAATAAAATTTATGATTGAATAAATTTTAGATTGAATTTTATAAAAATTTTTTTTGCAACCTAGTCGAGTACAAGATTTGAAATTTAAAATTTGACTAAATCTACATCTAGTAATTTTTTAAATTAAACTTTTAGATGTAGTAAATTATTAATAAATTGTACGCTTAAGTTGTATATAAATAAGTTTTTACTTATTGGAGGTTGTTATAAAGAATTAATTTTTTTTGTAATTCTCGATACATTCCTTGAGGCGTTTTGTCTTTTTATGATTCCAGTTTTTGCAATTGACATCAATTCGGAATTTAGTTTTGGAAGAAACGCTAAAGCCTCTTTCTTATCCTTTTTTTCAATTATAGAGTTCATTTTTTTCAATGCACTTCTATAACGACTCTTTCTAGATCTGTTAACAGCTGTTTGCCTTTTAATTTTTCTAGTACGTTTAATTGCTGATTTAGTGTTCGCCATAAGCGTGAGTGTATATCTTCAGATAATGATTGGGTCAATACAATAATTGTTTATTTTTGGCATAAATTACAAAAAAAACTAGACCTATTTGAAATAAATTTTTTATGTATTGTTCCCTTGCAACTATATTTTAAACATTTTTTATTTTCTCTTTGATAAACATTAAAATTTTTTTGAAAAGAACCTTGGTCTCCACTTGTATTCATAAAGTCTCTGATACTCGATCCTCCCTTTTCTATTGCTTTTCTTAAAACTACTTTTGAAAAATGAGAAATTTTTTGGCAATCATTTAAACTAAGTGAACTTACCTCTTTAGATGGTAAAATCTTACATAAAAATAATATTTCACTAGCATAAATATTACCAATTCCTGAAACAAAATTTTGATCAATTAAAAAATTTTTAATATTTTTTTTTTTATTTTTAAAATAATTAAAAATATAATTTCTATCAAACAATGGATCAAAAGGTTCTGGCCCATATTTTCTAAAGTTATTATTTATCTCTTCATCATTTTTAAAATAAGAAAAATAACCAAATCTTCTTGGATCATTATAAATTAATTTTAAGTTATCAATTTTCATTTCCACATGATTATGCTTTTTAGGTAACAATGGAGAGTGATAAAAACTGGTGTTTGTTATAGAATTTTTTTTTCTGGATTTGCTAATTAAATGAATAGTTCCTGACATCCCGAGATGTATCATTAAATAAGAACTATCCTCAAATTTGAGTATTAAATGTTTTGAAAACCTATCTACTTTAATAATTTTTTTTTTTACTATATTTTTTTCAAAATTTTTTGAGATCTTAAACCTTAAATTTCTGTTTTTTATTAATATTTCATTAATAACCTTTCCTTTAATACTTTTATTTAAAGATTGTTTGACAATTTCTACTTCTGGTAATTCAGGCATTTCATACTATATTAGTTTCTTAATATAATTTATATGCAACAAAATCTTCAAAATAAAGCAGGACTCGTCGAGGAAGTTTTTAATAAAGTCTACAATAAATATGACTTGATGAACGATTTTATGTCATTTGGAATTCATAGACTTTGGAAAAAAAACCTTATGAATTGGATGAATCCAACTAGAAACAAAAATTATTTAGATGTTGCTTGTGGGACTGGTGATTTAGGAAAATTATTTTTAGACTATACAGATAAGTATGGAGAAATTACCTCTTCAGATTCGAACAACAAAATGATTGAAAAAGGAAAAAAAAGACTAAGCAAGTATAAAAATATAAAATGGGTTATTGCAGAAGCTGAAAAGTTGCCATTCGATAATAATAGTTTTGATTTCTATACAATTAGTTTCGGTTTACGAAATACCAAAAATTTAGATAAATCTTTATCAGAAGCCTATAGAGTTCTTAAACCAGGTGGGAGATATATGTGTTTAGAATTTTCAAAAATTCAAAATTCAAATTTAGACTTTTTATACAAAAATTACTCGAAATTAATTCCTCACATAGGAAAAGCAGTTGTTGGTGATAAAGACCCTTATGAATATTTGACCAAAAGTATAGAAGAATTTGTTAATCAGGAAGAATTGATAGATTTAATGAAACAAAATAATTTTAAAAATTGTTCATATAGAAATTTAACTGGTGGAATAGTTGCTATTCATTCTGGTTGGAAAATATAATGTTCAAAAGATTAATTACATTATTTAAACTCGGTAGAAAACTCGCTAAATCTGATGTTTTAAGTATTTTATCAAAATTTAATAAACCACCTTTACTAATAAGTGTAATATTTAAATTACTTTCCCTATCCTTTACTAAAAAAGATGTGTCATTTGATAATTTAAGTGAAGGCGAAAAATTATCTAATTCATTAGCATCTATGGGTACAACATTTATTAAACTCGGCCAGTTTTTAGCGACAAGGCCTGACATAATAGGAGATAAATTATCAAAGGAACTAGAAAATTTACAAGATAAACTTCCTCCTTTTTCACAATCAAAAGCTAAAGAAATGATTAAAAAAGATTTAGGTGATGAACTGTATAATTCAATAATTAATATAAGTGAGCCAGTTGCAGCTGCTTCAATTGCTCAAGTACATAAAGCTCAAATTAACGATAATGGAGTTATTAAAAACGTAGCAATAAAAATATTAAGACCAAATATTAAAAAAATTTTTAACGAAGAAGTTGATGCTCTGATGCTTTTTGCTTATATCATTGAGTCATTCATCAAGAAAACTAAACGATTAAAGCTTGTTGAAGTAGTTTTTTTGTTGAAAGAAATTACCAGTCTTGAGATGGATTTAAGATTTGAAGCCGCTGCAGCTAACGAATATGCAGAAAATACCAAAAATGACGTGGGTTTTGAAGTTCCCAAAATATATTGGGATTATACAAGCGAAAATATAATGACACTTGATTGGATTGACGGTGTATCAATTAGAGAGACAGAAGAGCTAGAGAAAAGATCAATTGACACAAAAAAAATTGCTACTGATATAATTCAACATTTCTTAAGACATGCTGTAAGAGATGGATTTTTTCACGCGGATATGCATCAAGGAAACATTTTTGTAAATGATAGTGGTCAAATTGTTCCCATAGATTTTGGTATCATGGGAAGACTAGATAATGTCAGTAAAAGATTTTTAGCTGAAATTTTATTTGGATTTATACAAAGAGATTATAAAAAAGTTGCTGAGGTACATCTTGCAGCAGGACTAGTCCCAAATAATGTACCTGTCAATGATCTTGCTCAAGCATTAAGATCAATTGGTGAACCAATTTTTGGACACTCTATAAAAAATATTTCAGGTGGAAAACTTTTAAAACAACTTTTTGATGTTACCGAAAAATTTAATATGCAAACCCAACCTCAGTTACTTATGTTGCAAAAAACGATGGTAGTAGTTGAAGGAGTTGCAAGAAGATTAAACCCTGAGACAAACATATGGGAAACATCCAAACCTGTTCTAGAAAAATGGCTAAGAGAAACTAAAGATCCTATAAATTCAATTAATGAAACATTAAAAGACTCTGTGGAGGTATTAAAACGTCTTCCAAATTTACCTGAAGTAATGGACAAAGCAAACCAAGCTCTTAATTACCTTGCAAGTGGTCAAATACCCCAAAATTCGAACTCTTATAATGAATTAAATACTAAAAAAGAAGAAATGAAGTCATTTAGAAACCAGTCTATTATTGGCTTATTATCTCTTGTAATTTTAACCCTATTGGTATTTTAATTCTCCTCATGAAAAATAAAAAAATACTTCTAATCATATGTGGTGGAATATCTGCTTACAAAAGTTTAGAAGTCATAAGAGGTTTAAAAAAAAGAGATGTAAGTATTAAAACAATACTTACAAAGAGTGGTAAAAACTTTGTTACACCTCTATCTATTACATCACTTTCGCAGGAAAAAGTATATGAAGACATATTCAGTGCAGAAAATGAAGCTGAAATGGATCATATTTCACTTTCTAGATGGGCAGATTTAATTTTAATTGTGCCTGCAACAGCAAATACAATATCAAAATTAAGTTATGGTTTAACCGACGACCTAGCTAGTACTGTCGTTTTAGCATCTGATAAACAAGTGTTTTTAGTCCCAGCTATGAATGTCAGAATGTGGGAACACAAATCAACTAAAGATAATTTATCAAAATTAAAAAGTTACGGTTATAAGATAATTGGCCCTGAAATTGGTGATATGGCTTGTGGAGAGTATGGAAAAGGCAAAATGTCAGAACCTTCATATATATTAGAGACTATAGAAAATTATTTTAAGAATATTGAAAAAAATAAAAAATATAAGGCATTAGTTACAGCTGGACCTACTAAAGAATTTATAGATCCAGTAAGATTTATAACTAATAAATCAAGTGGAAAACAAGGTTATGAAATAGCTAAATCATTAAGAGATAATGGTTTTGAAACAACACTTATTTCTGGAGAAACAAATTTAGATCCAGTTGATGGAGTTAAATTTGTTTCAGTAAAAACTGCAGAGGAAATGTTTAGGGAAACTCTCAACAATCTACCGACTGATGTTGCTATTTTTAATGCAGCAGTAGCTGATTTTAAAGTTAAAGAGATTAATAGTGAAAAAATTAAAAAAAGTGAAAATTTAAATCTCAAGTTAGAAAAAAATATTGATATTTTATCAAACATATCAAATCATAATTCTCTTAGACCAAGGATTACAATTGGATTTGCGGCTGAATCACAAAATCTTGAGATAAATTCAAAGAAAAAATTAGACCAAAAAAATTGTGATTGGATTATTGCAAATGATATTTCCGATAAAACAATAGGTTTTGACTCTGATGATAATGAAGTTTCTATATTTTATAAAAATAAAGAAAGTGAAAAATTGTTAAAGAAAAAAAAATCTTTAATAGCATCTGAGATAGTGAATAGAGTTATCTCCGAGCTTAATTAAGTAATGGTAAAGGTTTTATTTAAGAGACTTAACCAAAAAGCAAAACTTCCAAGTTATAAAACTGCTGGATCTTCAGGTATGGATCTGATGGCATGTGTAGATGAACCTATAACAATCAAACCAAATGAGTCGATGTTGATACCAACAGGTATTGCAATTGCAATTCCTGAAGATACAGAGGTTCAAATTAGACCAAGATCTGGTCTTGCTGCAAAATCAAGTATTAGTGTACTAAATACACCAGGTACAATTGATAGTGATTATAGAGGAGAGCTTAAAATTATTTTATTTAACCATGGTAAAGACGAATTTACTATCAATGATGAAGATAGAGTTGCTCAAATGGTTTTAATGCCTATTTTAAAAGTAGAAATTGAAGAAACAAATGAATTACCAGAGACAATCAGAGGGTCTGGAGGATTTGGATCTACTGGTAAATAGTAAATGTTTAGTAACAAGGACCTAGAACGATATTCAAGACAGATTATTTTAAAAAAAGTTGGGGTTTTAGGTCAAAAGAAATTTCAAAATGCTAAAGTTTTAGTTGTTGGGTGTGGTGGCTTAGGGACACCTGTTATTGATTTACTTTGTAGAGCAGGTATTGGTGAAATTGGTATGATGGACCATGATAAAGTGAGTATATCAAATTTGAATCGACAAGTTATGTTCACTTCTGATGATGTTGGAAAATATAAAGTTAATATCTTAAAAAAAAAAATTAGTAAAATTAATAAAAAGGTAAAAGTAAAAACATATAGAATTAAAGCAGAAGATAAAAATTTAGGAAAAATTCTTAAACAGTATGATGTTATTGTTGATGGTACAGATAATTTTAAAGCAAAATTTCTTTTAAATAAATTTTCGTTAAAATATAAAAAAAAACTTATTATTGGAGCTATAAGTAAATTTGAAGGACATATTTTTACATTTGATTTTAGTTTAAAGAAAAGTCCCTGTTTAAAATGTTTCTACCAAGGAGAACCAGCAGAAGGAGTTTTGGATTGTGAAACAGATGGTATATTGGGATCAACAGCATTTATTACAGGCAGCCTACAAGCTAATGAGGTTTTGAAGACAATTTTAAATGTTGGCAAAAATTTAAATTCTCATATTTTAATAATAGATTTATTAAATCTTAAATTTAGGAAAGTATTATTTAAAAAAAGAAATGGATGTATATGCGAAAATATTTAATACTTTCATTCCTTTTTCTTTTACCATTTTCATCGATTGCTCAAGAAAATAATTATTTTCTTATGTTAAAAAATAAAAAAGTAAATGTTAGATACGGTCCAAGCTTTGATTATCCAATTAAATATGTATATAGAAAGATTGAGTTACCTCTGAAAGTAATCGATAAAAAAGAAAATTTCAGAAGAGTTATCGACCATAAAAAAAATAGTGGTTGGATTCATATTTCACAATTGAGGAATTCACGCTCAATAATCACTAAATCTGAAAAAATTCTATTTAAAAACCCAACAAAATACTCAAAACCATTAGCTAAATTGGATGAGGGTCGTCTTTTAAAGGTTATTAAATGTGAAGAAAAATGGTGTAATATTAAGACTGGTGATTACTCAGGTTGGATTGTGAATGACGAAAAAATTTGGGGAATTGTTAATTAAAATCTGCAGAAAGAGCTTTAATGTTATCTTCCGAAAATTTTGTTGTGTGTGAATACTCCTTATGATCAATACCAACTTCAATTGAATTGCTTTTGTCTTTGAACTTATTTACTTGATCATCTGTAAATTGAAAATGTATAAACTGAACCGAAGATGCTTTTCCATCATCTGAAGTTCTATCAACATCCATTTCAGGGGTTGCATAAATTTTTTCATCTCCAATTTTAATAAATATATTATTTTCAACACCACCTAACTTTCCAAGAAATTCTGCTCTAATTATAGGATTGTCTATCTCAAACATTAAAGTGGCAACTAATTCTTTTCCATTTGGTATTAAAGGATTGTATGCAGCAAGTTCGTCTGCAACTTGTTCATCTCCACCCTTTTCAATGTAAAGCATTTCTTGTACCTGAGCTATCATTGTTTCATAACATTCAAAATAAAATGTTGCATAAGGCCCTAAAAGTATTCTTCTATTCTTTTTAAACTCAACTAATTCTTTTCTCATTTGTCTTCTAACCTTTGTGTATGCATCTAAAGGAAGAAGATCTTCTTTTGTAATAATTTTTTGTTCTTTTGACATTCTATAATCCATAACTTTTTGAGACTATCTCAATTGGATGCACAGCTTCATCACTTGCTATGTTTGTATCATCAGCCAACTGCTTGATGTGTTTACCAGCCAATGGACAGTCAGAAGCCATATATTTATTATTTTTTCTTTTAACAGTGCTTGCGGTGGTTTTGCCCACCTTATTTGCTATATCATGAGTTTCTTTCATAATACCGAAGGTTCCTCCATGACCTGCACATCTTTCAACAACATCTAATTTAATATTTGGAATTAATTTAAGCATATCTCTTGCCTTATTACCCATATTTTGTGCTCTAGCATGACAAGCATTATGTACTGTTACTCCACCATCAATTTCTTTCAAACCATCAACTAAACCCTCTTTATTCGCAATATCCATAACATACTCATCAATATCAAGAGTATTTTGAGAAAGTTTTTTAATTATTCCGTCATTTGGCATTAATAATGGCCATTCGAACTTTAACATTAATCCACAACTTGCTGTTAAGGTTACTACTTTATAATCTTTTTCGACATATTTGATTAATTCTCTAGAGACTAACTCTGCTTGCTTTGTAACTTGATCTAGATCCGCTTGTTCCAGATAAGGCATACCACAACAACCTGCATAAGAGTGCTCTACTTCTATATTATTATGATGAAGTACTTTTAAAGCTGCTTCTCCAGTTTTTTTCTTATTAAAATTAACAAAACATGTGGAATAAATTACAACTTTTCTCCCTTTGTGTTTTGGTAAAATATTTTTTTTAAATTTTTGAAAATAATTTGCAAATGTTTCTTTATTATATTTTGGCAAAATAACTCTTTTGTCTATTCCAGTAAAAAATTCTAGAACTTTTCTAGCAAATTTATTTTTAACATTTGTAATCCAATTAATAAAAAAGCTAAAAAATATTCCTATTTTAGAATTTCTATCAATTTGGGTTAATTGGATGGCAGTTTTCGAAATATCACCATTTTTTCTTTGGGCTGTTCTATATCTCAACATTAAATGAGGAAAATCTAAATCAAATTCGTGTGGTGGTACATAAGGACATTTAGTCATAAAACACATGTCACACAAAGTGCAAGAGTCTACAACAGGTTTAAATTTGTCACTTGAAAGATCTGATACCTCGCCACCCTCGGTTTCATCGATAAAGTCAAATAATTTTGGAAAACTATCACACAAGTTAAAACATCTTCTACATCCATGACAGATATCAAATACTCTTCTCATTTCCTGATCAATTTTTTCAGGATTTACAAAATCTGGATCTCTGAATTTTAATGGGTGCCTTGTAGGTGCTTGTGTGCTGCCTTCTTTACTCATAATTTTTTTGGATGTGATTTTTTGTGGACGAGAGGGGTTTCGTCCACAAATTTTGTTTAAGCGATGCTTTCTAAAGTCTTTTGAAATTTACCCGCGTGTGATTTTTCAGCTTTTGCTAAAGTCTCAAACCAATCAGCTATTTCATCAAAGCCTTCGTCTCTAGCTGTTTTAGCCATTCCAGGATACATATCTGTGTACTCGTGTGTTTCACCTTGAATTGCAGACTCAAGATTGGCTTTTGTTTCACCAATTGGCTTACCAGTTGCAGGATCACCTACTTCTTCTAAATATTCTAAGTGACCATGAGCATGTCCAGTTTCACCTTCTGCAGTTGATCTAAATACTGCTGCTACATCGTTAAAGCCTTCAACATCCGCTTTTTGAGCAAAATAAAGATATCTTCTATTTGCTTGGCTTTCTCCAGCAAATGCTTCTTTTAAATTTTCCTCTGTTTTACTACCTTTTAATGACATATTTACTCCTACTATTAATAATGATTCTAAAGTGGTTTATATATAGAGGAATTATAATATGTCAACAGTTTAGAATAAATATAATCTACTATTTAAACTATTGATATTATTGAATTATTTTTGAGATTGATTATCACTCACAATTTTAGCAATAACTTCTACTGATCTTATTTTTTTTCCTGGGATTGTTCTTTTAATATTAATTTCATCAACATCATCTTGATGAATATCAATCAATTTATTTTCTTCCTCGTCAAAGAAATGGTGATGATGAGTTACATTTGTATCGTAATAACTTTGTGAAGCATTTAGTGGAATCTCTTTTAAATAACCCTTCTTCATAAATGCGTGAACAGTATTGTAAACAGTTGCTAAAGAAACCTTAATATTTGCTTGGTTTTCAATGATTTTAACCAGTTCTTTAATTGTAAAGTGAAAAGTCTTTTCAGCATTAAACAACGCTTCACAAATTTTAATTCTTTGTTTTGTGGGTCTTAGACCTGATTTTCTTAATTTGTCTATATATTGGTCTGAGTAAGCCATTACTAATTATAATTATTCTAAAGAATATCTATATTATAATGTTTGTAAATCAAGTAATAAGATTAAAAAAATTATGAAAAAAAGTTCCTTTGATTATGATGAATTAATAAGCTGCGCAAATGGCGAGCTTTTTGGCCCTGGAAATGCAAAATTACCTTCTCCACCAATGCTAATGTTTGATAGAATTACTGAAATTAGTGAAAAAAATGGAGCTTTTAACAAAGGCTTGATGAAGGCTGAACTTGATATAAAAGATGATCTGTGGTTTTTTAATTGTCACTTTAAGGAAGATCCAGTGATGCCGGGATGTTTAGGCTTAGATGCGATGTGGCAACTAGTTGGCTTTTACTTGGGTTGGCTTGGAAATCCTGGAAGAGGAAGAGCTTTAGGAGTAAGCACAGTAAAGTTTACAGGAGAGGTTTTAAAAGATGTCAAAATGGCAACATATATTATTGATATGAAAAGAATATTGATTAAAGGCGAAACAACAGTTGGATTAGCGAATGGTATTCTTCTTGCTGATGGAAAAAAAATATACTCTGCAGACAGTCTAAAAGTAGGATTATTTAAATAATGCGAAGAGTAGTAATTACAGGTTTGGGAATTGTTTCATGCCTTGGGAATAATCAGGAAGAAGTTCATCAATCTTTATTAAATACTAAATCAGGAATTTCATTTTCAGAAGAATATAAAGAACACAATCTTAAAAGTCATATTCATGGAAAGCCTAACATCAAACTTGAGGATCATATAGATAGAAAAACAATTAGATTTATGGGTTCAGGATCTGCTTACAATTATATTGCAATGAAAGAGGCAATTGAAGACTCTGGCTTAGAAGAAAGTGAAGTAAGTAATTTCAAAACAGGAATCGTAATGGGTTCAGGAGGACCTTCAATTGAAAATGTCATTTTAGCAGCCGATAAAACTAGAGCCAAAACTCCAAAATTGATGGGACCTTTTATTGTACCAAGGACCATGGCAAGTACAGCATCAGCAACACTTGCTGTGCCTTTTAAAATAAAAGGTACAAACTATACAATGAGTTCAGCCTGTGCAACAAGCGGACACTGTATTGGAAACTCTATGGAACTTATCCAAATGGGTAAACAAGATGTTGTTTTTGCAGGCGGTAGTGAAGAGATACACTGGGCGATGACAGCAATGTTTGATGCAATGACTGCATTATCTTCTAAATATAATGATACTCCTGAAAAAGCTTCAAGAGCTTATGACAAAACTAGAGATGGTTTTGTAATTGCTGGAGGTGCAGGGGTTTTAGTTCTTGAAGAATATGAACATGCTAAAGCTAGAGGAGCTAAAATATACGCAGAATTAACAGGTTATGGAGCAACATCAGATGGATATGATATGGTAGCGCCATCTGGTGAAGGTGCAACAAGATGTATGCAAATGGCTATGGCAACTTCAAAAAATAAAATAGATTATATAAATACTCATGGAACTTCTACTCCAGTTGGAGATATTACTGAATTAAATGCTGTTAAAGATACTTTTGGAGATGAAATTCCTAAGATTAGTTCGACCAAATCTTTATCAGGTCATCCGTTAGGAGCTGCGTCAGTACATGAAGCAATTTATTGTTTAATTATGATGAAAAATAATTTTATAACTGGGTCAGCAAATATAAGCGAAATGGATGAAGAAGCTAAAAAATTTCCAATAGTTGCTAAAACGAAAACAGAAGCAACATTAAATACTGTCATGTCTAATAGTTTTGGTTTTGGCGGAACAAATGCAACTCTAGTATTTGAGAAAGTCTAATTTATGTCTTTAATGAAAGGTAAAAAAGGACTGATAATGGGTGTTGCTAATGAGAGATCTATTGCTTGGGGAATTTCTCAGAAACTTTCAGAGGCAGGTGCAGAATTAGCTTTTACATATTTAGGTGATGCTCTTAAAAAAAGAGTAGTTCCTCTTGCAGAAAAACTGAATTCTAATGTTACTTTTAGCTGTGATGTTGAAAAAAAAGAAGATGTAATAAAACTATTTGAAGATGTTAAATCTCAATGGGGTGAGATAGACTTTGTAGTTCACGCAATTGCTTTTTCTGATAAATCTGAGCTTTCAGGAGAATATTTAAATACTACTAGAGAAAATTTTTTAAGAAGTATGTTAATTTCGTGCTTTTCATTTACTGAAGTTGCAAAAGAAGCTTCAAAAGTCATGAAAAATGGTGGTAGCATGATTACACTTAGTTATGAGGCTAATAAAGCAATCCCTAATTACAATGTAATGGGAGTTTGTAAGGCAGCATTAGAGTCTAGTGTTAAATACTTAGCTAGAGATTTAGGGGCTAAAGGAATAAGGGTGAACGCAATAAGTGCGGGACCAATAAAAACATTGGCTGCGTCAGCTATTGGGGATGCTAAATTCTTATATAAATGGAACGCTGATCACTCCTTTTTAAAGAGAAATGTAGATAATATCGATGTTGGAAACTCAGCATTATATCTCCTAAGCGATATGGCAGGTGGTGTCACAGGTGAAATTCACTATGTTGATGCTGGTTATAATAAAGTAGGTATGCCAGATCCAAAAAATATATCTTAAAAGTTTATTATGTTAATTTTAGTTTGGTTTGTTGTTTGTATAATATTTATTTTTGTTCAATTAATTCTTGAGGGCTCTGGTCATGCACTAGAAGTTTTTGCCCTATTGACTGCAATAGCTTTATTCTTGATAAATAAACTTGGTAAAAAAAAGTAAATAATTAAATATTGTGAGAAGAAATTTTTTAAAAATTGCTGGAGCTTCTATATTGGGAATAATATTTTATCCAATAACATCATTAGCGAGCAATTTAGTAGGATTTAAAAAAAAATTAAAAAAAGATGAGAGTGAATATAATATAATAAATCCAGATCTTACTAATGAGCAAAAGATAATAATGTTTGAAGAGGGTACTGAGCGCGCTGGTACTAGTGAATTAAACTATGAAAAAAGAAAAGGGTCATATCATTGCGCGAATTGTGGTGTGAAATTGTTTGAGTCTGTTAAAAAGTTTGACAGTGGGACTGGATGGCCTTCTTTTACAGAGGCATTACCTGGTGTATTTGTAACAAAAACTGATTATTCATTTGGTATGAAGAGGACTGAATACAGCTGTGCAAATTGTGGTGCTCATCACGGCCATGTATTCAATGATGGACCTGATGGTGGAAAAAGATATTGTAGCAACGGTCTTTGCTTGCTATTTGTCCCGGAGAGTTAGTAATTATATTTTTCTAATATAACCAACATTAGTAGTTTTAAAATGCTTGAAAGGTATATTTGTATCTTTAATTGCCTTGATAGTCTCTTCCGTAATATTTCCATAGACCTCTATTTCGAATCTATCGGCAATTTTGTTGTGCTTTTCAACATAAGCTTGGACTGGGGCATTATTTAGATGATGCAGCATAGCTTCACTATTTCGGTAAACTTCGCTCCAAGTAAACTCTAAAGAATCAGTTGGATCTTGATCAAAAGTATGAATAAGCATGTCTGGCTCTGATGCATTAACAGCATCATCAGCTTCTTTTGCTAACTTGAGATACTCTTCAACCTTGCCCTGTTTAACACGTATTCTAGCAATTAAAATAAATGGGTTGGACATTTATCTATATAGCAGCCTGCTTTATAGATAATTTAACTTTTCCTCTATCAAATCCAATAACTTTTACTTTTACTTCATCACCTTCTTTCACAACATCCGTAACTTTTGCAACTCTTTTTTCTGCAAGCTCAGATATATGCACAAGTCCATCTTGCTTTCCAAGGAAATTAACAAAAGCACCAAATTCCATAATTTTCATAACTTTTCCATTATAAATTTTATTTAATTCAGCTTTAGCTGTGATGTCTTTAATCATTTGCATAGCAATGTTTCTTGACTCTTCATCTGGAGCAGCAACCGTTACTATACCTTCATCATTTACATCAACTTTAGCACTAGATTTTTCGACAATTTCTCTAATTGTTGCCCCACCTTTTCCAATAACTGCTGCAATATCTTTTTTATCGACAGTAATTTTTTCCATTTTTGGAGTATGTTTGCCAACATCATCTCTGGATTTATCTAATGCTTTATTCATTTCACCCAAAATATGAATTCTACCATCTTTTGCTTGATTTAAAGCCTGCTCCATTATTTCAAATGTAATTCCTGTAATTTTAATATCCATTTGTAAAGATGTGATCCCATCTTTAGTACCTGCAACTTTAAAATCCATATCTCCAAGATGATCTTCATCACCAAGAATGTCTGAAAGTACAGAGAAATCCTTACCTTCTTTGATTAAACCCATTGCAATTCCAGCAACTGGTTCTTTAATCGGAACACCTGCATCCATAAGAGCAAGTGAAGTTCCACAAACTGTTGCCATTGAAGAAGAACCGTTAGATTCAGTGATCTCTGAAACAATTCTAAATGTGTAAGGAAAGTTTTCTTTTGATGGTAATGATGAGTTTATTGCTCTCCACGCTAATTTACCATGACCGATTTCTCTTCTACCTGTTCCAATCCTTCCTGTTTCACCGACTGAAAAAGGAGGGAAGTTATAATGCAACATAAATCTTTCTTTCTGAAGACCATCTAAACTTTCAATTCTTTGTTCATCATCTGATGTACCTAAAGTTGTTGTTACAATCGCTTGTGTTTCACCTCTAGTAAATAATGCTGATCCATGTACTCTTGGCAGTATACCTACTTCACACATGATTGGTCTTACATCTGCAAGACCTCGTCCATCAATACGATTTTTATTTTTGAGAATATCAGTTCTTACAATAGATTTTTCTAAATTCTTAAGTTGAGAATTTACATCTAAATCAGTGTAAGCTTCATTTTCCTCATATAATTTTTTAGCTTTTTCAGTAATATCAGAAATTTGATTTGATCTATCTTGTTTATCTCTAGTAGAGAAAGCTTTTTTCAAATCCTCAGTAAACTCTTCTTCTAATTTCTTTTTTACTTCAGAAAGATCTTTTTTCACAACTGTCCACTCTGGTTTTCTACAATCTTTCGCAAGATCTTCGATCATTTCTATTATTGGAACGAAACCTTCGTGTCCGAATTTAACAGCATTCAACATTTCTTCTTCTGTTAAACCATCTGCTTCGGACTCCACCATTAAAACAGCATCTTTAGTTCCTGCTACAACTAAGTCTAATTTAGATTTCTGTAATTCATTCTTTGATGGATTGAGGACGTATTTTCCTTCAATAAAGCCAACTCTTGATGCTCCCACAGGACCCATAAAAGGCATTCCTGAGATTGCTAAAGCAGCTGACGATGCAATTATGGATAAAATATCTGCTTCATTCTCCTTGTCATACGATATTACAGTTGGTAATAGTTGTACTTCGTTTTTAAATTCATCTGGAAACAATGGTCTTATAGGTCTATCAATTAATCTTGAAATTAATGTTTCACTCTCGGTTGGTCTAGCTTCTCTTTTAAAATATCCACCTGGTATCTTTCCAGCTGCATAATATTTCTCTTGATAATTTACAGATAATGGAAAGTAATCCATTTCTGGATTTACTTTCTTTGCACCAACAACTGTGGCTAAAACAACTGTCTCTCCGCATTGGGCTATAATTGCTCCATCCGCTTGTCTTGCTATCTTTCCTGTTTCTAAACTTAATTTTTTTCCACTTAATTCTATCTCTTTTTTTACTACTTTGAACATTTACTTCCTTAAATTTAATTTCGTTAATACTACTTTATAAGACTCCATATTATTTTTCTTTAAATAGTCTAATAATTTTTTTCTTCTATTTACTGCTTTCAAAAGGCCTACAGAAGAATGTTTGTCTTTTTTGAATTGTTTTATATGTTTCGATAAACTCTCAATTTTTCCTGTTAATTGAGCTATTTGAACTTCTGAAGAACCAGTGTCAGTATCATGGATTTGAAGTTCTTTTACTTTTTCTTTCATTTTTTCCTTTATTTATTTGTTTGTTTGTTTAATTAAATTCTCTATTTTTTCTGCATAATCAAAAGAATCATCTTTAACAAAGAAAAGTTTTGGTAAAAATTTCATAATAATTTTCTTTGATAAAACTTTTCTAATCATAAATGATGATATTTTTAATTTCTCTATAATTTCAACTGTATTTTTTCCCCCCAAGGGCATTACAAATATTTTTGCTGTTTTTAGATCTGGTGACATTCTAACTTCAGTTACTGTAATTTCTTTTGTAGATAAATTTGGTATTTTAACTTCATCTCTTATAAAAAGTGTACCTAAAGCTTGTTTTATCATTTCTCCAACTCTTAATTGTCTTTGAGTAATTGGTTTGCCTAAGTATTTCATTTAAATTGTTCTCTCAGTTACTGTTGAATTATAAACCTCTATAATATCTTTTTTTTGATAATCAGCGAAATCTTTTAAAGTTATTCCACATTCTAAACCAGCTGAAACTTGTTTAGTTTGGTCCTTTTCCCTAAAAATTGAACCAATTTTTCCATTAAATATTATAGCACCATCTCTGATAATCCTTGCACTGGAGTTTTGAGTTATTTCTCCCTCAACTACTTTTGATCCAGCAACTTTACCAACTTTTGAAACCTTAAAAATTTCAAGTATTTCTGCACTTCCAATAATTTTTTCTTCAATGTTTGGCGATAGTAAACCCGCCATTTTTCTTTTTATAAAATCTAAAACTTCATAAATTATATTGAATGATGAAATGGAAATTTTTTCTTGTTCAGCTCTTTTTTTGGCTTCTTTGCTTGGCTTGACATTAAATGCTATTATTACTGCATTTGAGGCTTTTGCCAAAGTCACATCTGTTTCCGTAACCATTCCTATATCTGAAAGAAGTATTTTTGGTTTTACCTCATCATGCTTAATTTGATCTACTGCATTTTTAATTGCCTCAGATGATCCATGTACATCTGATTTAATAATTATATTTAATTCTTCCGAAACTGAATTTTGAAAAGCTGAATCTTGATTAACAAAAGTCAGTGGTATTTTGTCATCTTTTGACTCTTCTACTCTTGCTTCACATAATGATTTAGCTTCTTTTTCATTTGGTAAAACAATAAAATCATCTCCAGATTTAGCTGCTCCATTTATACCAATGATTTCAACAGGTGTAGCTGGTTTGGCTATTTCAATATTTTTCCCTTGATCATTTATTATAGCTCTAATTTTTCCCCATTTTAAACCACTAACAAAATAGTCTCCCTTTTTTAAAGTGCCTGCAGTGACTATTATATTTGCTACTGGACCTCTTCCAACATCTATTTTGGACTCCAAAACTATTCCCTTAGCATTAGTTTCAAAATCAGTTTTTAAATCTAACAACTCTGCTTGCAACAAAATCGATTCAACTAATTTATCTAAATTATTTTTTGTTTTAGTAGATATTTCCACCATTAAAGTATCACCTGAAAGATCTTCAGCAATTAATTCATATTCTAGTAGTTGATTTTTTATTTTTTGTGGGTTTGCTTCTGGTAAATCACATTTGTTTATAGCTACAACTATTGGAACTTTGGCTGCTTTTGCATGTTTAATTGACTCAATTGTTTGTGGCTTAACACCATCATCTGCTGCAACAACTAATACAACTATATCAGTTAATTTGGATCCTCTCGATCTCATTTCTGTAAAGGCAGCGTGACCTGGTGTATCTATAAATGTAATTTTGTTATTATCATGATTTATCTGATAAGCACCTATGTGTTGAGTAATACCACCAAATTCTCCTGAAACTACATTTGCCTCTCTTAAAACATCTAAAACTGATGTTTTTCCATGATCAACATGGCCCATGACTGTAACAATAGGAGGTCGATTTTTTAAATTTTTTGATTTTACCTCTTTTATTTTTTCAATTATTTCCTCTGCTTTTGTTTCACGTATAGGATAATGGCCAAATTCTTTAACCAAATACTCAGCTGTATCTGCATCTATCGTATGATTTATTGTTACTGTTACACCCATACCTAAAAGGTGTTTAATAATACTACTTGATTGTTCTGCCATCCTATTTGCAAGTTCTCTAATAGTAATTACTTCTGGTAATTTTATCTCTCTCTTAATTTGCTTAAAGTTTTCGTTATTATCAATTTGGTTTAGGCTCCGATTTTCTTTCTGTTTAGCTCTTTTATAAGATGCCAAACTTCTAGACTTGGTTTCTGCATGATCATCACTTAGCGCTCGCGAAACAGTTAGTTTTAATTCTCTTCTTTTTCCACTTAACTTATTTAATTTATTTTCTTTTTGAATAATCTCACCTTTGATTCTTCTAGTTGCTCTTTGCTCTGCCAATTTCCTCTTTTCAAAGTCCGAAGCAGGAGGTGTTGATGGTCTTGTAAAATTAGTGGGCTTTGAATAATTAGTTTTACTAGATTTTAAAATTTCATTATTTTGTCTCGAAAATTGTGATTTACCATGAAATTTAGAACTTTTTTTTTCTATAACAACAGTATTTTTAGATTTAGATTTAGCCTCTTCTATACTGTTAAATGCTTTCTTTGAGCTTCCTGATACTGATAACTTTAATTTTTTTTTTTCCATTTTCCATCTCTCAATCTTTGTAAACTTTTTCTCTTGCTGACATAATCAAATTATCAGCTTCTTGTTTCGATAAAGCGAACTCCTCTAAATAACCTTTAACTTTTACCCTTTCACCTTTTATAATATCATAAGTGCCTGTGAGTTCATCTGAAGCTAAATCTGCTAAATCAGTTAAAGTTAATATTTTCTGTTCTCCTAATGTAACTAACATTCCTGGAGTAAGCCCTTGATGATTTATTAAATCATTTTGTAAACCAAGATCTTTAATTCTATTTGATATTTCTTCTTGATCTTTTTCGTAAAATTCTTTTGCTCTTTCAACCAATTCTTTTGCAGTATCTTCTTCAATACCTTCAATTTTAGTAAGAGAATCTATAGCACTATCTTTAATATCATCAATTGATGAAAATCCTTCAGCAACTAAAAGTTGTCCTAGAGTTTCATCAAGCTCTAAATTTTTTACAATATTATCAGTTTTTTCTTTAAATTCTAATTGTCTTCTCTCAGAATCCTCTTGTTCAGTCATAATGTTAATCTCATAATTCAACAACTTTGTTGCTAACCTAACATTTTGACCTCGTCTTCCAATAGCTTTACTAAGATTTTCTTCTGTCAATATCACGTCAAGTTTTTTTGCATCCCTGTCAACATTCACTTTTTGCACCTCTGCAGGAGATAAGGCATTTGCCACAACAACTGCTGGGTCCTCAGACCAATTTACTATATCTATTTTTTCACCTTGAAGTTCATTTACTACAGCCTGGACTCTACTGCCTCTCATTCCAACACAGGCTCCAACTGGATCTAGTGATGTATCTATTGCTTTAACACAAATTTTTGCTCTACTGCCAGGATCTCGCGCTGAAGATTTAATTTCAATCAAACCATCATATATCTCGGGAACTTCTTGAATAAATAATTTATCCATAAATTTTGGATGAGCTCTAGATAAAAATATTTGTTGACCTCTTGGTTCTCTTCTTACATCTAAACAATATGCTTTAACTCTATCGCCAGCTTTAATATTTTCCCTAGGTATCATCTCATTTTTTTGAATTATTGACTCAGTTCTACCAAGATCAACTATCACATTACCAAACTCTAATCTCTTAACTATTCCACTTAAAATTGTATCTTTCTTTTCTATAAAGTCATTATATTGTCTTTCTCTTTCAGCTTCTCTTACATTAAAACTAATTACTTGTTTAGCTGTTTGAGCAGCGATTCTTCCAAAATCAAAAGATGGTAATGGCTGGAGAACCTCATCACCAATTTTTTTACCTTTATTTGTATCGTTAAGTTTAATTGCATCTTCGAGAGTAATTTCTAAACTTGCATTCTCTGGCTTTTCAACAATTAACAATTTTCTGAATATTCCAATATCTCCGTTATCTCTATTAATTTCAACTTTTATCTCATTATCTGATCCAAATTTTGATTTGGCAGCTTTAGCGATACCTGTCTCCATTGATCCTATAATTAGTTCTTTATCTATAGATTTTTCCAGAGCAACTGCTTCTGCTATTCTTAATAATTCTAATTTATCAGCTCTTCTATTTAACATAATTTTTTAGCCAAAAAAAAATGGGCCTAGGCCCATTTTTGAAATTTCAACAATGTGCTAGGAATATAATTATTTTTTGTTGATTTACAACAATATTTACTTATTAAAAACTCCAGATTTATCTGTTTTTTCCCATGAAAATGACCCATCATCCTCTGGAATTCTTCCAAAGTGACCGTAAGCAGCAGTTTTTTCATATATTGGTTTGTTTAAACCTAACATTTCTCTAATTCCTCTCGGGCTAAGATCAAAGTTTTCTTTAATAAGTTTTTCTACATGTATGTTTTTCTCATCATCATTGTCAAATAAATCTACATAAATTGACAGTGGTTTTGAAACTCCAATAGCGTAAGCTAATTGAATTAAACATTTATCAGCAATTTTTGATGCTACAACATTCTTAGCCAAATACCTTGATGCATAAGCAGCTGATCTATCAACTTTTGTAGGATCTTTTCCAGAAAATGCACCGCCACCATGTGGTGCAGCTCCACCATATGTATCAACAATAATTTTTCTTCCAGTTAGACCACTATCTCCATCTGGACCACCAATTACAAAATTTCCAGTTGGGTTAATATAAATCTCTTTTTCATCAAGACTGCCCAATAAATTTTTAGGTATAGATCTTTCTATATAAGGCATACAAAGTTCTTTAACTTGGGCTAAATTAACGTCTTTCGAATGTTGGGTGGAAATAACTACTGAAGTTACAGCAGCAGGCATACCATCTTTATATTCAATAGTAATTTGACTTTTTGAATCTGGCTCTATTCCATTTAGCTTTCCTGACTTTCTATCTTCAGCCATTAATCTTAATATATTATGTGAATAATGGATTGGGGCTGGCATCAATACGTCTGTTTCGTTACAAGCATAACCAAACATAATTCCCTGATCCCCAGCACCTTCATCTTTATTTCCTGCAGAGTCTACTCCCATTGCAATATCAGCTGATTGAGAGTGTAAATGTGTTTCAATTTTAGTTTGTTCTTTCCAAGAAAAGCCATCTTGATCATAGCCAATATCTTTGATACAACCTCTAACTTTTGAGATTAACTCATCTTCTTTAAGTTCTGGACCTCTTACTTCTCCGGCTAATACAACTTTATTCGTTGTGGTTAATGTTTCACAAGCAACTCTTGCTTGGGGTTCGGAAGCTAAAAAACTGTCCACAACCATGTCTGAAATTCTGTCACAAACTTTGTCTGGGTGCCCTTCTGACACTGACTCACTAGTAAATAAAAAATTCTTCTTCATTAATTCTCCCGTGTTTTAAAAAAAAAAATTAAACTAATATAAATAGATAGAAAATAAAAGAAGATCTTATTACCATGAGAGCTAAAGATTGTTTTATTTGACTTTTTGAAAGACTGAATCTCAATAAATCCCTTATCAGTTGTTAAAATTTTGCCAATTACCTGTCCTTTTGGATTAATAAAGGCTGAAATACCGTTATTTGATGAACGGATGACCGGTTTACCTTCCTCAATAGATCTGAAAATTGAGTGAGAGTAATGTTGGTATGGACCGATAGAATTTCCAAACCAACCATCCTCAGAGATGTTTAATATAAAATCATAATTTTTTTCACTATTATTTATTTGACCAGAATAAATAATTTCATAACAAATAAGTGGGATAAAACTATAATTATTAAATTTAATGAGATCTCTTCGATTATCTGCGGAGAAAGATTGGTAACCTTGAGTGATTTTTTTAAATCCCCAGTTACTTAGTATATTATCAAATGGCAAGAACTCTCCAAATGGTACTAACTTATTTTTGTGGTATTTTTGTAAAACATTAAGATCATTATTCATCACTAAAAGTGAATTATAAATATTTTGTTTTTCATCTGTGTTCATACCTAAAATAATTTTATGTTTTTTTGAAAAATTATTTGAGAAGAGAGTTTTAAATTTTTTAAGATCATCAAAATAAATACTTGAAAGAATACCTTCAGGAAATATAAATAGTGTTTCGGTTGATGGATTAGGCTTAGAAATATTAATCAATTCAAGGATAAATTCACTGGGATTTTCATTTTGAAAATATCTATTAATATTAACTTTAGGGGAGATTATCTTGATGTTAAAACCTAAATCTTTTTTTTCAGTCCGTTCAAACTGTTCCAAATTTGAGTTACCCAAAAAATAATTAGTGAAAAGAGCTGATAGAGAAAAAATAATTATACTTATTTTCACTTTTATTTTGTAATTAAAGAACAAAATGGTCGGAGATAAAAAAAATAAAATAACTAATGAATTAAAAGCATAAGTCCCTGTTATAGACAGTATTTGAATAAATTCTAAATGATTTACAAAGCTAAAAGCAATTAAATTCCAGGGAAAACCACCAAACAAGAAACTTCTGATATATTCAAATACAGACATAGTAGTGGCTAAAATTAAAATTGATAAAAGATTTTTTTTTGGATTTAAAATTGAAAAGACTAAAGTTGAAAAACCATAAAATAACCCTAAAAATAATGGAATTAAAATTAGAGCAAATGGTATTAAAGGTTTAAAAATATCTTCAAAAGTTAATGAATTCGTTATCCAATACAAATTGGACATAAAATAACCAAATCCAAATATCCATCCAATATTAAATGAAACAATTTTATTTTTTGAATAAAATAGTAATGTCCACAAAAGAGCAGGGTATGAAAAGAAATTTATGTAAAATATATTGTAAGGTGGAAGACTAAAAGATGATATCAGACCAAATGAGAATACAAATAAGTATAATAGAATTTTATTTTTGTTTAGCAAAGTCAATATACTTAATGGAAATAATTCAATATTAATTTTTCTTTTTTGAACATTTTTTTAAAATCATTTGATTTCTTATGATCATAACCAATTAAATGAAGATATCCATGTATCCACATTTTATCAAACTCTAAGAGGAAATTTGTTTTTTTTGATCTTTCTTTGATAATTTCATAACTAATTGCTATATCACCCACATATAGTCTTTTTTTCTCTTTAATTTTCATTGGAAATGATAAAACATCAGTAGTTTTATTTTTTTTTCTAAATTTAAGATTTAAATATTTCATTTTCATATCGTTGGTCAAGAGTATCGAGAATTCATGATTTTTTTTTTTAAATAGAGGTGCTTTGGATAATATTTTAAGTCTTTTCTTAAAGTAATCGTCTGGTTTTTTTATTTTTTTTTTCCAGCTTGAATAGCCAGATATTACATTGGCTTTTATCATCCGTCTGAACTTTGATCAGAATATGCCTTAACAATTTTAGATACAAGTGGGTGCCTCACTACATCTTTGTAATCAAAGTCAACGACCGATATTTCTTTTAGATGCCCAAGTAGTTTTTTTGATCTATATAGGCCTGAAAGGGATTTATTTGGCAGATCAATTTGTGACGGATCTCCGTTGATTACTATCTTAGAGTTTTCTCCTATTCTAGTTAAAAACATTTTAATCTGTGTATCTGTTGCGTTTTGTGCCTCATCTAGAATTGCAAAAGAATTTTTTAAAGTTCTACCTCTCATAAAAGCTAGAGGGGCTATTTCTATGTCGCCAACTTCAATTTTTTTTTGTATCTTTTCAAAATCTAATAAATCATACAATGAGTCATATAAAGGTCTTAGATATGGATCTACTTTATCTCTCATATCACCAGGTAAAAATCCAAGTCTTTCGCCGGCCTCAACAGCAGGTCTCGATAAAATTATTCTTTCTATTTTTTTTTCTAATAACATTGTTAATGCTACAGCAACTGCTAAAAAAGTTTTCCCAGTTCCAGCTGGTCCAGCTGAAATAATTATTTCCGACTCCTTTAAAGCTCTAACATAATCTTTCTGTCTTTCAGACCTTGGTATTACAGACTTTTTTGGGGTTTTAATTATATATTCTACTTTTTTTTCAGATTTATTTTTTTCATCTATCATAAATTCGTTAATAGATGAAATTATATCTTTTTTTTCAATTGTTCCATTATTTAAAAACTGTTCAGTCAAAAATTGTATAGCATTTTTGATCAAATTATTCTTTTCTGGATCACTTTTTACAAGGATAGAATTCCCTCTAGAATACAAGCTAGTTTTTGTAATTTTCTCTAGTTCCTTTAAATTATTATTAAACTCACCTGCTACACCAAGAAACAAGTCGTTATTTTTAAATATTATACTTAAAGTATTGTTTTCAGAATATACGTATTTTAATTCTGAAATAATATTTTTTTTGTTTAACTTACTCAATTCAAGCGGCTTTCATATTTTTATCTAGTAATCCAAATAATGTGTTTTGGTTACTATTTTGAACTTTTACTTTTACAACCTCACCAATAAGACTTTCATTTCCATCAAAAATTACAGGAGAAATATATTTATTTCTTCCAAATAATTTATTTTGTTTTTTCATTTTATTTTCAACTAGCACCTCAAGTATACTATTTTCTAATGATTTATTTTTTTCTTTTTGGTTATTGAATAATTTTTCCTGAATTAAAGTAAGTCTTTCTTTAGCTAAATTTCTATCAACCATCTTAAATGTAGATGCTTTTGTCCCAGGTCTGGGACTAAAAATAAAGGAAAAAGAATTAATAAATTTTATTTTTTTTATCAGTTCAAATGTATCTTCAAAATCTCTTTGGGTTTCTCCAGGATAACCAATTATGAAATCGCTTGAAAATTCTATCTCTTTATTAATTTTTTTTAGTCTTTCATAAATTTTTATATAATCATCTACAGTATGTTTTCTATTCATTAACTCTAATATTTTATTTGATCCACTTTGGATAGGTAAGTGAACAAAAGGCATTAATTTATTACTATAAGAATAACAATCAATTAAATCATCAGTCATATCCCTTGGGTGTGACGTGGTATATCTTATTCTCTCTAACTCTGAAAAATGATCTAAATGGTTTATTAAATTAGAGATTCTAAATTCTTTAGAATTTTCTTTATATGAATAAGCGTTAACATTTTGACCGAGCAATGTTATTTCTTTTGCTCCATTTTTTATTAATTGCTCTGCTTCAGCTATGATTTTATTAAATGGTCTAGAATACTCAGGTCCTCTTGTATAAGGTACTACACAAAAATGACAAAACTTATCACATCCCTCTTGAATAGTTAAGAAAGCAGATATTTTATTATCATTGTTTTTTATTTGATCAAAATATCCAAACTTTGAAATAGTATCAAATTCTGTTTCCTCTTGTTTTAAATTTGCAATATGATTTTTTAACAATTCATTAACTTTGTGATATGATTGAGGACCTAATACAATATCTATATATGGCTCCCTCTTCATCATTTCTTCATTTTCAGCTTGTGCAACACAACCTGCAACTACCACTATTGGTTTTTTTTTATCTCTATATAATTTTTTAACTCTACCGATTTCATGGTAAACTTTTTCTTTCGCTTTATCACGAATGTGACAAGTATTTAAAATATAACAATCTGCATTAGATTGATTTGTAGTCTTTGTAAAGCCCAACTTACTAACAGAATCATAGATTCTATTAGAATCATACTCGTTCATTTGACAACCAAAAGTTTTTATGAAGATTTTTCCATTCAACATATTTTAGCTTTTAAAAAAAATTCTTAAGTCCCTATCATTTACTTTTTTTAATTCCATAAAGCTCTAATTTATGATCTACTAAGTTATATCCATACTTTTCTGCAACTTTTTTTTGTAGTTTTTCTATTTCTTCATCAACAAACTCAATAATTTCTCCTGATTTAATATCAATAAGATGATCGTGATGACTTTCAACTAATGTTTCATATCTTGCTTTTCCACCTTTAAAATCGTGCTTGGTTAGTATGCCAGATTCCTCAAAAAGCTTAACTGTTCTATAAACTGTAGCAATACTTATCTTTGAATCTAACTTAGAAACTCTTTGATATAATTCATCAACATCGGGATGATCAGACTCACCATAAACTTCTTTTGACTCAGATAAGACTTTAGCAATTATTTTTCTTTGATCAGTAAGTTTGACACCTTTCTTTAGGCAAATTTGTTCTATAGTTTCAGTCATAGTTTATTCTAACTTGAATATACAGGTTTTATCAAACTTTTATTTTTATCTAATTTTATTAAATTTTTATAATTTTTATTAATTAAATCATGCGATTTAAATCCAATTAGAGACGCATTATTTACCAAACAAATAGCTTTGGCTACTGATAAGGAAATTCTAAGACTGGTGAATTTGCCAGGTCCTAAATTGACAAATATTCTATGAATATCGCTTATTTTAATTTTTTTTATATTCATAAATCTCAAAAGTAGTTTCATAAAATTATCAAAGTTTTCTCTACTGTTTGTATGTTTGCTAGTATATGATTGTTTATCAGCAATGATCACAAAAACAATTTCTTCATTAGCCGCATTAATTATTAAATTTATCATTATTTTTTTATTTTTTTTAAATGCTTACGCAGATCCTGTAAATAAGAAATATGAACCTAAAGAAAAGGGAATTTTGGCCTTGATGTATCATAGATTTGAAGAAAATAAATATCCTTCTACCAATATAAAAATTGATGTATTTCAAGAACATTTAAATATTATCAGAGAAAATAATTTCTCTTTTTTAAATCCGAAAAACTTTGAATTAGAGTTTAACAAAGTAAGTGAAAAAAAAAAAATTTTACTCACTATTGATGATGCATTCTCTTCTTTTTATTTAAATGCATGGCCAATTCTAAAAAGAGACAAGATCCCTTTCATTTTATTTGTTTCAACAGAGGCTGTGGGTAACAAAGGTTATATGAGTTGGGATGAAATTATAGAGATATCAAAGGAGGATTTTGTATTTATAGGAAATCACTCACATTCACATGAATACTTAGTAAAATATAATTTTGAAAAATTTGAAAAAGATATTCGTAAATCAATAAAAATATTTGAGAAAAATCTTGGCTATAATTCTAAGTTTTTTTCATACCCATTTGGCGAGTATAGTTTAGAACAAAAGAAATATATTACTGAAAAATTTGACTATGCTTTTGGTCAACATTCAGGAGTTATAGATTTAAATAAAGATAAATATGAGTTACCTAGATTTCCAATAAATGAGAAGTACGGAGACCTTAAAAGATTCAAATTTTTAATTAATCTTTTACCAATTCAATATAAAGTCATAACTCCAGAAGAAAAATTTTTATTAGAAACTAATAATCCACCTAAACTGGTAATTAAATTTTTTAATGATCAACCTAAAATAAATAAAATAAATTGCTTTTCAAATGAAGGTGGTGATTGGAAAAACTCTAAACTAAATTATAAAAAAGATAAAATTGAAGTTATCTTTACTGAAAAATTTTTACCAAGAAGAGGGAGAATTAATTGTTCAATGCAGGATAAAGATGGATGGAGATGGTTTGGAACTCAATTTACTCTAAATTAGACTCTTCATTTTTAAACTTGTCGGTAAAATATCTACATCATCAAAATCAGTTAAAGAATTCTGATTAATAATTTTTTTAAGAACTTCTGTATATTCTTTACCTGTTTCAGCATATTTTTCTAAAAAATTAACTAGTTTTAAACTATCTAACTTTTCATCATTATCTCTTTGAATTGCTCGTTCAATTCTAAAATCTTTATAGCTAGGATGTGTATTTAAATTTCTTTGATAAGCTCTTACAGAAGCTTTCAAAATTTTAAACTTTGCGACTTTATGTTTTTTGTCTTTTTCAACTTCTAAAGGCTTAATACCTTCGCCGGACCAGGTCCACTGACCAAATAATGCATTACCTTCTTGTGCAAATCTCGAACTTCCCCAACCAGTTTCTTTTGCAGCTTGAGCTATCGCTAATGAAACTGGAATTTCATCCATTCTTATTTTAAGTTTTGCTAAATCATTATTTTTAATACCATACTGTTTAAATTTCAGTTCAAACCAGGCTTTATCGCTTGATGAGGTATTATTTTTATTTAAAATTTCAAAAAGTTTTTTTCGATCAAATCTTATTTTAAGATTTTCCTCAATAATCAATGGTAGTACAATTTTAATAAACAGTTTTTTTCTTTTTTTGGGACTTTCAATATTTTTTAGTTCTTTAGGAAGCTTTGTTAATTGATTGCCCACATTGACTAATTTAGTTTTTTTCACAGTATCAAGATCATATCCATTATCTTTAAATAGTTCTTCAATTGTTGAGGCGCTCAATCTTTGAGGATCGTTATCCTCTTCGTCTTTACCAAAAACATCAATGTCTTCAAAGATATTCCATGAAAATCTATCTTTTATAGTATCTTTTATTATTTTATTTTTTTTATTCTGCTTATCTAATGTTTCGTTAAAACTTTGTTTTGAGGAATTAAGAACAACTTCATTAGATTTAAAATTATTTTTTATAAAACTAACTGAATTAGGTAAAATTGAGAATACTAAAATTATAGCTAAACTTGTTAACAAAGTTTTAAAAAAATTTAGACTACTATTATCTTGTTTTGTTCTAAAAGTTTTTTTTTTCATAACTATTCTTAATTTTTATAATTGATAGAATTGATATTATACAGCTAAAACTTCTTTAACTTCTGGGATATAATGACAAAGTAGGTTTTGGACACCTTGTTTTAAAGTTAAGGTTGAAGATGGGCATCCAGAACAACTACCTTTCAATATAACTGTAACTTTTCCATCTTTAAATTCTTTAAATGTTATGTCTCCACCATCTCTCGCTACCGCTGGCCTAATTTTAGTTTCTAATATTTTTATAATTTTATTTTCAATTTCACTATAATCATTACTATTGTCTAAATCTGACTTTTTATTTATGATAAACTCATTACCTTCATCATAGAATTCATTTAAATGTGAAATAACAATGTGCTTTATATTTTCCCATTTTTCATCTTGAATTTTATTAATTGATAGAAAATCCTCACTCAAAAATATTCCTGTAACACCATTAATTGATAAAATATTTTTTAATAAAGGAATTTGTGTTTGGTTCGCATTTAAAAATTCATAAGGCCCATCGTTTGATACCCTTTTACCTGGCAGGAATTTCAGAGAATTTGGGTTTGGAGTTTCTTGAGTTTGAATAAACATACCTCTTATATAGCTATAAATTCTTAAATTTAAAGAATTTAAAAACCTATTATTTTCTTCATTTCTTTTATTTTTTTTCCTGCAATTTCTTCTGCCTTAAATGCTCCTTCTGCAAGAACTTTGTCTAAATAATTTTGATCATTGATCAATTTTTTTATCTCATCGGAAATTGGTGAAATTTTACTTGATAAAACTTCAACTAATTGACTTTTTAGATCTGAAAAATTTTTTCCCCCGAATTCTTCTAAAGTTTTATCTAAAGTTTGATCTGAAATACTTGAATATATTCCAAGAAGATTTTCAGCTTCAGGTCTATCTTTTAATTTCTGTTCTTCAAAAGGAATTGGTAAAGAGTCAGTTTTTGCTTTTTTAATTTTGTTTATAATTTCGTCTTTAGTATCGTTTAAATTAATCCTACTAAGATCTGATGGATCTGATTTACTCATTTTTTTTGAACCATCTTTTAAACTCATTATTCTCGAAAAACTTTTTTTTATTAAAGGTTCCGGAACTTTTAAAAAATCCTCACAGTCAAAATCTTTATTAAATTTTTGGGCAATGTCTCTTGTTAATTCCAAATGTTGTTTCTGATCTTCTCCAACTGGTACATGCGTTGCATCATAAAGTAATATATCGCTAGCCATCAATATGGGATAAATGTATAGACCAACAGAAGCCTTTTCCTTATCTTTACCAGCTTTTTCTTTAAATTGTGTCATTCTATTTAACCAACCCATTGGTGCCATGCAACTTAACATCCATGATCCTTCTGCATGTGCATGAACTTTTGATTGATTAAAAATAATACTTTTACTTGGATCAATACCGCTTGCTATAAATGTTGCAGTTGTTTCAAGAATATTGTTCTTTAATTGATCTTTATCTTGCTTAACAGTGATTGCATGTAAATCTACAACACAAAAAATACATTCATTTTGATTATCATTATTTAATTCAACAAAATTTTTAATAGCACCAAGATAATTACCTAAGTGAAGATTGCCTGTAGGCTGAACACCAGAAAATATTTTTTTGGACATCTATCAATACTTTAAATTAATATCT